>NZ_JBEGED010000008.1:215986-275299 GCF_040202885.1 Xanthomonas sp. WHRI 1810A
GGCCGCAGGCCGTGGGAGCTGGCTTGCCTGCGATCTGTCGCGCAGCGGCAGTGAAACCTGTGTACGCGGTGTGTCAGGCGGAACGCAGTGGCAGGTTTTGGGGCCGCTTCGCAGCCCATCGCTGCCGTCGTAACCTCCGAGAGCTCCTACAGTGGACCGCGTATATGCCAGGATTCGCCGAGCGCCACCGAACCCCTGTAGGAGCCGCCGAAGGCTGCGATGCGCTGGGTCAGGCACAACGCGAATGGCGGTCGGGCCGCGTAAAGTTTCATCTGCCGCCCGGCGCCAGGCATGGCCTCGTTCTGGCACTTGAGGCACTATGCGAAACGTCCTGGAGATCCCTCAATGCAGAACCTCACTTCACTCGTCATCGGTACCGCCTTTGCCCTGATGTTGCCCTCGCTCACGTTGGCCGCCGCGCCCAGTCAGGTGTTCGGTTGGGAGGAGGAGGCGCTGTTGATGCCCGAGCAAACCGCGGTCAAGGTCGAGATGGACACGTCCGCCGAGAACTCTTATCTGGCGGCGGCGAATATCGTGCCGTTCGACAAGGGCAGTGAAAAATGGGTGCGTTTCTCGGTGCAGGTGCCCAAGGGGTTGACCGGTGCGCTGGTGGACGTGCCGTTCGAGCGCAAGATCCTGCGTTCGGAAAAAGGCAAGGGCCTGATCGGCGGCGGTGGCCATCGCCAGGTGGTGAAGATGGAGCTGTGCATCGGCAACCAGACCTATCAGGAAGAGCTGGCGCTCAAGAGCCGCGGCAAGAAGGATTACACCGTCATTCTCGGCCGCAGCACCTTACAGCATCTGGGCACGGTGGACGTCACCCGGACCAACACGGTCAAGCCTGCGTGCAACGCGTCGGCCGGCAAGCAGAGCACCTGAGCCGGGTAAAGAAACTCAGCGCAGCCGCCGGTTGCGCAGCAGTCGCCAGAGCAGCGGCCAGCAGAAAATCAGCGGGTAGCGGTGCAGGTGCGGGCTGACCTTCACCGGCTCGCCCAAATGCCGCTCCAGTTTCCAGATGACATAGTCGACACCGTCTTCAAAGGTGAAGAATGACTTGATCAGGCGCAGCACGTTCAGCGTACGGCCCTGAACACGTCGGACCTTCCAGCGGCGGCGGGTCTGTTGCTGCCGGGCGCCATCGCAATCCCGGATGAAGCCGTCAGCCTGATTGAATGACGGCGACAGCCCGGGCACCGAGGCCACTGCGTCGCGGGTCACGCGGCTGTAGTACTCGGCGTTGTGGGTGACGATTTCCGTCGGGCGACTGGCCTTTTCCGGGCGCAGCTCGGTGCCGTAGGTCAGGGCGAATGCCCGTTCCCAAAAAGCGAAACTGGTAAACGTCGCCTCCTGGGCGCCGAGGGTCTCGGACATCATGCGGATCACCCCAGTGGCCAGCGCTACATGCACCCGGCCCTGAACCCCTTGATCGCGGACATACACCAGCCGCGACGGTTGGGAAAAGCGCCCCCACAGGTAGCTCTGAAACCAGCCACCGGTGCCGTCTTCGAAATGCTTCAGCGAGATCAGCGCGCACTTGGCGTGCAACGTCCGGCCATCGGGCAGCACGGTCTTGAGCAGGAACACCGTGGGCGGCAGCCACTGATTCGCCAGGCGCGGCAGCAGATGGGTGTGCACGTTGGCGTAGTCATCCACCAACACGTAAAGGTCCACCAGGCCCTCGGTCGGGTCGCCGCTGCGCAGGCACGAGCCATAAAACAGCAGGCCGCTCAGGGCGTCACCGAAGCGCGTGCGCAGCACCTGGGACAACGCCTGCAACTCATCGGCCACCGGCAACGCACATTGCTCGGCAACCGTGGCCAGCAGGGCGGGGGTCGGTGCAGCGGCGGGGAGGTCTGGCATGGCCGATCCTTAAAGCACGATGAAGCGCACGGCTGGGGTCGCCGACAGCTGAAGTTGCCCGTGCACCGGAAATATTTCCCCATCGAGCAGGTATTCGGTCAGGTCATCAATGGCGGTGTGGTCCAGGTTGTGGCTGATGTAGGCCGGGTTGCCTTTCATCGTCGCGCTGGCCTTGCCGCGCAGCAGAAAAAACAGCGAGCGCGACAGGCGCGGGGCCCGGTGAGCGATTGCGGTGAAATGCATCGGGGCTTTTTCGCGGCCCCAGTAGGGCGTGCTGCCCAGGAGCAGGGTGTCAAGGGTGGTCGCCAACACCAGCAGCCAGGGCGCGAACACCGGATGCGGCTGGAGGTGCAATCGCGCAGGGGTTGCCGGCAGCGCGGTGTATTCGGCGCCGCGAAACAGCGACAGCACCATGCGCACAAAGGCCAGCGATGGACCCAGGGCGCCGCGTATGCCTTTGGGCCGCAGGTTGTTGTGAAAGTAGCGGACCCCGTTGATGATCGCCCCGGCGCCGAAGAACATGCCGAACCGAGGCGGCGTGGCACTGGCATCGGACACCTGCAACACCGAGCGCGCGCAGATGGCCGGGGCCGAGGTCTTGCCGCCGAGCCAGTCGTTCAACGCTTGCAGCGCCACCACAGGCTTGGATCGCGAACCCAGATCGGCCGCGCTCATGTTGGTGGTGCCGGCGGGCAGGGCGAGGACGCAGGGCACGGCCAGCGACTCACGCCGGAGCATCGCCGTGAGCGCCGCTTGCAGAGTGCCGTCGCCGCCCATCACCACCAGCAGGTCGTCAGGGCCCAGGCCCAGTGCGTCGACCGCGCTGGAAATCTGCTCGTCGGTTATGGCTTCGATGACCGTCGCGCCAGCTATCCCCGCCGCCAGCCCGCGCAGGCGCGGAAGATGGCGGCGCACGTAGCCACTGGCCGGGTTGAGCACGATGCCGATGCGTTCGGGGCGAGGGGTCGAATCGGTGAGGGCGTTCATTCAGCGGGCTCGGTCAAAACGGTAAATCAGCATCAGCGCAATCCCCAGCAGCGCCACCGACGGCAGCAGCGTGGTCAGCAGCACGTTGCCGGCCAGCAGCAGCCCGAGGTTGGCGATGATCTGGTTGCTTACGTAAATCAGCAGCCCGACCACCGCACCCACCGCCAGCCGGCCGCCCAGTCCGGGCGAGCGTTGCTGGGCGAAGGTGAACGGCACGGCGAACAGAATCATCGCCAGGGTCAGGATCGGTCGCCCGAGCTTTTGCCACATGGCCATTTCGTACTCGGCCGACGGCTGATCCGAACCGTTGAGAAACAGGATGTAGTGGTGCAGCTGCTGGATGGAGAAGCTGTCGGTCGGCAGCGTGAGTTCTTTCAGGCGGCGGTCGGAAAACACCGATTTCCACTCCAGCGTGTCTTGTTGGCGAATGCTTTCCTCGTCGCCGTTCCATTCCTTGATCTGGGCGTTCTTCAACAGCCAGGTGCCGTCCGGGCGGATCTGCGCGCTGTCGGCAAACACGTAGGATTTGAGGCGCAGCTCGGTGGTGTAGCGGAAGATCTCGACGCTGACCGGGGTGTTATGCCGCGTCATGGCGCCGATCCGCGCGACCTCGTCACCGCGCCGGGCCCAGATACTCCCCGACGGGCTGGCCGCTTCCCCGGACACCGCCAGGGCTTCGTTTCTGATCTGCACGCCGCGCTGCTGCAGCGGCGAGGCGACCCACTCGTCCATCACCCCCAGCAGCAGCACCAGGATCACGCCGGCCATGACCGTGGTGATCGCAATCCGCACGATGGAAATCCCCGCCGTGCGCATGGCGGTCAGTTCCTGGGTCAGAGCCAGTTGCCCGAGCCCGACGATCCCGCCCAGCAAGGCAATGAACGGCCCCAGGTCCACGGCCCGTCGCGGTAGGGTCATGAGCACCACTTGCAGCGCCTGAGTCCAGCGATAGCCGCCGGAGCTGACGTCGTCCAGTTCGCTGATCAAATCGAAGGTGGTGAACAGCGGCAGCAGCAAGGCGGCGGCCGCAACAAACCCGATCAGTACGTTACGAATCAGGTAGAGGCTGGTAATCCTCATTGAGTGCGGCGCCGCAGCAGCCCAAGGTCGCGGGCGATGAAGATCAGCACCCCGATCGCCATCAGCAGTGGCACCAGCCAGACGCCGGGGATCATCGGCAGCGACGTGTTGCCCACCAGGGTCCGGCAGATGTTGCCCGCGTAGAAGATCACCGCGAACAGCGTCGCAATCGGCAGCAGGGTGGAGAAACGGCCTTTGCGCGGCGCGGTGCGGCTCAGGGGCACGGCCAGCAACGCCAGCAGAATCGCGCTCACGCCACGGGTCAGGCGCCACTGCAATTCGGCTTTGTCCTGGGGCACTGCCGACACGCTGAGCAGCGCGGTGGAGGTGGATTTGCGCTTGTTGTCCGGCTCCGGCTCGATGGGCTTGAGGTGCAGGCGCATATTGGTGAACACGCTGGTCACGTCCTTGATGCCCTTGTGCTCAAGGGAATACGACGTACCGGTGGTCATGGCCACGATGGGGTCATCCGGATTGGGGTCGACGACGCTGGCGGTGTTCGAGCGGAAGATGCGGGTCTTGCCTTCGCCGGGATCGTAGATCAGCGCGTTTTCCAGGGTGCCGGTGGCGTGATCGATGCGCTCGGCCAAAATCATCCGGCCGTTGTCCTGATTGAGGTTGAAGCGGTGGGACAGCAGGTGGTTGACGTCCAGATCGGTGCGCGATTCCTGCTCCAGGCGATAGGTCTGGGTGTACGCCCACGGCCGGCCGTAGACCGAGAGCACCGTGACCGCGATGGCGATCGGCAGCGAAATCAGGGCAATGGCCCGGTACAGGCGCAACGGGCTGGCGCCGGACGCCAGAATCGCCGTGACTTCGGAGTCGTGATACAGCCGGCCCAGGGCAATCGCGACCGAGGCGTACAGCGCCACCGGCACCAGCATTTCCAGGGCGATGATCACTTTGTAGACGACCATGTCCAGCACCGCCTGCAACGCCAGGGTGCCATTGGCCGCCTGAGTCAGGTAACGCTCGGCCGAGTAGCTGGCGAAGACGAAGGTCAGGATCCCGACCATGACCGTTACCGGACGACGTATTTCGGCAATGATGTAGCGTTCGATCAGGAGCATTCGACAGGCTCGGCATTCATTCTCTGGCGCAGGGTCTGTTCGACAAGGCGGTGATCGCTGACCGAATCGATGTCGACCGCGGCCTCCGCGAACGGCATGACCACCGCCCCGACACGCACCCCGACGGCCGCGGAAATGCGCTGCATCGCCTGATCCAGCGACAAGCGGCCGAGCAGGTATTTCAGCGTGGCGGTAAAGCCCAGTGCGCCGGCAATCACCTTTCTCGGGTTCTTGCGCTGCTGCTCGATGTTGCGCCAGAACGCCGCGATCTTTTCGCTTTCCGGGGTCATGAACGCAAACATATTGCTGCCGCAGTACGGACCGCCCTGCAGCTTGATGGCGGTGCGTCGGTTGTCGGGAAACATGCCGAGCACGGTGGCCAGCGGGGTCACGGCAACCGTCACGTCGCAGCCGCTAGTGCGGGAGTGCTGAAGAAAATGGTCGACGATTTCCCGGCGCAGCAACGCATGGTCGGCGGTGGTGACGAACACCGGCCGCGCGGCGATGTGTTGCAGGCCCCGCAACGCGCTAGCGCTGGGGGAGGCGGCCGGTTCCAGGGCCGACACCGCACCGCTGTCCAGCAGCGCGTGCATGAACGGGTCGCGATCCAGCAGCGCGCGATTCGGGCCCACCAGGGTGATGTCGCCGATCAGCTCGCTGCTGTTCAGGGCGGACACCACGCGGTGCAGCATCGGCACACCGTTGACCGGCGTCAGCGCCTTGCAACCCGCGTCGCCCAGGGCGATAACCGGGTCGTTGGCGTGTCGATCCCCGGCCAGTACCAGCGCTGAAAAGCGCGCCGGTTCAGATGCGTTTTTCATAAAGGCGATAGCGCTTGTAGGCCTGGGTGCCGATGCGTTCCAGAATCGTGCGCATGCCGGTGTTGGTTTCCAGAATCCACGACATCTCCAGCGCCTCGATCTTGCGCCGGACAAAGGGCTGGTAGAGGGCTTCGATCAGCAACAGCGCCAACACCGGGCCCTGGCGGCTGAACTGATACTGCTGGCGAACGCCCATCAACGGCACGCGGGCGGTGCGGGTGCCGGACACCTTGAGCTTCCACAACAGGCGCAGCCAGCCGAACGGCAGCAGGCGGCCCTTCAGCGGCGCAATGGCTTCGTGCAGGTTTGGCATCGCCACGATGAACGCGCACGGCTTGCCGTCGATTTCGGCGATGTAGATCAGGTCTTCGGGCACCAGCATTTTCATCTGCGCACCCAGTTCACTGAATTCTTTCTCGGTGAACGGCACGAAGCCCCAGTTCTTCGCCCAGGCATCGTTGAAGATGTCCCGCAGGGTCTGCATCTCGGCCTCGAACTTGCTTCGGTCCAGGGTGCGAATCGAGATGCGGGCGCGTTCGCGGTCCATCATGCGTTTGAGCGGGGCCGGGAAATTCAGCTCGTCGGTGCGCATCCAGTAGGCGAGCAAGTCCACGGCCGGCCCGTAGCCCAGCGCGGACAGGTGCTTCTGGTAATAAGGGTGGTTGTGGTTCATGAACGCCGAGGGGGGCGTATCGAAACCTTCGACCAGCAATCCGCTTTCCTGATTGATGTTCAGGGTGAAGGGGCCGGTGATCTGGTGTGCGCCCTGTTCGCGCAGCCAGGTTTCGGCGGTCGCCATAAGGCTGCGAAAGACCTCCGGGTCGTCAACGGCATCGAGCATGCCGAAGTGGCCGGTGTCCGCGCCATGCAGTTCGCGGTGCAGCGTATCGATCTGAGCCATGACCCGGCCGACGATGACGTGACCGCGCCTGGCCACCCAGGCCTGCCAGGTCACGTGCAACGATGCCGGATTCTTGGCCGACAGGTGCTCGCGACGTTCCATGTGCAGTGGCTCGACCCAACAGGGGTCCCCTGTGTACAGCGAACCCGGGAAGGCGATGAAGGCGTTCAGGTCCTGACGCGTCTTCACCACTTCCATGACGATCGGGGAAGTCATTGTATTCATGTGATGGCGTTTCTTCTTCTATCGGCAGTTCGGCGTGCCACAGGGTGTCGCCGCGCATCCTTTGCGCGGTGTATGACATTGAGCCATAACGGCCCACAATGGAGGAAATACTTTGTTACGTCTATGTGTCATGATCAATTAAGAGTATCGACCGTTTCGATACTCGACCCCTCGTATGGAGGGAGTAATCTACCGCCGCCTTGATGTTGGTAGGCTGTAACACTGTATTCGATTGAATTTCGCTGTCCTTCCAAGCAATGCAGGCATTGGTTTTTTAGATTGATCGCCCCTGCGGAGTGTTGAGGATTTCTGGCTTCGTTGTGCAAGGCAAGGCCTTCAATGCGAGCTTTTACGCCGTAGTACCTGAGAGAGCTCACAATCAATGGCTGTTCTTTATTTGTCGGAGACAAGCTCTGGGCATTCACTTGCGCAGCGCCTTGCAGACTTTTCCTCTCTCGCTGATGCATTGGATTACGCTGCACTCGGGCAAACAGGCATGAATTTCTACGACCGGCGCTGTCACCTGACCGCCGTAATGGAATACCGCATGCTCAAACGGCGCGCCGTCGCCGCCGCCAAACGGCTGCTGGGCCTGGGCCTGGTCAAGGGGGATCGCGTCGCGCTGATTGCCGACACCACCCCGGGTTTCGTTGAAATTTTCTTCGCGTGCCAGTACGCGGGCCTGATCCCGGTGCCCCTGCCGATTCCCATGGGCGTCGGTCATCACAAATCCTACGTCGACAAGCTGCGCGGCCTGCTCGCCAGTTGCTCGCCGTCGGCGGTACTGGGCGGGGAGGACTGGTTGTCCTTTGTGCACGAAGCCATCGAGCCTTCGACCCAGAAGTTCATCGGCACCGCCGAGGACCTGGAGAAGCTGCCGGTGGTGGAGGTTGCGCTGGTCCCGCCGCAGCCTGACGACATCGCTTACCTGCAATACACCTCCGGCAGCACGCGGTTTCCACGGGGCGTGGTCGTCACTCAGCGCTCGGTGATGGCCAACCTGCGCGGCATCAGCCTGGACGGCATTCGCCTGCGTCCGCGGGACCGCTGCATTTCCTGGCTGCCGTACTACCACGACATGGGCCTGGTGGGGTTTGTCCTGACGCCGGTGGCCACGCAGTTGTCGGTGGATTACTTGCAGACCCAGGATTTCGCCATGCGCCCCAAGCAGTGGCTGAACCTGATGAGCCGCAACCGCGGCACTGTGTCCGTGGCCCCGCCATTCGGCTACGACCTGTGCGTGCGCCGCTGCAGCCCGACGGAAGTGCAGGGCCTGGACCTGTCCCGCTGGCGTGTGGCCGGGGTCGGTGCCGAGCCGATTGCGATCAGCACCCTGAACCGTTTCGCCGAGCATTTTGCGCCCGCCGGTTTCAACGCCAGCGCGTTCATGCCGTGCTATGGCCTGGCTGAGAACACCCTGGCGGTAAGCTTCGCCGCCCCGGACGCCGGCGGGCAGACCGATCGCGTCGACCGCGACATCCTCGAACTGGAAGGCAAGGCCGTGCCGGCCACCGAGCTCTCCACCGCCATCAGCACTTTCGTCAATTGCGGCGGCCCGTTGCCGGGTCATGAGTTGCTGGTGCTCGATGAGGCCGGCCATCCGCTGCCGGAGCGCAGTGTCGGGCGCATCGTGATTTCCGGGCCGAGCCTGATGCAGGGTTATTTCCAGGACCCCGAATCCACTCGCCAACTGGCCGACACCCGACAGCTGGACACCGGCGATCTGGGTTATCTGCTCGACGGCAACCTGTACGTCACCGGGCGCAAGAAAGACCTCATCATCATTCGCGGCCGCAACATCTGGCCCCAGGACATCGAACTGGTGGCCGAGACCGAGGCCGACGTTCGGCCGGGCGACGCCATCGTGTTCATCGTGCACAAGGACGGCGAGCCGGCGGTGGTCATGCAGGTGCAGTGCCGGCTGCTGGCCGAGGACAAGCGCGAGCGTCTGCTGCACACCCTGTTCGCCAAGATCCACAGCGAATTCGGCCTGTCCCCGACCATCGATCTGGTGCCGCCCCACAGCATCCCGCGCACCTCGTCAGGCAAGCCGGCCCGTGCCGAAGCGCGCAAGCGTTTCCTGAGCCAGATTTCCATGCCGTCTGAGGCGCTGGCGGCGGCAGGGACTGCCTGATGCCGCCGATTGTCGCGCTGACCGGCGCAAGCGGTTTCATCGGCGGGCAGATCGCCCGGATGCTGGTGGCCCAGGGCTTCATTGTCCGGGCCCTGAGCCGCACCCAGTCGGGTTTCAAGAACGACGTGCTCTGGGTACGCGGCAGTCTGGAAGATGAAGCGTCCCTGGCCGACCTGATGCTTGGCGCCCGTGCCGTGATCCACTGCGCCGGTGCCGTCCGGGGCCGCGACGCCGACAGCTTTCGCGCGGTCAACGTGGACGGCAGCCGTCGGGTCATGGAAGCGGCGCGTGCGTCCGGCACCTGCGAGCGCTTTCTGCTCATGTCTTCTTTGGCCGCCCGCCATCCGGAGTTGTCCTGGTACTCGCGCTCCAAATTCGACGCCGAGCAGGCGGTGCTGGACGCTGCCGGCCCGGTGAGTGTCGGCATCTTCCGGCCCACCGCCGTTTACGGTCCGGGAGACCGAGAGTTGCAGCCGCTGTTCGCCTGGCTGCTGCGCGGCCTGTTGGTCCGGCTGGGGGCAGGGGAGGCGCACTTGAGTTTCGTGCACGTGTTCGACCTGACGGCCGCAGTCATGCAATGGCTGACGTCGCCCGTGGCGCGGCCGGCCACGTACGAGATCAGCGACGGCACCCTGGGCGGTTACAGCTGGAAAGGGCTGGCGCGTATCGGCGCGGACATCCGCAAGGCACGGGTGCGGCAGATTCCGGTGCCGGTCCCGCTGCTCAAAGCCCTGGCCGCGGCCAACCTGGCGCTGTCGTACCTGCTGCAACGCGCGCCGATGCTGACCACCAGCAAGGTCAACGAATTGATCCACCACGACTGGACCTGCAGCAACACCGACATCACGGCCGCCACTGGCTGGGAGCCCCGGATCAAGCTGCGTCGCGCCCTGCAGGATGGCCTGTTCTGAGCGCGCACCATTGGATTTAAGAGGTCAACAATGTTTACGCAAGACACCATTTTAGAAAACGTCCTGGTTTGTCTCCGGGAGATGGTTCCGGTTTCGGAGCACGTAGGGCCTGACAGCGACCTGGTCGATGACCTGGGGCTTGAGTCGGTGAAGATGATGGACCTGCTGATGAAGCTGGAAGACGAATACGACCTGTCCATCCCGATCAACACTCTGATGGACGTCAGAACGCCCCGGCAGCTGGCCAGCTCCCTGGTGGCCTACGTGGAGAAAAGTCATGGGGCTGTATGACAAATTCAGCCGTCTGGCGGCTGAACGGGCCCATTTCCAGGACAGCGGGGCCAGCCCGTTCGGCACCAGCATCGATGCCGTGTACTCGCCCACCGAAGGACGCATCGGCGACAAAGACGTCATCCTGGCCGGGACCAACAATTACCTGGGCTTGACCTTCGACGCCCAGGCCATCGAAGCCGCGCAGCACGCGCTGGTGGTCGAAGGCACCGGCACCACCGGTTCGCGCATGGCCAACGGCAGCTACGGCGGCCACACGGCGCTGGAAGCCGAACTCGGCGAATTCCTCGACCGGCCTTCGGTGATGGTGTTTTCCACCGGCTACGTGGCCAACCTGGGGATCATCGGTTCCCTGGCCGGTCCCCGTGAAGTGGTGCTGCTGGACGCCGATTGCCACGCGAGCATCTACGACGCGTGCACGTTGGGCGGTGCAGAAATTATCCGTTTCCAGCACAACGACGCCAAGGACCTGGAACGGCGCATGCTGCGTCTCGGCGAGCGGGCCAAGGACGCGCTGATCATCGTCGAGGGCATCTACAGCATGCTCGGCGACACCGCGCCGCTGCGGGAAATCGTCGAGATCAAACGGCGCCTGGGCGGGTATCTGCTGGTGGACGAAGCGCACTCGTTCGGGGTCATGGGCGCCAACGGCCGCGGCCTGTCGGAAGCACTGGGCGTTGAAGCCGACGTCGACATCATCCTCGGCACCTTCAGCAAAAGCCTGGCCGCCATCGGTGGGTTCGCCGCCGGCAGTGCCAGTATGGAAGTGCTGCGCTACGCCAGCCGTCCGTACATCTTCACGGCATCGCCGTCTCCCTCGGTGGTGGCGTCGGTGCGCGCTGCGCTGAAATCTATCGCCACCCGGCCGCAGCTGCGTGAACAGCTGTGGGCCAACGCCAATCGGCTGTATGACGGCCTGGTGGACCTGGGCTATTCCCTCGGCCCCCACGTCAGCCCGGTGGTCCCGGTGATGGTCGGCACCAAGGAGCAAGGCCTGCAGTTCTGGCGCGCGCTGATCGAGCAGGGCGTGTACGTCAATCTGGTATTGCCGCCCGCGACGCCGGCCGGCGTTACACTGGTGCGCTGCAGCGTCAGTGCGGCGCACACCCCGGAACAGATCGACCAGATCATTCAGGCATTTTCAGTGTTGCGTCCCCTGGCCGACCTAGCGGGCTGATCGCCGTCGCACCGCCGCACCTCGCTGACCTGGCGGGGGGCTGCGCGTGACGGGACAGGCGCACGCAACACGTCATCCGCCGCGGGGCTACCTGCGGCGTAGAACCTGATTTTCAATGTGAGCGTTATGCGAATTATTTTTGCCTTTGGCCGGTCCTACCCGCTGCGTACGGCCCTGATGCTGCTGAGCCTGGTGGTGGCGGGTCTGGTGGAGAGCGTGAGCCTGACCACCATGTTGCCGTTGATGTCGGTGATGCTGGGTGACAACGCGCATTCGGCCTTCGGCGAGCACATCATCAACGCCATGGCGTGGTTTGGCATGGAGCCGACCATTGTCGTGCTGCTGACCATCATCGTGGTGGGCATGGCCCTCAGCAGTCTGATGATCCTGATTGCCAACCGGCAAGTGGGCTACACCGTGGCTCATGTGGCCACCGACCTGCGGGTGGACCTGATCAACGCCACTCTGGGCAGCCGCTGGGAATACTACCTGCGCCAACCCGGTGGCGCGCTGGCCAACGCCGTGGCCACCGAAGCCTATCGCGCCTCCACCGCGTACGAGCACGCCGCGAACATGGTGGCGCTGTCGATTCAGGCGGTGGCTTACGGGGTGATTGCGTTGATCGTGTCCTGGCAGGCGGCGGTGGTCTGTCTGCTGGTGGGTCTGGGGATTCTGCTGGCGCTTCGCGGCCTGGTGAAGACCTCGCGCAAGGCCGGCCGCAGCCAGACCAGCCTGATGCGCGATCTGCTGGTCAGCCTCAGCGACACCCTGGGTTCGGTCAAACCGCTCAAGGCCATGGCCCGGGAAGACATCGCCGATTCCCTGCTGCGTCATCAAGCGACCCAACTCAACGCCGCCATGGAAAAGGAAGTCACCAGCCGTGAAACCCTGCGCGCGCTTCAGGAACCATTGCTGGCGATCCTTGCCGCTGCGGGCCTGTACGCCGGGCTGGTGATCTGGCAACTGCCGCTGTCCTCGGTGATGGTGCTGATCTTCATGGTGGTGCGGGTGTTGGGCCTGATGCACAAGGCCCAGCAGCGTTACCACCGCATGGCCGCTCAGGAAAGTGCCTTCTGGGCCTTGCGTGAGGCGGTGGACACCGCCG
Organism: Xanthomonas sp. WHRI 1810A; assembly: GCF_040202885.1. Taxonomy (NCBI): domain Bacteria; kingdom Pseudomonadati; phylum Pseudomonadota; class Gammaproteobacteria; order Lysobacterales; family Lysobacteraceae; genus Xanthomonas; species Xanthomonas sp. WHRI 1810A. The sequence goes on from NZ_JBEGED010000008.1 coordinate 228,549, forward strand.
CCGCGCAGGCCGAGCCCAAGGGCGGCAGCGTGCAGCCGACGCTTCACCAGCGCATCGAATTCGACAACGTGTCGTTCATGTACGAAGGCCGCACGGTGCTGGACAACGCCACGTTCGGCTTTGACATCGGCAGCATGACCACCCTCGTCGGGCCTTCCGGTGCGGGCAAGACCACCATCCTCGACCTGCTGTGCGCGCTGCTCAGCCCCCAGTCCGGGCACATCCGCGTGGATGGCGTCCCGCTGTCGGACATCGACCGGCGCAAGTGGCGGCGGATGATCGGCTACGTCACCCAGGAAACCCTGCTGTTGCACGACTCCATCCTGGCCAACGTGACGTTGGGCGAACCGGCGTTGACGGCCGAAGACGCCGAGCGCGCCTTGCGTCAGGCCGGTGCCTGGGAGTTCGTGGAAAAACTCCCGGACGGCATGCTGTCGGTGGTGGGCGAGCGGGGCGGCAAGCTGTCGGGCGGCCAGCGCCAGCGCATCGTCATCGCCCGCGCCCTGGCGCATCACCCGCGCTTGCTGATTCTCGACGAAGCCACCAGTGCGCTGGACCCGGAAGCCGAGCGCGAGATCTGCGATTCTCTGAAAGCCCTGACGCCGGAAATCACCATTATCGCCGTATCCCACCGACCGCATCTGATCGAGATTGCCGATGAAGTGGTGCAGGTCAAGGACGGGATCATTACCCGGCTGACGACGTCGGCCCCTGACCCCGTTTCGATCGCCCGTGGGTAAGTCGACGCTGGCGCCGCTGATTGCGTTTGTCGGTTGCGACGGCGCGGGCAAGTCCACCGTGTCCGAGGCGGTACTGGGCTGGATGCAGGAAACCCGCCGCACCCAGAGCTGCCACCTGGGCATTCAGTCCAAGGCCCTGGGCGAGGCGATGATGAAATGGCCGCTGGTGGGCACCTCCATCGGCCGTCTGATTGCCCGCCATGCGCCGCGCGACAAGCCGAGCTCGAAACACACGGCTGAAGGTCCCGGCAATCTGGCGGCGTTCGCGATGTTTCTGCTGTCCGTGCGGCGCTGGCGGCGTTACCAGAAAATGATGGTGCTGCGGCGCAATGGGGTGGCGGTCATCGCCGACCGTTTTCCGCAGATCGCGGTGGCCAACCTGAAAGCCGATGGACCGGGACTGGCGGGGGTTCACCTGCGCAACGGCTTCGTGCGCTTTCTGGCCCGGCGGGAAAAAGCCCTGTACGCCCACATGACCCGCCACCGTCCGGATCTGGTCATTCGCTTGAACGTCGACATCGAGACCGCCTTCGCCCGCAAGCCCGATCACCGCTACGAGTCCCTGGTCATGAAGATCGCCCAGGTGTCGAAGCTTGAGTATCAGGGTGCGCCGATTCTGGACCTGGACAGCCGCCTGCCGTTGAGCGACGTGATCGCCCAGGCAAAAGCGGCGGTCGCCAGCAGCTTAAGCCACCGATGAATGCCTCATGAACGACCACGACACGCGGCGGTTCGACGGCCATGGGCCTGACGACCCGACGCTGGCACCGTTGATCGCGATCATCGGCTCCGACGGCGCCGGCAAAACCACCCTGGCCGCCTCGTTGTGCGCCGCCCTGCACGGGGAAGGCGCGGCCTACGCCTACCTGGGCCTGGGCTCGGGCACGCTGGCCCTGAAAATCCAGGCCTGGCCGTTGATTGGTCCGGTGCTGGCGCGGCGTCTGACGGCCAAGGCCAAACAGGCACGCACCCAAGGCGAGCGCATCCCCGGCACCCTCACGGCGCTGGTCATCTACGTGTTTTCCCGCAAGCGGGTGCGCCGCTTCCGGCAGATGCTGGCCCTGCGAACCCTGGCCGGGCTGGTGATTTGCGACCGCTACCCGCAGCTCGACGTCGCCGGTTTCTACGACGGGCCGGGGCTGTCCGCGGCGCGTCCCGCCAACCGCTTCGCCGCCTGGCTGGCGCAACGGGAAATCCGGCTGTATCAACGGATGGTCAGCTACCGGCCGACCCTGGTCATTCGCCTCAACATCGACGCCGACACCGCCTTCGCCCGCAAGCCGGATCACAATCTGGCGCTGCTGCGGCAGAAGGTTCAGGCCACGCCGCTGCTGCGCTTCAATGGCGCGCGGATTGTCGACGTGGATGCCCGCCAACCGATGGACGCGGTGCAGGCCCAGTGCATGCAACTGGTTCGTCAACTGATGGCCGATGTGCCGGCCTGACGCCATGCCCCCGCGCGTCAGGCGTTTTTTTTTCTGATTGAGGACGTTATGCAAGCCAGCCACACAGCAGCGGTGACACCCCGCCCGGTCAACTGGAAGGGGCTGGGTTGGATGTTCGTGTTCTTCTGGTATTTCTCCGGCGTCGCGCAACTGCTGATCATCCACGCCGGGGTGGCTGGCTGGAAGGGCATGGCCGAAGCGTCCATGGTGACGATGCTGTGGATGATCCCGTTGATTGCGTTTCCCCGGCACACGCGGCTGATCGCCGGCGTGGTGGGGATTGTCCTGTGGGCATCGTCCCTGGCAGGGCTGGGATACTTTCTGGTCTACGGGCAGGAATTTTCCCAGAGCGTGATCTTCATCATGTTCGATTCGAACCTGCAGGAGTCCAGCGAGTACCTGGGGCATTATTTTTCCTGGTCCATCGTGGCGGCGGTGGTTGCCTACAGCCTGGGCGGGTTGCTGCTATGGACCCGGGTGCGGCCGGTGTACCTGCCGCGCCAGGGGCGGGTGGTCTGCTGCGTGTTGTTGCTGGGCGTCTCGGTGGGCTACAACGCGATTCATCAGTACATCAAGCGCGACACCGTCAAGCGCGCCGTCGCCGAGTTCGAGGAAAACATCGAAGCGGCAGCGCCCTGGCAGCTGGTGGTGGGCTATCACCAGTACGTTCAGCAACTGGACGAGATGTCGAACATGCTGGCCACTCAGGCGCAGATTCCGCCGCTCCAACACCTCACCGACAACCACGCCGGGCAGCCCTCGACGCTGGTGCTGGTGATCGGCGAATCCACCACCCGCCAACGCATGAGCCTTTACGGCTACGGCCGTCCGACCACGCCGAACCTGGACCAGCTGAAGGGACAGCTGCAGGTGTTCGACCACGTCATCGCGCCGCGTCCCTACACCATCGAGACCCTGCAACAGGTCCTGACCTTCGCCGATGAGGAACACCCGGATCTGTACCTGAGCACGCCGACCCTGGTCAGTGTCATGAAGCAGGCCGGTTACAAGAGTTTCTGGATCACCAACCAGCAGACCATGACCAAGCGCAACACCATGCTGACGCTGTTCTCCAAGCAGGCGGACGAGCAGGCCTACCTGAACAACAACCGCGACTAGAACGAGACCAGCCAGTACGACGAAGACGTGCTGGAGCCGTTCTCCCAGGCACTGACCGACGACGCGCCGCGCAAGCTCATCGTGATCCACCTGCTGGGCACGCACATGAGCTACAAGTATCGCTACCCGCCGACCTACGATTACTTCAAGGACCGCGAGGACGTGCCGGCCAACGTCACCGACGCTCAGCTTGAGGTCTACAACAGCTACGACAACGCGGTGCGCTACAACGATTTTGTGGTGTCTTCGTTGATCAAGCGCTTCAGCCAGACCGACCCGAACGGGTTTCTGCTGTACCTGTCCGACCACGGTGAATCGGTCTACGACCCGGTGGCGCCCAACGTGCTGGGCCGCAACGAAGCCGCGCCGACCCGGCCGATGTACACCGTTCCGTTCATTGTGTGGAGCTCCCCGAGCTGGAAAGCCGCCCAGGGTAATCCGCCGGTGGACGACGCGTATCTGCACCGGCCGTACAGCACTTCGCACTTCATCCATACCTGGAGCGACCTGGCGGGCCTGCGCTTCGACGAGCTCGTCCCGTCCGAGAGCCTGATCAGCCCGGACTTCAAACCGGTCCCCCTGCTGATCGGCAACCCCCACAGCCCCTCAAGCCTGCGCGACTTCAATGCGCTGCCGGTCGAGCTGCCGCACGCTGCAGTGAGTAAGGCGGACTAGGCAATGAGCGTTGCTGCGCTCCGTGGCCCTGTGACACGGAGCGTCAGGCACGGCCTTCCCACGCGGAGCGTGGGAACGATCAATCAGAACGGCTGATCTGCCGCTCCCACGGTGGATCTGCGGCATCAGGTCTGCTTCTGCCGAAGGCGTGGGAGCGAGGCTTGCCCGCGATCTGCCGCGCAGCGGCAGCAAAACCTGCGAATGCGGTCTGCGACTGGCGATCAAAGCGTCCATTTCACCGAGAACATCACGTTGCGCGGGTCGCCGTACACGCCAGTGCCGCCGGCGTTGGGGATGCCCTGCCAGTAGCGCTTGTCCATCAGGTTGTTGACGTTGACCCGGCCGTCCCAGTTTTCGTCGAACTTGTAACCGGCCATCAGGCCGACAATGCCGTAGGCGTCCTGATCGGCAGTGCCGTTGCCCACGCGGTTGAAGGTCTTGCTCTGGCCGTATACATCCGCGCCCACGCGCCATTTGTGCAGCTCGCCCGGCAGGGTGTAACTGGTGGCGGCCTTGAACAGGTGCTTGGGTTGTTCAGGGGCAAACAGCTTGCCTTCGTTGCTTTCGGTGGCGTCTTCGACGTACTGGCTCAGCACGTAGGTGTAGGACGCCGAGGCCTGCCAGTCCGGGGTCAGCGCGCCGCTGATTTCACTGTCGATACCGCGGCTGCGGACTTTACCAGCCGCGCCGTAGCAGCTGGAGGCCGGGAAGGACGGGCAATTGGTCGCGTTCTGGTTGTCCAGCAGGTAAGCGCGGTTCTCCTGTTCCATGTCGAACAAGGCCACCGACGCGTTCAGCGAGCCGTCGAAATATTCACCCTTCAGGCCGATTTCATAGTTCTTGCCGGTCATCGGGTCCAGCACCTGGCGGCTGGCGTCCATCTGGCTTTGTGGCTTGAAGATTTCGGTGTAGCTGGCGTAGACCGAGTACGTGTCGTTCAGGTCATAGATGATGCCCGCGTACGGCGTGACTTCACGGTTGACGGTGTAATCACCGGTGCCGGCCCGGTTGTCGTAGTCAAACCAGCTGACGCGCCCGCCGACGATGATGTGCAACGGCTCGATGGGGTTGAAGCGGGCAGCGGCGTACAGGCCGTTTTCCTTGGTGGTGTTGCGGCTTTCATACAGGGTGGTGTCGACCGCAGGCTTGGGCACCGACGAGTGATCGAAGTTGTAGATGTCGATGGGCGTGCCATCGGTCCAGCCGCCCCACTGATCGAATTTCTCCTCGCGGTGGCTGACGCCCACGACCAGATCGTGCTCGCGACCGAACAATTTGAACGGCCCGGACAGCGACGCGTCGAGGTTGGTCTGGTCGTCGTCATCCATGTACTTGCCGGCGTACTGCTGGAAGCCGGCGCCGTCGTAGTTGCCCAGGTAGGTGGAGAAGGTGTCGGCATTGGCCCAGATCTTCTGCCCGGCGAGCTTGGCCGACCAGCCGTTGTCGAAGCGGTGCGTCAGGTCGGTGAAGAGGCTGTAGTTGTCCTTGTCCCAGTACGACCAGTCATTACTCAGGAACGATGAGCGCTTGAGGTGCAGGTCTTCGCCGTTCGGGCCGCTGGGCAAGCCGCCCCAGTCCGAGGTGTTGTCGTCGCGCTGTTTGGAGGCGCCGATCGTCCAGGTCGTGGAATCGTTGAGGTCCGCTTCGACAATCCCGTAAAAGGTCTGGCGCTGGTTGTCGCGCACGTCGGAAAAGCTGTTGCCGTCCTGATAAGCCGCAACCACACGCCCACGCACGGTGCCGGCATCGTTGAGCTTGTTGGAGGCGTCGACCTCGGTGCGGTAGCGATCCCAGCTGCCGGCGGCGGTGGTAATGCTGACCTGCGGTATAGCGGTCGGACGCTTGCGCACCAGGTTCAGGGTCGCGGCAGGGCTGCCGGCGCCGGTCATCAAGCCAGTGGCGCCGCGCACCACTTCGACGCGGTCGTACATGGCCAGGTCAGCGCCGGAAATCACGTCCTGGGTGTAGGTGCTGATGCTGGTCGGCAGCCCGTCGTACATGATGTTGTCGATCTTGAAGCCCCGCGCCAGGAACTCCTGCCGATCCGATGCGGTTTTGTGGAAGGTCACGCCCGGCGCATATTTCACGACGTCATTGAGGTCGTTCATCCCCTGATCGTCCATGCGCTGACGGGTGATCACGCTGACCGACTGTGGCGTCTCGCGGATCGACAACGGCAGCTTGGTGGCCGTGTTCATGGAGCCCGTTGTATAGGAACCGCTGTTCTCGGTGGTGGCCGTGCCCGCGACGCCGTAGTCGGCGTTGATGTTCACGCCGTCCAGCGAAATGGCCCCCGTCTTGGGCGTGGGCGAAGACTGCGCGGGAACATCGACCTGCACCGGAGCGGCTGAAACAGATGCGCTAAAGCCGAGGGCGAGGGTGGTAGCCAGTGCGGGAAGAACGGGACGGAGCATGGGGGGATTCCTGAAATATCGAATGCAGGCAAAGGGCTATGAATTTCGGGAGCGAGATTAACAAGATTTTCACAAAGTAGTGAATAGTAATTATTCTTATTATTAAAGTGTTTCAGATTGCGACAATGTCAAATGAATGCCGTCAAATTCCAATCAAATCTGAACGAATAGGATGCGGAGCCGTCGTATAAACGTGACCATGGAAACGTGGTCCGGTTAAATGTTGCTCTTGCCAGTAACCGCTTTGACTGCCCTACCTCCCAGGTTTCCTGGGATCGCGCTGTAAGGAGCACGTCATGCAAAGCACCTATCTCTCCCGCGACTTCGTTGAAGGCGCGTTCCAGATCACCGTCAACGCCTACCGCACCGGTTCCGCTGCCCCCTGGACCATCGACGTAGTGACCCACAAGGGCGACGATCGCATCTCGCCGGTCTGGCGCGATTACCATCACAGCTACTCCCAGCTCGAAACCGCCCAGCAGGCCGGTCTTGCGGGTGGCCGCCTGATGATCTCCTCGTTGCACTGACGGCCTGCCCGTCACACCCGTTGCGCCATCGCCTGTCCCCGCATCCTGAAGGCAGGCCCCGGATTGGTCTGAACTGTTGGCCTTCTTCGCAGCCCTAACTAGATCACTGACGAAGAAGGCAGCCCCATGAACAGCGAATCATTCAATCAGTACGATCAGGAACGGTTTCATCTGGAGATCGCCGCGCAACTGGGCATCACCGCCGATGAGCTGAAAACCTGGATGATCAACGACATCGAGCGGGTGACAGAGGGCGGCAAGGACGTAGGCCACATGGTGGTGTTTCGTGAATCGACCCCGCCGGAAGTGCTCGACAAACTGCAGAACCGTCAGAGCCAGTTCACCGCCATGACCGGTGTGATCAGCGGCCATTGATCGGCTGCTGCACGGCGCTCACGCCAGTGCTCAGTCTGTTGGAACGAACCGGCATTGCGCCGGGTCAACCTTTTTCGAGCATTTAAATCAGGTACGCAATCATGGCGAAGGACATCACCAAACAACTGACCGACGATCTTTACGACAAGACCCGTTCGGAGCTGAGCACGTTTCTCAACGAAACGGACGCACTGCTCCAGGCCGGCGATGCGATCAACGAAGACCGGACCAGCCAGGCACGCCAGCGGTTGAATGCGTTTCTGGACAGCGCGGCCAGCACGGTCACGTCCTACGACACGGCCGTCGACCGCAGCAGCCAGGCGCTGTCGAGCGCCAAGGCCTACGTCAAGGCCAACCCTTGGCAGGCAGTGGCCGCCGCCGCCGGTATCGGCCTGCTGGTGAGCATCGTGCTCAACCGCCGCGACCACTGATCCACCGTAATAAACCGATTGCCCTGAGGAGGACCCGCGATGAGTGATCCCGAAGAAAGCAAACAACCACCGGTTGAAGACGACGACGTCCCCGCGCATTCCACCCCCGAGGAAAAGGAGCGACTCAAGGATTTCAACAAGGACGGCATTCCGCCGGGCGCCTGGTGATTCATGGGGATTACCTACCTGAGTAACGAGCGTATGCTGCGGCGCAACAGCGCGGCGGCGGACGGCTCGAAACGGGCAGAGCTGGCCGCACCGTTTCGGCAACGAGCGGCCTCGTTGAACGGCCACGGCCTCCCTTTGAGGCCGGGCTCAACCACGCAATGGCATATGGGGGGAATGGGAATGAGCGTAGACCAAGACACTATTCGCCAACTGGCCGAGGCAATCTGGGAAACCGAAGGCAAGCCCGAAGGGCAGCAGGACCGGCACTGGGACATCGCGACCCGACTGGCCGAGTCCGCCGCCATGGCGCCGGTGCGCAATGGCAACAAGCGCCACCGTCTGGACGCCTTGTTTCCCGAGCCTGAGAACGATCCTGAAACCAACGAATAAGCCCGTCAGTCGGTGTGCCAGTGATGAAAATCTATGCCTGGCACGCCCAGAAACACTTGCGTGAATCGTTTCAGCCGATCTAGAGTGTTTCCAGTTGCTTCCCGAGTGCCTTCCGTCAACACGCCCGTTGACGAGGAGCCGCCGGTATAAAAACAAGAACCGTTGAGGATTGAAATGAACAGCCAGCCTGGTCTGCTCACACGGGTGCGCCTCTTCGGCCACACCTGCACCCCCCACGCTATGAGCGTCCGCTCATGAGCGCCTCGTCCATGGCGTCATCTCTCCTTCCAGAAATCCGCACCACGCCTGTGCTCGAAATGCGCGGCATTTCCAAGACCTTCAATGGCCTGCGCGTGCTCAAAGACGTCTCCCTAAAGGTCTACGCCGGGGAAGTCCACGCCCTGATGGGCGAGAACGGCGCCGGCAAATCCACCCTGATGAAAATCCTCTCCGGCGCCTATCAGGCGGACCCCGGCGGACAGATCCGGATCAATGGGCGGGTGTTGGGCGGGTTTGATCCGCTGACGGCCAAGGCCCAAGGCATCGCGGTGATCTATCAGGAATTGAGTCTGTGCCCGAACCTCACGGTCGCGGAAAACATCTACCTGGGCCGCGAACTCAAGCGCGGCTGGACCATCGACCGGGCGTCCATGGAGGCGGGCTGCGTCGAAGTGCTGGCCCGTCTTGGCGCCGAATTCAAGGCCACCACGCCGGTCAGTGTGCTGTCGATTGCCGAGCGTCAACTGGTGGAAATCGCCCGCGCGCTGCACGCTAATGCGTCGGTGCTGGTGATGGACGAGCCCACCACGCCGCTGTCTTCCCGGGAAACCGACCGTCTGTTTGCCTTGATCAAGCAGCTGCGCGATCAGGGCCTGGCGATTATCTACATCAGCCATCGCATGGCGGAAATCTACGAGCTGGCGGACCGCGTCTCGGTGCTGCGCGACGGGGAATACGTCGGTCAGCTGGAGCGCGACGGGCTGTCGGCCGAGGCCCTGGTGAAAATGATGGTGGGCCGCGATCTGTCCGGTTTCTACAAAAAGGAACACGCGGCCTATGACCCGGGCGCGGTGGTCATGCGCGTGCGGGACATGGCCGATGGCAAGCGGGTACGCCCCTGCAGTTTCGACCTGCACATCGGCGAGGTGCTGGGCATCGCCGGCCTGGTGGGCGCCGGGCGCACGGAGCTGGCGCGGCTGATTTTCGCCGCCAACCCGCGCACCACCGGCACCGTGGAAATCGCCGGGAGCATCGTGTCGCCGTTGAACACCCCCACCGACGCCATCGAGGCGGGCGTGGTGTACCTCACTGAAGATCGCAAGGCCCAGGGCCTGTTTCTGGACATGAGCGTGCGCGACAACATCAACGTCTGCGCTTGCGTGCCCGATGCCCATGCCGGCGGCGTGCTGGATCGTCCACGGGGGGCGAAACGCGCGATCGAAGCGATACGCTCGCTGTCGATCCGGGTCGCCTCCGGCAAAATCAGCGTCGGCGCGCTGTCCGGTGGTAATCAGCAGAAAGTGCTGCTGGCCCGGCTGCTGGAGATCAAGCCCCATGTGCTGATCCTCGACGAACCGACACGGGGTGTGGACATCGGCTCCAAATCCGAGATTTATCGCATCATCAATGAACTGGCCAAGGCCGGGGTGGGGATTGTGGTGATTTCCAGTGAACTGCCGGAAATCATCGGCACCTGCGACCGTGTGCTGGTCATGCGCGAGGGCCAACTGGTGGCCGAAGTCGGTGGCGCGTCGGGCCATGAGATTTCCCAGGAGCGGATCATTGATCTGGCGACCGGGAGCGATTCCCTGTAGGAGCGCGCTTGCCCGCGATGGCGTCGGTACATCCGACCCACATGTGGCGAGCGAAATAGTGTCATCGCGGGCAAGCGCGCTCCTACAGGCGTCGGCTCCACCTTACTCAACAACAATAAAAAAGAGGACGCACGGCCATGAGCCTGACCGTAGACAAACCCGCCACCGTGGCTGCGATCAACAAACGCGAACGCGTGCGCGAACTGATGCGCACGGTGGGCATGCTGCCGGTATTGGTGCTGTTGCTGGTGGGCTTCGCCTTGATGAGCGAAAGCTTCATGACCTGGCAGAACCTGTCGATCATCACCCAACAGGCCTCGGTCAACGTGGTGCTGGCCGCCGGCATGACCTTTGTGATCCTCACGGCGGGCATTGACCTGTCGGTGGGGGCGATTCTCGCGGCCTCCGCCGTGGTGGCGCTGCAGGCGTCGATGTCGCCGCAATACGGGATGCTGGGCATCGCCGCCGGCATCGGTTTCGGTCTGCTGCTGGGGCTGGTCAATGGCGGACTGATCGCCTTCATGCGCCTGCCACCGTTCATTGTGACCCTCGGCGCGCTCACCGCCATGCGTGGCCTGGCCCGTCTGCTGGCGGACGACAAAACCGTGTTCAACCCTGATCTGCCATTTGCCTTCATCGGCAATGATTCGGTGCTCGGCGTGCCGTGGCTGGTGATCATCGCGGTGGCGGTGATTGCCCTGTCGTGGTTCATCCTGCGGCGCACGGTGATGGGCGTGCAGATCTACTCGGTGGGCGGCAACCCCGAGGCGGCGAGGCTGTCGGGGATCAAGGTCTGGAAAGTCCTGCTGTTCGTGTACGCGGTGTCCGGGGCGCTGGCCGGGCTGGGTGCGGTGATGAGCGCCTCACGCCTGTTCGCCGCCAATGGCCTGCAACTGGGCCAGTCCTACGAGCTGGACGCCATTGCCGCGGTGATCCTGGGCGGCACCAGTTTTACCGGTGGCGTCGGCACCATCGGCGGCACCTTGATCGGTGCCTTGATCATCGCGGTGCTGACCAACGGCCTGGTGCTGATGGGGGTGTCGGACATCTGGCAATACATCATCAAGGGCATCGTCATCATTGGCGCCGTGGCGCTGGACCGGTACCGGCAGTCCGGCGCGAGAACCTGAATCACCCGCTACAGTGCTTCAAAAAGGCCTCAACAATAATCACAAGAGAGCAATCATGAACTTCAAACGCAAATTCCCCGCTGTCCTGAGCCTGTGCCTGGCCGGTCTGTTGTCCCAGGGCGTCGAGGCCCGTGACCTGAAATCCGTGGGCATGACCATGGGCTCCCTGGGCAATCCGTATTTCGTGACCCTGACCGAAGGCGCCAAGGCCAAGGTGCTGGAGTTGAGCCCCAACGCCAAAATTACCTCAGTCTCCGCCGATTACGACCTGAGCAAGCAGTTCACCCAGATCGATAACTTCATCGCGGCGGGAGTCGACATGATCCTGCTCAACGCGGTGGATCCGAACGCCATCGAGTCGGCGATCAAGAAGGCGCGCAGTGCCGGGATCGTGGTGGTGGCGGTGGATGTGAACGCCAAGGGCGTCGACGCCACCGTGCAGACCGACAACGTCGAAGCCGGACGCCTGGCCTGCCAGTTCATCATCGACAAGCTCTCGGGCAAGGGCAACGTGATCATCGAGAACGGCCCGCAGGTGACTTCAGTCACGGATCGGGTCACCGGCTGCAAATCCGCGCTGACCGCTGCGCCGGGGATCAAGGTGCTGTCCGACGATCAGGACGCCAAGGGTTCGCGCGAAGGCGGGTTGAATGCGATGCAGGGCTACCTGACGCGCTTCCCGAAAATCGACGGACTGTTCGCCATCAATGACCCGCAAGCCATCGGCAGCGACCTGGCGGCCCGTCAGTTGAAACGCAGCGGCATCATCATCACCTCGGTGGACGGCGCGCCGGACATCGAAAACGCCCTGAAGACCGAGTCATCGATCCAGGCCTCCGCCAGCCAGGACCCGTGGGCCATGGCGCAGCAAGCGGTGGTGCTGGGCAACGACATCCTCAACGGCAACAAACCCGCCGAAGCCGTGACCCTGCTGACCCCCAGACTCATCACCCGTGACAACATCGGCGACTACAAGGGCTGGTCCAGCAAGCGTTGAGCGCGGATGACGCTTTGACAGACGGGCATGCCCATTGCTGAGGGCATACGCGTTCATGTGGGAGCGGACCTGTCCGCGAAGGTGTCGGTACAGCCGATGCATCTCTGGCGCCTGAACCTCAGTCTTCGCGGACAGGTCCGCTCCCACGGGCTGGCGCTGGACCGCCAATATCGGCATGGCCGGTCCGTTCAACGGCAAGCGAGAATTCCATGCAGCAACGCGTTTCACTCGGTATCGATCTGGGCACCTCCGAACTCAAGGCGATTTTGCTGGACGATAGTGGTCGCGTACTGGCCCACGCTGGCGCGCCGTTGACCGTTTCCCGCCCGCAGCCCGGCTGGTCGCAGCAAGACCCCGAAGACTGGTGGCAAGCGTGTCTGTCGGCGCTGGATCAACTGCGCGCAAGCCATACTCAGGCGTGGGCCGCCATCGTCTGCATCGGCCTGTCCGGTCAGATGCACGGCGCGGTCCTGCTGGGGCACGACGACCGGATTCTGTACCCGGCGATGCTCTGGGATGACTCCCGCGCCATGGAGCAGGCCGAGCAGCTCAATCGCGATTACCCGGCCTATGCCCAGGCGACCGGCAGCCTGGCCATGGCCGGCCTGACGGCGCCCAAATTGCTGTGGCTGCAACAGCACGCGCCCGACGTCTTCGGGCAGATCGCGTGCGTGCTGTCACCCAAGGATTACCTGCGCCTGCGCCTGACCGGCGCGCGCATCAGCGACATGTCGGACGCCGCCGGCACCTTGTGGCTGGATGTGCAACGGCGCGCCTGGCACGAACCGATGCTGCGCGCCACCGGGCTGTCGTTGGCGCAGATGCCGGCGTTGCTGGAATCCACCGCTTTGTCCGGCCGCTTGCAGGAATCGGCCCAGCGGCTGGGCTTGCCGTCGGGGCTGCCGGTGGGCGCTGGCGGCGGCGACAACCCGGTGTCGGCGGTGGGTATCGGCGCGATCAATGCCGGGGATGCGTTCATCACGTTGGGCACCAGCGCTGCCATCGTTGCAATCACCGACCAGGCCGCCGGCAACCCGGCCAGCGCCGTGCACAGTTTCTGCCACGCACTGCCCGAGCGTTGGTACACCATGGGCGCCATGCTCGCGGGTGCCAGTTGTCTGCGCTGGGTCACGCGCCTGTTGGGCCAGAAGGATGAACAGACCTTGCTGGCGCTGATCAACGCCGAGCTGCCCGTGGATCAACCTGTGGCGACGGTCAATCCGCTGTTTCTACCGTATCTCGCGGGCGAGCGCACGCCGCACAACGATCCGTTGCTGCGCGGCGGTTTCATGAATCTGGGCCACGACAGCACCCCGGCGATGCTCGGGTATGCGGTGCTGGAAGGGGTGGGCTTCGGCCTGCTGGATGCGATGAACGCGGTGCAATCAGCGGGGGCGCAGGTCAATGCCTGTGCATTGGTGGGCGGCGGCGCGCGCAGCGATTATTGGGCCCAGTTACTGGCCAACATTCTGAATCGGGAGATCTACACGCTGCACGGCAGCGAGCTGAGCGCCTGCATCGGCGCGGCCAAACTGGGGTTTTTGGCGGCAACGTCTTTGGCGACGGGGCAAGGCGCGGCGCTGTTGATGAAGGGCATGCCGGTCAAGGCGCGTTATACGCCCGACCCGCAGACCCAGCCAGTGCTGCACGCCCGCTACCTGAAATTTCGCGGGCTGCTGAATGCGGCCAGGCAGTTACACGACTGAGCCCGAGCTCAATGCACGGCGGCGGATTTCTGCGTGAAAGTGTGACCGAACTTGGCGATGTGCTTGACCCAGAACCGCCGGTGCACGGTTTCCGCCGGGGAAAGCGGACCCTGGCTGGACCATTGGCCCTGGCGCTTGATCGCTTCGCGATAGGTTTTCCATTCCATCGCTTCAGCGGTGTCCTTCGCTGTTTTTTCGTCATCAAACCAGCCGAGGACATACACCTCGCCTTGTTCGCGGCCGTGTTCAACCAACAGAAAAATAGTGTCCATGGGGGTGCCTGTCCTTCATCTGATCGTGCCCGGCATAGCCGGAATCTTCAGTCGGTGTATCGACAGTGCGGGCAAAAGGTTTAGCGGAGCGCGAGTGCTCTGGCGTCTAGCTTTGAAGCGCCAGCAAGGCGAAAAGGGCCGGGGCAGACCCATTCATCGGTCCGGCTGCACTTCTGCCGGCGTGCAGCTTCAGATGGGTATCCGTTATCGACAGCCAAGGAGATGCGCCATGAATGCCACCCCCAATGACCCGCGCAGCACTGAGAAGGCCAAGGACGATCTGGGTTTCGACCCGGACTCGCCGGACGTGGCCGATCCGCAGGTTGATCCGGTCGGCCCGGCCACTGCACCGGAAAGCGGCGAAAACATCCAGGATGACAAGCGCGTAAAAGACCAACAATACCCGCCGTACGACACCAAAGAGTAATCAGCTCAAACCTGGGGAGCAGCCCTGCAGGCGGCGATTCAAGACGCGCCGCCGGGGCTGTTTCGACTAAAGCGAGGAGCGGAAAGGAATCGGCTCGCGGGCACTCAAAGGATCGTGGGTGGACTGCCCCACCATTTCGTCGTACACCACCGGATGCACGATAAACAGCGGCACTTCCGGCACCCCTGACAGACACTTGCGAGCTTCATCGACGGACGCCACGTGCAGCACTTCGCCGTTGGGGCTGTTGACGGCGTGGGACTGGCCGTTCATTTGCGCGTGAATGACGTAGGACCCGCCTTCGATGGACATGAGGTTCAAGTCCTCGACTTCACCGGCCTTGATATGTTGTTCAAGCTTTTTCAAATCCATGACAGCACCTTGATCGCCCCGCAGGGCGCTGAATGTTCAGGAGGGCGTGCGAGAAGATTCCTCGCAGGCCTTGTTTCTGAAGCACTCAACGCCTGTGAGTTCAACAGGATTGCTGGACGGTAAGGCCTGTCAGCACAGCTTGTCGATGACCCGAACACCCGGTTCGCGCTGCGCGGCGCCCCACTCGCTGCTCAGGGTCTGAAGCACCCGGCCGAGGAAGTCCTTGTCGGCAGCGGCTTTCTTGCCGACATAGCCCTGACCCTTGCGGTACATCTTCAGGCGAGCGCGCATGTGCGGGTGATCCTTGACGAATTGCTGCTCCTCGGTGCAGGCGCCCAGTCCGTCCATGTGCACGTCACCTTTTTCACAAATCCACAGGATATGGCTGTCGAGGGAGTCCTTGCGCGCTGCGAACAGTTGAGCCAGTTGATCAATGGTGGGTTGATTGTTCAGGTTCATGTTGTGTTACTCCTTTGACCGCAGGTTATCCGTCGGGTGAGTTCAAGCGTTTAGGTGAATCAATCGTTGATGGGGTGCTCTCCGGTACCGGCAGACGAGTCTCGTGGGTACACGAAACCGGCCATGGCACACGGATGTAGTGCTGACGAGGGGTGACTACGCAGAAGGTCGAAACCGGAGGGGAGGGAAGTAGCGGACGTCATGAAGACACAGGCGACTGATGGGGTCGGCCACAAGTGTCATGAGGACGTTTCGCCAGCTGCTCGATCCCGGTTGGACGATCATGCCGGTTCAGCTTCGTCAATCTGCCTTGTGGGCAGGGCCTTTCAGTCAAGGTTCGAGGGCTCGTCGAACCTGCTCACACTGGGTTTACCAGCGCTCCCGATCGGGGAGACGGTTGAACTATGCAAGCGAAAAAAAGCTTCGTCAACCGTTATGTAGTGATTATTTTAAGGCACTACATAAATTTTCAAGTTGGCACGCGAAGGTCCATTGCTGACCGGAAAGTCACGGGATACGGGGGGTTCGGCGATTTCGGGGGCCTACAGGGTCTTGCCTTGTTTCTCGCCACGAATCTGCTTGCCCGGCCGCGCGGCGATCTGGCTGGCCTGGCCGTCGCGCTGTTTGCCGGTGCGTGCCTCGCTGATCAATGCCGGGATCAACGGGCCTTCGGGGAGGTTTTTCCAGAAGCGCGCGGGCAGGTGGCCTTGCATCACCTTGGGGTTCAACCGCGCGGGGTTGAAGATGTGGCTGTAGTAGGTCAGCCACAGCTGGCCGTAAGGATCGTCGGCATTTTTCGCCAACTGGCGCCAGGTGTCGGGGCACTGCCGGCGATGGATCAACTGCTGCCCGTCGTAATACACGCCGTCCTGGGGAGAGGCGATCATCCAGCGGTGCCGGCCCATGCGCCCGATGAAGTGCTCGCTGGCGGTGTGCAGGATGTCGTGGGCCGGTTCGTGCCACGCCACGTATTGCGGCAGGTTGGGCGTGTCGAGTAACGCAGCCTTGGCCAGTTCGTCTTCGGCGTTGGGGTCCTGGGGCAGGGCGACAAAACGCAGGAACGCGTGTAGGTGATGGGATTCACGGCTGACCTGCTTAAGCCGCCGATGCAGCTCGCTGCCCAGTTTGTCCCCGGCCAGCATCGCCGTGCGGTCCCCGTGGCTGACCCGCCACAACACTTCGTACAGCAAACTCCAGCGCTGCTCGCCACGGTACTGCGCCGCGTTTTTCAGCAGGTCCAGCAAGGCCAGCGGGATGCGCGCCTGGAACGGCCCCGGCTGCTCGGGATAGTGGCTGTCGCTGGCGAACAGGTCGGCGTCATCCGGGACGCTCCAGCTCACCTGCGCCGGATCGATCTGATGGCTGAGCAACCAGCGCGCCTGGGCCCGCCAGGTGTCGAACAGGTCATTGCAGTCGAGGCTGATCATCGGCGCTTTATCCCCACAGTCCCAATTGCTGCGGTTGCGGCCGGTCGCGCATTTGCTCGCGCAGCAGCAGGCTGGTGGTGTCGGCCTGACGCGGGTGGTAATCGCTGGTGATGATGAATGGCCGCGCCTTGGCCAGCACGCAGCGCAGGCGGGTCAGGTCTTCGTAGCGGATACGCCGCTGCCGGCGCAACTCCACCAGACGCTTGGTGGTACGGATGCCGATCCCCGGAATACGCGCGATCATCGCCGGCTCCGCACGGTTCAGGTCCAGCGGAAACATCTCGCGGTTGTCCAGCGCCCAGGCCAGCTTGGGGTCGATGTCCAGCGCCAGATCGCCGGGCCCCTTGAGCAGCTCGTCGGCCTTGTAGCCGTAACTGCGCAGCAGGAAATCGGCCTGGTACAAACGGTGTTCGCGCATCAGCGGCGGGGCGGCCAGCGGCACGCTCTTCGGGCTGTTGGGGATCGGGCTGAACGCCGAGTAATACACGCGCTTGAGGCGGAAATCGCCATACAACGCTTCGGCACTGTGCAGGATGGTGCTGTCGTCGGTGTCATCGGCGCCGACGATCATTTGCGTGCTCTGCCCGGCCGGGGTAAAGCGCGGGGCATTCGGTTCGTTGAGCACGGTCTGCTGGCCGGTGTAGATGGTCTGCATGGCCTGTTTGATCGAGCCCATTTCCTTTTCCGGCGCCAGGGTCTGCAGGCTCAGGCTGGTGGGCAGCTCGATGTTTACGCTCAGGCGATCGGCGTAGCGACCGGCTTCTTCGATGAGCAGCGGGTCGGCTTCGGGGATGGTCTTGAGGTGGATGTAGCCCCGGAACTCATGCTCTTCGCGCAGCAACTTGGCGACCCGGATCAGCTGCTCCATGGTGTAGTCAGCGGAGCGGATGATGCCGGAGCTGAGGAACAGGCCGCTGACGCAATTGCGCTTGTAGAAGTCCAGGGTCAGGGTGACCACTTCCTCAGGGCTGAAGCGCGCGCGGGGCACGTCGCTGGAGCGCCGGTTGACGCAGTACTGGCAGTCGTAGAGGCAGAAATTGGTGAGCAGGATTTTCAGCAGCGAGACGCAACGCCCGTCCGGCGTGTAGCTGTGGCAGATGCCCATGCCGTTACTGGAGCCCAGCCCGGACTTGCCCTCGGAACTGCGCTTGGGCGCGGCGCTGCTGGCGCAGGAGGCGTCGTACTTGGCGGCATCGGCGAGAATGCTCAGCTTGTCGATCAACTGCATGGGGACACATCCGGATACTGGTTTTATGTACAGTATCGGGTTGCGTTCGGGGTCACAAGGGGGTTTTTGGTGCAGGGCCCGGCATGCGATGAACGGCCCCGGCAACTCACGCACATTTGTTGGAGCGAGGCTTGCCCGCGAAGGGGCCAGCCTTGGCGAAGACGATCGAACATCAGTAAAAGCTTCGCGGGCAAGCCTCGCTCCAACAGGTCCGAGCCGTCAGCTCATCCGCTGAACCAATGTTTTCAACTCACCGAAATCCTTCACCCGGTGAAAATCGGCGTGATCATGAAACTCGGAAAAATCGGTGTCGCCGTAACCCGCCACCTGGGCACCGGCGCTCAGACCGGCCATGACGCCGGGCACGCTGTCTTCCACCAGCAGGCATTGACGCGCTGGCAGGCCCAGCAACTGGGCGGCGGTCTGGATCAGGATCGGGGAGGGCTTCCAGGATTTGACTTCATAGGCGCTGACGATCAGCCCGTGAAACACGTCCAGCAGGCCCACGGTGCTCAGGCAGGTTTCGATCTTGCTGCGCGGGCCGTTGGACGCGACGCATTTGGGCAGCGCCAGCCCGCGCACGAAGTCCACGGCGCCGGGCATTTCTTCGAGCTTTTCCCGCAGCAGCGGCAAGGTACGGCTTCGGAACGTGCGTTCGACTTCCTCGGTGGGGAGAGACGGGTAGTCCGCGCCCAAGCCTTCCAGGCACAGCGCAAACTGCACGCCGCGAAAACGCCTCAGCACCTCGTCGACGCTCATCGAGACACCGTGCTCAAGAAGAACGTCGCGCAGCAAGCCTGCCGCCAGACGTTCGCTGTCTACCAGTGTTCCGTCGCAATCGAAGATGACGCCAGCAATATTCAAGCAGGATTCTCCCGGTTCACGTGATCAGGTTCAGGGCCGTATGGACCGGCATTATCCAGAAAAGTTGGCAGGTGCGCGTAGGAGATGATCGGCGGTCGGGTGGGAAAGGTCCTGAGGGCGCACCTGCAGGACCTGTCTGTCGAGGGTAAGCGGGTAACGGTTACAGGTCGACGGGCGTGACCAGCGAGCCTTGATCGAAGTAGCGGCTGATGTTGCTGAACACCAGGTCAGCCATGGCCTGACGGGTTTCGACGGTGCCGCTGCCGATGTGCGGGGTCAGCACCACGCTGTCCAGGGTCAAGAGTTCGGCGGGCACGTTGGGTTCGTCTTCGAACACGTCGAGACCCGCCCCGGCGATTTCTTTTTCCAGCAGCGACGCCACCAGTGCCTGCTCATCCACCACCGAACCGCGGGCGACGTTGATCAGGTAGGACTTGGCCCCCAGCGCTTTCAGCACGTCACGGTTGATCAGGTGCTGGGTGTCCGGGCCGCCCGGGACGATGACGATCAGGTAGTCCGACGCCTTGGCCAGCGCCTGCAAATCGGCGAAATGGGTGTAGGACACGTCCGGATACGCCTGGCCACGACGGAAGTACGCGATGTTCATGTCGAACGCCTCCGCGCGCTTGGCGATGGTCTTGCCGATCTTGCCCAGGCCGACGATGCCGCAGGTCTTGCCCGACAGGTCGTTGCCCAGCGGGAATTTGCCCGATGCCCATTGGCCTGCACGCACGAAGCGCTCGGCCTGGCTGATCTTGCGCGAGACGCACAGCATCAACGCCATGGCGGTCTCGGCCACTGCGTTGTTCAGCACGTCCGGAGTGTTGCTCAGCTTGATCCCGCGTTGGGCGAGGTAGTCGGCGTCCACTGCGTCATAGCCGACGCCGAAACTGCTGATGACTTCCAGATGGGGCAGTTTGTCCAGCAGCGCGTTGTCCGCACCGTAGACGCCGCTGGTGATCACGCCGCGTACCTTGTCGCCGTGGCTTGCGGCCCAGGCGTCCAGGTCCTGGATTTCCCAGCGGTTGTGCACGGTGAAATCGCGATTCAGGTTTTCGGTCAACGAGGCGTGCATCGGGCCCCAGACCAGTACGTCGCCTTTCTTGTCGGACATGTGTTTCTCCTTTCATCGCGCGGCATCACAGGCCGATGCCGCGCTTTCTATGAGCCGCCTGCTGAGCGGGCTCAGACGTTCTTGTTCAGCGCCGGTTGCGGAATGTCACCACCGCGTGATTTGAACAGCTCCGACACGGCCATGGTCAGCATCGGCGAGAACAGCGCGAAGTACGAGCTGTCGATGCCGTAAGGGTTGCCCGCCAGGAACCAGCCGATGGTCGAGATGACCGACAGAATCACACCGGCCAGGGCGCCACGTCCAGTGCCGAATCTCGGCGCGTAGAAGCACAGCAGCACGATCACCGCGAGGGTGGCGCGCAGGGCCTTGCCCAAGAAGGCGATCAGCAGAATCTTGTCGGCGTACAGCGCCAGGATCAGCGGCAGGAAGCCAATGACCATGATCGCCAGACGGATGAAGATCACCGACTTGCGGTCGCTCTTTTCCTTGTTGAAGAACGGGTCGTAGAAGTCCTTCATCGCCAGCGTCGCCGAGGCCAGGGTGTTGGCCGAGATGCCGCCGAACAGCGCGCCGGCCAGGCCGATCACCACCAGGCTGGCGGAGAAGGTCGGCATGTGCGCGATCAGCGCGGGGAAGGCGTCGATGGACTTGATGCCGGGGTACAGGAAGGCGCTGCACATGCCGATCAGCGCGGCCATCAGACCGAACGGAATCATCAGCGACGACACGTAGAAGCACGCGCGCTTGGCGGTTTTCTCATCCTTGGTGCTGACCAGCGCCTGAATCACGTACTGGGTGGCGAAGATCGAACCCACGCCGCCGATCATCCACGCGAAGATCTGGCCCCAGCCCACACCGGTCAGGTCGAACATCTTCTCCGGCAGATTAGCCTGCAGGTTGGCGATGCCGCCGCTGGCTTTCAGGGCGAAGGCCAGGGCCAGGGCGATGCCGATGTACTTGACGACCGCGTGCACGAAGTTGGTGTAGACCACCGAGCGCATGCCGCCGAGGCTGACGTAGAACACCGTGATCACGCCGACCATCAGGATGGCCAGGGTCTTGTCGATGTTCAGGACCGCCGCCAGCACTGCGCCGCCGCTGGCATACAGCGCTACCGAGACGATGCTCAGGGCGCAGATGGTCAGGATCGACGCGGCGTAGCGCACGCCCTGGCCATAGTTCTGCGCCAGAATCCCGGAGATCGTATTGAGCCCGGTCTCGCGGTACTTCTTGGCCAGGAAGATGCCCAGCAGCAAAAAGCCCAGGGACAGCGCCACCAGGTTCCAGGCGGCGGAGATGCCGGCCTCGAAGCCCTTTTGCGCGGTGCCGATGCTCACCGAACTGCCGATGAATTCCGAGAGCAGCAGGGCGCCAATCAGAAACGGCGGGAAACTGCGGCCGCCGCCGGTGAAACCGTCACTGCTGTTGGCGTGTTTGCGCACGCTGTAGCCGATGTACGACATCACAGCGAAGTAGCCCACGGTCAGGCAAAGGATGATTGTTATTCTTAAGTCCATGTCGCTCTCCGTCACCCGTGTTCAGGGTCAGGTCTTGGGTAGGGAACTGCGCGCAAGGGGTTGCGCGGCTTCAAACGGCATTCATCGCACACTGTGTGGTGTGTCGTATGACGACAGCGCCAAAACAGATAGCCGACAGATGTCCGCGCACGCTCATGCCGGCGACTAATGCCTGGGCGACAGCAGCCGATGTCGAAGCGAGGAAGGTGGGGGCTCTGGCCATAATGCCAGGGGATAGACGGGCGGAGTGGGGGTGCGTGTGTGTGGATTCATTCTTATTAGAGGCTCGTTATTTACGTTGAAAGGGCAACACAATACGAAGCTGGCGTTATACGTCGTCGTACAACTAAGGGCATCCTACACCCACGGCATTATTGTTCAAGGGCCATTTGTCCATGGCTTGCAACGTTTGCAGACAATTTTGGCCCTTGGGCATGACGGGTGTTGACGCGCCGTCCTACACGGCGCCTGCCAGGTATTCCTCGGTCGACACCACGCTCGCATACGCGAACGCCAGCGCCGCCATGAACGCGGCATGGGCCTGGGCTGCGGGCACCGTGACACCGTTGAATTCCAGATCGCGCGAGGCACAGGCGTCGTGCACCACCGTGACGGTGTAGCCCAAATCCGCAGCGGCCCGGCTGATGCCGTCGATGCACATGTGGCTCATGGCGCCGACGATCACCAGTTGGTCGACGTCGTGCTGATCAAGCAGCGCCTTGAGTTCGGTGTCGCGAAACGCGTTGACGAAATGCTTGAGCACCACCGGCTCTTCCGAGCGGTTGATGACCTTGGGGTGCAGCTTCGCGCCCTCGGAGCCCGGCGCGAAGAACGGCGGGTTGTCGGCGGTGAATTCATGCCGCACATGGACCACCAGCCCGTCGGCGTCGCGGGTGGCCTGGATGATCCGTGCGGCGTTGTCGGCCGCGGCTTCGATACCCACCAGCGGCCACTTGCCGGCGGGGAAGTAGTCGTTCTGGATATCGACTACGATGAGCGCTTGTCTGGACATGTCTGCTGCCTCGATGAGGTGATGGCGGGAATGGGATGATAGACGCACCTCACGCTGTCTGAATCATCTGATCCTTGGACAGGTCAACATGGCCCATTCGCACCGACCTTTTGAGAACCCATGTATTTCATGCGACCGACCCACGCCTTGCGGCACGTGCCTGCCGTTTCTTTGGTGCTGCTGACAGCACTGCTGGCCGCCTGCAGTTCCCAGCCCAAACGGCCACCGCCGCCACCGCCTGAAGTCGTGCGCGCGGAAATCGTCCGTTTGCTGCCCGCCAGCGTGTCCGACCGGCCGGGCTGGGCGACCGACATCTACGCGGCGTTCAACGCCCAGGACCTCGACCCCAGTGTCGAAAACCTGTGTTCGGTGCTGGCCGTCGCGGAGCAGGAATCCAATTACCAAGTCGACCCCGCTGTGCCCGGCATGGGCAAGATCGCCCGGGACGAGATCGACCGCCGCGCCGCCAGGGTGCACGTCCCCAGCCTGCTGGTGCGCTCGGCGCTGGACATTCGCTCGCCCGGCGGCAAGACCTACAGCGAACGCCTGAACGCGGCGCGCACGGAAAAGGATTTGAGCGCGATATTCGATGATTTCATCGGGATGGTGCCCATGGGCAAGGTGCTGTTCGGCAACTTCAACCCGGTCCACACCGCAGGCCCGATGCAGGTCAGCATCGAATTCGCTGAACGCCATGCCCAGGATTATCCCTACACGGTGGAAGGCACGATTCGCCACGAAGTGTTCACCCGTCGCGGCGGGATGTACTTCGGCATCGCGCACCTGTTGGGCTATCCGGTCAGTTACACCCAGCCGATCTACCGTTTCGCGGACTTCAACGCTGGCTGGTACGCCAGCCGCAACGCCGCGTTCCAGAGTGCGGTGAGCCAGTTGACCGGCACCCGGCTGGCGCTGGACGGCGACCTGATCAGTTACGGATTCACGCCGTCCCTCGGCGCGACGGAATTGGCCGTGCGCTCGTTGCACCGTCAGCTGGACATGCGCAACACCACCATTCGCAGCCAGCTGGAGAAGGGCGAGACCCTGGAGTTTGAAGAGACCGATCTGTATCGGGACGTCTTTGCCCTGGCCGACAAAGCCGCTGGCAAACCGGTCCCCCGGGCGATCCTCCCCGGCATCGTGCTGGAAAGCCCGAAAATCACCCGCAAGCTCACCACCGCCTGGTTCGCCCAACGCGTAGACGACCGCCGCGCCAGGTGCATGGCGCGGGCGTCCGGTGCGTTGAAATAGTCAGTTGGGCATCAGCCATCACGGCGCCCGGTGACGCGGAGCCGCACGTCGATCCGCTTATGCCGAAGGCGTAGGAGCGAGGCTTGCCCCGCGATCTGGCGCGAAGCGGCAGCAAGACCTGCCGATGCGGTTTGCCTGGCACACCTCGGGTGAATGGTTTGAGGGCCGCTGCGCACCCCATCGCGAGCAAGCCTCGCTCCACGACCTACGGTCAGAATCAAAGGCCACCGCGCTCCCGCTTCTGCCGAAGGCGTAGGCGCGTGGCTTGCCCGCGATCTGGCGCGCAGCGGCAGCAAAACCTGCCCATACGGTTTCACCTGACACACCTCGATAGACGGTTTATGACTGCTACGCAGCCAATCGCGGGCGAGCTGCGCTCCCATGGCCTACGGCCAGAATCAAAGGCCACCGCGCTGCCGCTTCTGCCCGAAGGGCGTGGGAGCGTGGCTTGCCCGCGATCTGGCGCGCAGCGGCAGCAAAACCTGCCCATGCGGTTTCACCTGACACACCTCGATAGACGGTTTATGACTGCTGCGCAGCCAATCGCGGGCAAGCCTCGCTCCCACGGCCTTCGGCCAGAATCAAAGGCCACCGCGCTCCCGCTTCTGCCGAAGGCGTAGGAGCGTGGCTTGCCCGCGATCTGGCGCGCAGCGGCAGTAAGACCTGCGAATGCGGTCGACCTGACACGCCTCAGGCAAATGATTTCATGACTGCTACGCAGCCAATCGCGGGCGAGCCTCGCTCCCACGGCCTTCGGCCAGAATCAAAGGCCACCGAGCTCCCGCTTCTGCCGAAGGCGTGGGAGCGAGGCTTGCCCGCGATCTGGCGCGAAGCGGCAGTAAACCCTGCGGATGCGGTCGACCTGACGCACCTCGATAGACGGTTTTATGACTGCTGCGCAGCCAATCGCGAGCAAGCTGCGCTCCCACGGCCTACGGCCAGAATCAAAGGCAACCGCGATCTGCGTCGCGGTGACCGGCCAAACCCTCATGCCGTCAGCGGTGTTAGGGTGTCGCCTCTTTTTTTCTGCCCGAGATGCCCATGACCCGCCGTTCAACCCTGCCGCCCACCGTCTACCTGCTGGGGGCGACGATCTTTTCGTTGGTCACCGCCGAATTCATGGTCGCCGGGATCATGCCGGCGCTGGCCGATGCGTTTTCGGTGAGCCTGGCCCAGGTGGGCAATCTCATTGCCTATTACGCGCTGGGCATGGCCTTGGGCGGGCCGCCGGTTACCGTGCTGCTGCTGGCCCGAGGGTTCAGCAACAAGCACGCATTGGTCGGGCTGCTGGCGTTTTATGTGGTGGCCGCGGTGTTGGCGGCGGCGGCGCCGAGCTACGGCGTGCTGGTGCTGGCGCGGGTGCTGATGGGCGTGTCCAGTGCCGCCTGCATCGGCTTGTGCATGACGATCTGCGCCGGGCTGGTCGCACCCGATGCCCGGGGCAGGGCGGTGTCGGTGGTGCTGGCCGGACTGATGTTATCGCCGGTGGCCGGGGTGCCGTTGACCGCCTGGGTGGAACAGCATTTCGGCTGGCGTGCCAGCGCCTGGCTGGTGGTGGTGCTGGCCTTGATCTGCACCGTGCTGGCCGCGACGCGTCTGCCTTCGGGCAAAGCGGTGAGTGAACCGGCGCTGGGCCAGCAGTGGCTCACCTTGAACAATCGCAGCCTGTGGGCCGCGTACCTCACCAGCGGACTGATCATCGGCGCGACGTTCGCCGCGTTCAGCTATTGCACGCCGATCCTGATCCAGGAGGTCGGTGTCGCGCCCGGCCATGTCGCGCCGCTGCTGGCGTTGTACGGCGTGGCAAATCTGCTGGGCAACATGGTGGTGGGCCGCCTGGCCGACCGTCATACGCTTTCGGTTCTGGGCTTCGGTCTGGCCCTGCTGGTGCTGGCCCTGGCGGGATTCGCGCTGGCCGGAGACCGGCTGTGGCTGAACCTGGGCTGCTTCATCGCCATCGGCCTGACGGGCGTGGCGCTGAACCCTGCGATGGTCGCCCGGGTGATGAAAGCCGCCGAGCCCGGCGCGCTGGTGAACACGTTGCACACCTCGGTGATCACCGCCGGCCTGGCGCTGGGCAGTTGGGCAGGCGGTTCGGCCATCGATGCCGGTTTCGGGTTGCGAGCGCCGCTGTGGGTGGGCGCCGGGATGGCGCTGCTGGGCCTGCTCAGCCTGGTCCGACCACTGGCGGCGCGACACACCGCCGCCCAAATGGCTACCAGCGAATGAGCTTGCGCAGACCCTTGCCTTGCGTCCGATTGAGGCGATTCAGGGGCTCTAGGTCGCGGCTTTCGAATGACCGTTCGTCAGTCGTTCACACATTCCGTTGATCGAATGTGTTCCGGTGCGGACCAATACCCGGCAAGCGGACGAATGATTCTTTCGACGCTAGAACCGGAGATTTTTTCATGAAAGCAATCGTCTATAACGGGCCACGTGACGTCAGTGTGCAGAACGTGCCCGATGCCCGAATTGAAAAACCAACCGACGCGATCATCCGTGTCACTTCGACCAACATCTGCGGCTCCGACCTGCACATGTACGAAGGCCGTACCTCCATGGAAACCGGGCGGGTATTTGGCCACGAAAACCTCGGCGAAGTGATTGAGGTCGGCGCAGGCGTCGACCGGATCAAGGTGGGCGACCGGGTCTGCCTGCCGTTCAACATCGGCTGCGGCTTCTGCGAAAACTGCGAGAAGGGCCTGACCGCCTTTTGCCTGATCACCAACCCCGGCACCGCCGGTGCAGCCTACGGTTTCGCCGAGATGGGTGCCTATCAGGGTGGTCAGGCCGAACTGTTGCGCGTGCCTTACGCCGACTTCAACTGCCTGCTCCTGCCTGAAGGCGCGCAGGAAAAAGAAGAAGATTACGTGATGCTGTCGGACATCTTCCCTACCGGCTGGCACGCCACCGAACTGGCCGGCCTGCTGCCGGGCGAAAGCATCGCCATCTACGGCGCCGGCCCGGTTGGCTTGATGGCGGCGCACTCGGCCATGATCAAGGGCGCGTCGCAGGTGTTCGTGGTCGACAACCATCCTGACCGTTTGAAGCTGGCCGCCAAAATGGGCGCCACGCCGATCAATTCCCTGGAGCAAGAGGCGGTTGATCAGATCCTCAACCTGACCCATGGCAAGGGCACCGACCGCGGCTGCGAATGCGTGGGTTATCAGTGCTGCGACAAACACGGCCATGAAGCCAACCACCTGACCATGAACAACCTGGTGGCCTCGACCAAAGCCACAGGCGGGATCGGTGTCGTGGGCGTGTTCGTGCCGGAAGATCCTGGCGCGAAAAACGAGCTGGCCAAAGAGGGCAAGATGGCCTTCGATTTCGGCGCCTTCTGGTTCAAGGGCCAGCAGATCCGCACCGGGCAGGCAAACGTCAAAGCCTACAACCGCCGCCTGGCCGAGCTGATTCATCATGACCGCGCCAAGCCATCGCAGATCGTGTCCCACCGCCTTTCCCTGGCTGACGGGCCGGATGCCTACAAGCACTTCGACGCCCGTGAAGAAGGCTGGACCAAGGTGATTCTCAAACCTGCGGCGTAACGCAGACGGTCGGGTGTTCGAGGGGCGCAGCGTTTCTTGAGCACCCGCCGGGTTGATGCAGCGAGGGCTGGCTGCTTTTAAAAGGGGAGCCAGCCCTCACGCGTTGAGACGTCAGAGAAGCGTGACGGCGTCCCCGACCGCGACCTGACCGCCGTCGGTGATTTCGACGTAGACGCCCATGTCCGGGTGGCCGTACTTTTTGACCAGGGTTTGTGGGATCGACAGGTCTCGCTGCGCCGTCACCGGATCGACGTTGGTCGCCACGCAGCGCCGTGTCCTCAGTACGATTTTTCCCCTCGCCGTGCCCACGCTCACCTCACGGCCCACCCACTCCAGTTCCTCCCAGGGCGTCCCCGTCCGAAAATAAACGTTCGCCCGAAACCGCAGCGGGTCCACCGGCACGCCCATGTCCGCTTGCAGCGCTTCCACGGAGGTCAAGTTGATGAGAGAAATGGAATTCATCATGGGCGTCGACATGACGCTGACGTCGGTGAACCGGATGCCTTCGACTTCCACCAATTGCGGCGTTTCGGTCAGTGCCAGTCGTTCGGCGAACAGGCGGGCCAGCGCTTCGCGATCAGGCTGCGAAGCGAAGCTGAAAGGGTGGGTGACGCCGTCTTTGCCGGTGACCGAAAACACGTGGGTGGATTCATCGTAGCGGGTGCGGTATTCCGCCAGCTGTTCGAATTTGACCAGCACCAGAAAGTCGGTCTTCGGGCGCGGTGCATAGCCCTGGGCTTCGAACGCCCACCGCCCGTTGGTGATGGCAAATTTCCGGTCCAGTGGCATGCCCTGGCCGGCGCTCAGGGCCACCGAGTCGAGGGGTTCTGCCGAGAAGCCTTTCACCGGATAACGGTAAAGATGTTCGATTGAAGACACAGCGCGCTCCTCGTTCTGTGATGGGTGTGGCCGAGCCACCGAAGTGGCCGACAGTTTCAGGCAGGCGGGGCACGTTGGACATACGTGATCTGGCGTATACCCAACGTCGGCTCAGCCCGGCATCCATGGGCTGAGCGTTGGTTGCCCCTAGTGCTTGCCGCCGGCCAGCGGTGGCGTGCGGGGCGGGACCAGTCGTTGCGTGCCAAGGGATTCGAACGCCGAGCAGAAGCGCAGCAGGTTCGAGTCGTCGTAAGCCCGCCCGGCAAAGGTCAGCCCCACCGGCATGCCGATGTCCGCCATCACGCCCATGGGCACGGTCACCGTCGGCACGCCCAGGTGGCGAATCGCAAGGTTGCCGTTGGCCACCCACACGCCGTTGCTCCAGGCGATGTCGGCAGATTGCGGATTGACATCGGCATCCGCCGGGCCCACGTCCGCCACGGTGGGGAACAGCACCGCGTCCAGGCCCAGGCCGTCCATCCAGTCTTCCAGGTCCACTTGGCGCGTGTGCTCCAGTCCGCGAAGGCCGTCCGGCAGGGTCGGGATCTGGTCCCACGGCGTGATGCCGCGTTCGGCCATGCGCACGTACTCGTCCATGCCGGCGCCCAGATCGTCTTCACGGTTGGGCAGGGTGCCGGGGTCGTGGGGGAAAATCTGCGGTCCGTCGACGTCGGCCAGGCGGTTAAGCGCCGGATCGTCGTTGGCCCGCAGGAAGTCATCGAACGCCCAGGCGGACAAATCCCACAGTTCATGATGCAGGAATTCCCTGGACACGAAGCCGCGGGTGAACACGGTGGGGGCGCCAGGACGGTCGCCTTCGCAGTTGGAGACCAGCGGGAAATCCACCTCGACGACTTCTGCGCCAGCGGCTTCAAGGGCCTGGCGCGCCTGTTGCCACAGCGCGACGACCGAGGCGCGGGTGACGATGCGTTGGCCGGTGGGACCGCCGATGCCGGGTTTCTCTGAGGTACCGGCGTCGGGGTCGGCGTTGATGTACATGCGCGGCACGCCGAAGCGCTTGCCGGCCAACGCCTGGCTGCCTTCGGCCAGGTCGGCGTAGGCGGCGGGGCGTACCGACGTCACGCTCGGGATCGGCACCCAGGGCTGCAGCCGCCACAGATCGCCGCGCGGGTCGGGGTCTTCGGCGACGATCACATCGAGCACTTCGAGCAAGTCGGCCATGGTTCGGGCGTAGGGCACCACCACGTCCATGGTCGGCGTCAACGGCCAGTTGCCGCGCACCGAAATCACGCCCCGGGACGGGGTGTAGGCGCACAAGCCATTGTTGGATGCGGGGCCGCGACCGCTGGACCAGGTTTCCTCGGCCATGCCGAACGCCGCGAAGCTGGCGGCGGTGGCAGTCCCGGCACCGTTGGATGAGCCGGACGCGAAGGGCGCCGTGAGGAAGTCGGCGTTGTACGGGCTTTCCGCGCGGCCATAGACACCGCGCTGCATCCCGCCGTTGGCCATGGGCGGCATGTTGGTCTTGCCCAGGCAAATTGCCCCGGCTGCCCGGAGCCGGCCGATGGTGAAGGCGTCGCGCTGAGCGACGAGGGTGGCGAAGGCCGGGCTGCCGGAGGCGGCGGTGAGGCCTTTGACCAGATAGCTGTCCTTGGCGGTGTAGGGAATGCCGTCGAGCGGGCCGAGCGTCTCGCCCTGCGCCCTGCGCCGATCGGACGCCCGGGCCTCTTCAAGCGCCTGCGGGTTACGCACCACGACAGCGTTGAGCGCGGTCGGTGTTTCCAGCCCGTCGTAGGCGTCAATGCGTGCCAGATAAGCCTGCACCAGTTCAACGGCGGTGGTCTGCCCGGACTCAAGCGCGGTACGCAGTGCGGCGATGGACACCTCTGTGACCTCGATCATTCGTATTACCTGGTGTGTTCGTGAAAAAAAGGGTTTGCTCAGCGCGGGTAACGTCGACACCCGACGGGTCATCAGCCGGATGGACAGGCGCTGACAGCGCAGGGCGCTAAGTACATCCGAACATGACGCACTTCGCAACATTCAGCGGCGCCGGACAGGCTGTTCCCTTGACGCAGAGCGTCATCCACGGCATTCCCACGCGGAGCGTGCGGAACGATCACTGCAGAAATGCTTCTGCCGAAGGCGTGGGAGCGAGGCTTGCCCGCGATCTGGCGCGAAGCGGCAGCAAACCCTGCGGATGCGGTATGCCTGACACACCTCGGGTGAATGGTTTAAGGGCCGCCGCGCACCCCATCGTCCGACTGCGGCCCAGAGACAAGCTGCGCTGCCACGGCCTGCGGCCAGAATCAAAAGCCAAGCTGAACGTCGTCTGCTTCACCCTCCGGGCAGACACGGCGTGGCCCGACGGCAACGTCCAGTTCTGCCGACCCACACCATTCACGCAATTGCCTTGAACCCCTCCAATCCTGCACCGGTCGCAACAACACATCATCCATCCACTGACTGGAGAACACCCATGAAGTCTTATCCATTCCCGCCGTTTCCCGTGCAGAAGCAACCCGTCCCCGGCCAGCAGTCGCTGATGGACCCGGTGCCCGATTGCGGCGAAGAAAGCTATGTCGGACACGGCCGGCTGGACGGCAAGGTGGCGGTCATCACCGGGGCCGACAGTGGCATCGGCCGTGCGGTGGCCATTGCGTTTGCCCGGGAAGGCGCGGACGTGGTGATCTCTTACCTCGATGAGCACGAAGACGCCAAGGCCACCGCGCAGTGGGTGGAGAAAGCCGGCCGTCAGTGCCTGTTGATCCCCGGCGACATCGCGCAAAAGGACCAATGCCTGAGCATCGTCGATCAGGCGGTCGAGCGCTTCGGCCGGATCGACGTGCTGGTCAACAACGCCGCGTTCCAGATGTCGCACCCGTCCCTGGAAGAGGTGGAAGACGAAGAATGGCTGCGCACCTTCGACATCAACATCACGGCCATCTTTCGCATCTGCAAGGCCGCGATCAAGCACATGCCCGAAGGCAGCTCGATCATCAACACCAGCTCCATCAATTCGGACAAACCCAAGCCGACCCTGGTGCCGTACGCGACCACCAAAGGCGCGATCGCCAACTTCAGCGCCGGGCTGGCGCAGCTGTTGGGCGAGAAGAACATTCGGGTCAATAGCGTCGCACCCGGCCCGATCTGGACGCCGTTGATCGTCGCCACCATGACCGAAGACGACATCAAGAGTTTCGGTGCCGAAACGCCTCTGGGCCGCCCGGGCCAGCCTGCCGAACTGGCGCCGCTGTATGTGCTGCTGGCCAGCGATGAAGCCAGCTACATCTCCGGTGTGCGCATCGGCGTCACCGGCGGCACGCCGATCCTGTAAGCGAGTCGTGCCCTTGACCGTTTGTCCTGTCAAGGGCACCACTGGCCCGGTTTGGCCCTCCAACCTGCCTAATGCCCGGACTGTCCGGTCTTCCCGATCCTGAGGTGCGTATGTCAGTCGACCCTGCAAACCCTGCCATTCTTCCCACCAGCGTGCCGCCTACCACGCCGGTCGAAAGCGATCTTGATCCGGACGCGATGGACGATGAAGACATCGAAGAAAACCAGGCGCTGGAAGAAAAGCTGATCCACGAACAACAGGATCAGGCCCGTCCGGCTGACTGGGACGAGCCACCGGCCAGCGCCGGCACCGAGTCCCACGCGCGTCCGGTCGACTGGGACGAGCCGCCCACCGCCGCGACGCCTGGGGCCAATGCGCCGACGCCGCTGTCGGACGAGATGCGCTAAGCAACGCCTGAGTTGATTGCACAGAGCCGTAGGGAAACCCCTGCGGCTCTTTGCATTTTGAAAACCTGCCTAAGAAACGTGAGTTCTGTAGTGTCCGACATCATCACCACCCCGATCCCGCCCGACAAAGCCGGCACCCCGCAAAGCAACGCCCAGACCGAAGCGGCCGAAGCCATGCTGTTCGGCTCCCCCAAGGACCGCCTGGATTTCTATCGCCGGGAAATCCAGTACGAAACCGCCATCCTGTCCAACCGCACCAACGCCTACCTGTCCGCGCAATCGTTTCTGGTGATCGCGTTTGCGTCGTCCATGGCCAATATGAATCCGGAATGGGGCAAGCTGTTCACGCTGGTGGTCCCGCCGTTTCTGACCCTGCTCGGGCTGATCTGCTCGATGCACGCCTGGCCGGGTATCCGCGCCGCGTACGAGATCATCGATCACTGGCACTTCAAGCAAAGCCAGTTGCTGCACAGCTCCCCGGCGATGGGGATGGCCTACGACGATTCGCCGCTGTTCAGCGAGCACGAATCCTCGGAAAAGGGCTATCGCAAGTCGTTGATGTTCTCCATGCGCACGCCTTGGCTGTTCAGCGGTTTCTGGTTTTTGCTGGGTGCCTTCTCGATCTACGCGCAGGTCACCGATTCGGCGTTTTGATTGAACCAAATCAAAGCTGGCACGCTGCACGATGCCGCCGTCCATTCATGCAGTTTGCACGCTGTGTCTGAATTGCTCTTCTGATAACGCTTTGTTTTATATAACAAAGAAAGTGGAGTCAAAGTTGGCAAGCTCTCTGCAATGTTCCTCGGGTATACAACCGTGAACCAGAGGAATAACCATAATGAATGCCATCGACCTGCTGACCCAAGACCACGTCCGCGTCAAAGACATCCTGTCCCAGCTCAGTGAATCCACCGATCGCGCCCTCAAGAAGCGCGTTGAGCTGCTGGCCAAGCTGGAAATGGAGATCACCATCCATACCCAGCTGGAAGAAGAAATTTTGTACCCGGCGTTCAAAGAAGCCGGCGGCAAGGAACAGGACGTCATGTATTACGAAGCCAAGGAAGAGCACCGCACCGTTGACGCGCTGGTGCTTCCCGACCTCAAGCAAACCGATCCAGGCACCCCGGAATTTTCCGGCCGCGTCAAAGTGGTCAAAGAACTGCTTGAGCACCACATCGAGGAGGAAGAGGAAGAAATGTTCCCTCAGGCCCTCGAATTGCTGGGCAAGGACAAGCTCGACGAGCTGGGCGTGCAAATGGAAGCCATGCGAGCCGACATGAAAGCCGACATGAAAAAAAGCCTGTCGATGAAAGCTGCTTGATCGATTTACGGCGGCCCATGTTGTTTCGAAGGCCCGGACGGGTGACCGTCCGGGCCTTTGCATGCGTCTACGACGGGCTTCTCCGGGGCGTTGGGCTCAGGGCTGTTAGTGCCAGGCTTGCGGGGCAGGGACGACGCGGCGCATTTGGAACGATTGCGGTTGGCTGATGTTACGTTGACACTATCGCTGGCCGACGCTAACAGTGCGCATCAAATCCGCGCGCTTTGAGCATCGGATCTCTCGCACAGCGCGAGACAGACTCATATACTCAGCCGCCCACCTCTCACCTTGTCAGCCTTCTTCAGTCGATGCCGTCGCATGGATACGTCGAAACCGGAGGCATCAGGAGCTCAGTCACATGGCAGTACTGCAACAGCGCACCGTGAATGCATTGAAAACCAGCGATGCACAACTGACCAGCCAATGGCTGGCCGATCTGGAACAGAGTGGCGCGACGCGCAACCTCAAGGCTGAAGAACTCAAACAACAAACCGCTGATTTCCTGCGGTTGATGACCAGCGTCGCCGAAAAAGGCGGCTCCCTGAACATCACGTCCCCGGAATGGGACGAAACCCGCCAGTTTCTGGAAAAGCTCTCGCACAACCGGGCCATCGTCGGCCAGGATTCCCAGCAGACCGCCAACTTCATCTTCTCGTTGAAGGGTCCGCTGTTCACCATGCTGCAAAACGAATTCGGCACCGAGCCGTCGCTGCTGGCTGAACAATTGTGGGAAATCTCCCAATTGCTCGACGCCCTCGGCATGCACACCATCCGCACCTTCCAGAAATCCCGTGAAGCAGTGATCAAGCGTCAGCAGGAAGAACTGCTGGAGCTGTCGACCCCGGTGGTCAAGCTGTGGGATGGCGTGCTGGCGCTGCCGATGATCGGCACCCTGGACTCCCAGCGCACCCAGGTGGTCATGGAATCCTTGCTGCAGCGCATCGTCGACACCGGTTCGGAAATCGCCATCATTGACATCACCGGCGTACCGACCGTGGACACCCTGGTGGCCCAGCACTTGCTGAAAACCGTGACCGCCATCCGCTTGATGGGCGCCGATTGCATCATCAGCGGCGTCCGTCCGCAGATTGCCCAGACCATCGTTCACCTGGGCCTGGATTTGCAGGGCGTGGTCACCAAAGCCAACCTGGCCGACGCGCTGGCCCTGGCCTTGCGTCGCCTGGGCGTCACCGTCAGCAAGGCGGTGTAAGCCGATGGAACGCATCCCGATTCTGCAGATGGGTGACTTTCTGCTGGTCACCATTCAGGTCGACATGCACGACCAGCTTGCGCTGACCTTGCAGGACGACCTGTCGGAACGCATCAGCAACACCTCGGCACGGGGCGTGTTGATCGACATTTCCGCGCTGGACATGGTCGATTCCTTCATCGGCCGCATGATCGGCATGATTTCCGGCCTTTCGCGCATCATGGACGCCGAAACCGTGCTGGTCGGCATGCAGCCGGCGGTGGCGATTACCCTGGTTGAACTGGGCATGACCCTGCCGGGCGTCAGCACCGCGCTGAATGTCGAGCGGGGCATGAAGTTGCTGCGCGAGCGGGCGTATTCGCAATGACCGTGCGCAGCAATGGCAGTCAGCCGATCCTGATCGAGCAGGACGTGGTGCTCGCACGCCAATTGACCCGCAAGCTGGCGCAGGAGTGTGGCCTGCGCCTGATCGACCTGACCAAGCTGGTCACTGCGGTGAGCGAGCTGGCGCGCAACACCATGGTGTATGGCGGTGGCGGCGACATGGATTGGGAAATCGTGGAAGACGGGTTACGGGTCGGGCTGCGCCTGACCTTCCGTGACGAAGGCCCGGGCATCCCCGACCTCAAACTGGCGATGACCGACGGCTGGACCTCCGGTGGCGGGCTGGGCCTGGGGCTGACCGGTGCCAAGCGGCTGGTGGATGATTTCGATCTGCAGACCGAACCCGGTAAAGGCACGCGAATAATGATCGCCAAATGGACCTGAACCTGCGCAGCAGCCTGACCCTGGTCATACCGGTCGAAGACGAGAGCCAAGTGGGCTACGCCCGTCGCACGGCGCAGAAACTCGCCGAGGACCTGGCCTTCGACGCCACCGATGCAGGGCGGGTGGCGCTGATCGTCACCGAACTGGCGAGCAATATCCTCAAGCACGCGCGTCATGGCGAGCTGCACCTGCGCACCCTGTGTAGCGCAGGTTCCGACGTGCCGGGTCTGGAGGTCATTGCGGTGGACCGGGGCAAGGGCTTCGATCTGCAGGAAGGGCTTGCGGACGGTTTCTCGACCCGTGGCACGCAAGGCATCGGCCTGAGCGCGATCCAGCGTCAGGCCGACGTGTTCGACGTATACACGGATCACCGCGGGACGGTGCTGCTGACGCGCTTTTATCCGCGTCATTCCGGGTTCAAGGACCCACGGGTGGGGATCACCCAGCACTCGTTGCACCGCGATCCGGCGTGTGGCGATGTCTGGGGGCTGGCGTTCGACGGCGCGCGCATCAGCGTGTTGGTGATCGACGGCCTGGGCCATGGCGAAGACGCCGAAGCAGGCGCAATGGCCGGCGCCGAGGTCTATCAGCGCCAGCCGCTGGCTTCACCGGCCTTGCTGCTGGAAGACATGCACCACGCCATGCGTGGCACTCGCGGTGGGGCGGTGGCGATTGCGCATTTCGAGGCGGTCAGCCAGACGTTGCAATTCATCGGCATCGGCAACATCGGCGGGACCCTGATCGGCACCGAGAAAACCCGGGGCCTGGTCTCGCATCCGGGCATCGTCGGTTTGCAGTACCGCAAGCACCAGGCGTTCGATTATCCGCAGTCGGCCGGGCAACTGCTGATCATGTACAGCGACGGCCTGCAATCGCGCTGGAACCTGCGTGATTATCCGGGTCTGATGTTTCGTCACCCGGCAATAATCGCTGCCGTGCTGCACCGCGATTTTTGTCGCGCCACGGATGACGTAACAGTATTGGTAATCGCCCTGGAGACGCTCGATGCCTGAACTTCCCCCTCAAAACGTGCATGCCGAGTCCCTGGAGCTCCAACAGCTGCGGGACGAGGCCGCTGCGCTGCGCGCCGAACTGGATGAGACCAATCAGGGCGTGCTGGCGTTGTACGCAGAGCTCGACATGCAGGCGGACCAGCTGCGTCAGGCCTCAGACCTGAAAAGCCGCTTTCTGTCTTACATGAGCCATGAGTTCCGCACGCCGCTGGGCTCGATCCTGAGCATCGCCAGCCTGCTGACCGACGAACTCGACGGCCCGTTGAGCCCCGAGCAGCACAAGCAGGTGATCTTCGTGCGCACTGCCGCCCGCGAGCTCAGCGACATGGTCGACGACCTGCTGGACCTGGCCAAGATCGAAGCCGGGCGCATCAGCATTTCTCCGGCCTGGTTCGACATGTTCGACCTGTTCTCCGCGTTGCGCGGCATGTTCCGACCGATTGTCGACGCCTCCACCGTGGACCTGATTTTCGAGAAGCCGTCGGGCTTGCCCCGGCTGTTCACCGACGATAAAAAGCTGGCGCAGATTCTGCGCAACTTCATTTCCAATTCCCTGAAATTCACCCAGCGCGGTGAAGTCCGTGTGTCGGCGCGGCTGGAAGGCGAGGACGCGGTGCGCTTTGCGGTCAGCGACACTGGCATCGGCATTCCCCAGGAAATGCACGGCGCGCTGTTCGAAGATTTCTCCCAGGTTGATTCGCCGCTGCAAAAACGCCTGCGCGGCACCGGCCTGGGGCTGTCGTTGTGCAAGCGTTTCGCCGAGCTGCTGGGCGGGCGCGTGGGCGTCGAAAGCCAGCCCGGAGTGGGGTCGACCTTCTTCGTGATCATTCCACTGGCGCTTGACCCGGAGCACAACGATGAAGCGTGAAAGCCGCCTGCTGATTGTCGATGACAATGCGGCCACCCGTTACGCGTTGCGCCGTCGCCTGGAGCGCCAGGGTTTTAACGTGCTCGAGGCCGGCACCGGCGGCGACGGGCTGGAGATGATCGCCGCCCAGTTGCCGGACGCCTTGATTCTGGACGTCAACCTGCCGGACATGAGTGGCTTCGACATCGTCCGCAAGCTGCGGTCCGAAGCACGGACCGCGCTGTTACCAGTGGTGCACGTGTCGGCCGCGTCGATCCAGACCGGCGACATCGTGACCGGCCTCGAAGCCGGCGCCGACGCGTACCTGGTGCACCCGGTGGACCCCGATGTGCTGCTGGCGACCCTGCGCACGCTGCTGCGAGTGCGTGACACCGAATACGCCCTGCGTGACAGCGAAGACCGCTTTCGCGAGATTTTCGTCAATGTGTCTGCGCCCATTGCGGTCATTGACAAGGACCTGCAAGTCCACGAATGCAACCACGCGTTCGCCCAACTGATCACCCACGACACGCCGCAAACCAGCCTGGCGCAGAGCTTTGCCGAGGATCAGGCCACCGTGCTGCACGGTCTGCAAGCCGCGTTGCACGAGGAAGAACGCTGGAAGGGCACCCTGAGCATGCGGGTCAAGGGCGAAGTCCGGGAAACCGAATGGCAGGTATCGCCGTACCGCACACCGGGCCTGAGCCTGGTGTTCGTCGAAGACGTCACCGAGCAGCGGCGCCGCGAACTGTCCCAGCGCCAGTTGCTCGATTCGGTCAACACGCGGCTGGCCCATGAAGTGGCCGAGCGCGCCCGCAGCGAGGCGCTGTTGCTCCAGGCGCAGAAGATGGACGCCATCGGCAAACTGACCGGGGGGATCGCCCACGACTTCAACAACCTGCTGACCGGGATCACCACCGGCCTTGAGCTGATCAAGAAGCGCACGCTGGACAATCGCCCGGCCAAAGTCCTTGATTACGCCGATGCTGCGCTGGCGTCTGCCCGCAGTGCCGCCGCGCTGACCCATCGCCTGCTGGCCTTCGCCCGCCAGCAACCGCTGGATGCGCGGCCGATCGACATCAACAAACACGTGCGGTCTGTCGAGGACCTGCTGAGCCGGACCATCGGCGAGCGCATCACCCTGACCCTGGAACTGACGTCCAAAAGCGCCGTGGCGCTGGTGGATTCCAGCCAGCTGGAAAGTGCGGTGCTCAATCTGGTGATCAACTCCCGGGACGCCTTGCCCAACGGCGGCAATATCTGGATCACCACCTTCGAGGCCTACTCTCAGGGCAACCCGCGCCTGGTAGACGGCCCCTACATCGCGCTGACCGTGCGCGATGACGGCATGGGCATCGAACACCACCTGATCGACAAGGTGTTCGACCCGTTTTTCACCACCAAACCCATCGGCCAGGGCACCGGCCTGGGGTTGTCGACGTTGTACGGTTTTGCCCGTCAGTCCGGCGGCGACGCCCATATTCGCAGTGCGGTCGGCCACGGCACCGAGGTGACCCTGATGCTGCCGGCGGGCCGCGACGATCTGGTGGCTGACCCGGAAAAGCCGGCCCCCACCGAGCCCGGTGCCGGCGAGCATATTCTGATCGTCGAGGACACGGCCTCGGTGCGGATGTTCGTCAATGAAGTACTGGTGGACGCCGGCTACCGCTGCACCCAGGTCGGCGATGTAAAGACGGCCCTTGAGATGCTGGAACACGACGGTTCCATCGAACTGTTGCTGACAGACGTCGGAATGCCGCACATGAACGGCCGCGAACTGGCACAGTTGTCACGTCGCTGGCGTCCCAGCCTGCCGGTGCTGTTCATGACCGGTTACGCCGAGAACGCGTTGAACCGCCAGGATTTCCTGGGCGAGCGCATGGACATGATTGTCAAACCGTTCCAGCTCAACGAATTTCTTGAAAAGGTCAGCCACATGCTCGACAGCGCCACACGCGCTGACGGCGGGTAGACGCCACATGATTGTCCCGAACGCTCAGCGCACTGAACGGTTGGGTTTAATGAAGTTCCCATCGTTCATCGACTGACTGGAACTGTAGGAGAATTGGTTTGCTCCAGAACATAGACGACTTGGGCTTGCAGAGCGCGATTGATCAATGCGCCCGCGAACCCATCAAAATCCCTGGCAGCATTCAGCCCCACGGCTTTTTATTGGTCATTGATGAGTCCACGATGCGCATCGTGCAGGTCAGCGCCAACGTCGACACCTGGCTGGGCATCGCGCCTGCCGGGTTGTTGGGCATGACGCTGCACGATGTCATCAACCAGACCGATCGGCTGTCCTCGGTGCTCAAGAGCCTGCCGGAGGACGACCAGAACCCCTTCCATGCAGGCGAAGTCAGTTTCCGCAGTGGCATCCGGGCGGGCGCGCCCATCGACATGATGGTCCACCGTCACGATCAGGTGCTGATCGCCGAGTTCGAACCGGCCGGCGACATGGCCGGTGCCTACAGCAACGTCTACCCGCTGATGCGTAACTTCGTCGGGCACATGGACGACGCGGAGACGATTGACGCGTTGTGCAAGCGCTCGGTAGAGCAGATCAAGCGCATCACCGGGTTCGGACGGGTCAAGTCGTACCGCTTCGACGAGCATGGCAACGGCCACGTCAACGCCGAGGCAGCCGATCCGGACTACCCGAGCTACCTGGGCCTGACCTTTCCCGCGTCGGACATCCCGTCCCAGGCGCGGGCGCTGTACGTCGCCAATCGCATTCGGGTCATCGAAGACGCCAATTACCAGCCGTCGCCCCTGGTGCCCAGCGAAAACCCGCTGACCGGCGCGCCGCTGGACATGAGTTTTGCGGCGCTTCGCAGTGTGTCGCCGGTGCACCTGCAGTACATGCGCAACATGCAGACGATGGCCTCGATGTCGATTTCCATCGTGGTCCGCGGCCAGTTGTGGGGGCTGATTTCCTGTCACCACGCCACCCCGCGCGGGGTGCGGTTTCAGTCGCGCACCGCCTGCGAACTGCTGGGCAGCGCGCTGTCGTTGCAGATCGAGACCAAGGAAGCCCAGGCCAGCAGCCAGCGCCTGTTGAGCCTGCGTCGGCAGATCGTGCAAATGCTGGCGGCCATGGCCGATCTGGACAGCGTGAGCCTGGGCCTGCGCGCCTTGCCCGAGGTGCTGTTGAACTTCGTACAGGCCAGCGGCGCGGCCGTGGTGTCCGGCTCGACGATTGATGTCTACGGCGAAACACCGGCTCGGGAGCACATCGTCGCGCTCACCGAATGGTTGACCCAACGTGGCGACGCGGACGTGTTCCACTCCGAT
This sequence comes from Xanthomonas sp. WHRI 1810A, assembly GCF_040202885.1. Classification (NCBI taxonomy): domain Bacteria; kingdom Pseudomonadati; phylum Pseudomonadota; class Gammaproteobacteria; order Lysobacterales; family Lysobacteraceae; genus Xanthomonas; species Xanthomonas sp. WHRI 1810A. The sequence continues at coordinate 268,969 of NZ_JBEGED010000008.1, forward strand.
AACGTGGGCCGTGACATCGCCCAGCTGCCCGAATTGGCGGAGTCGGTGGCAGGGGTGCTGGCCGTGGCCATTTCCGAACTGCATTCCAACTTCATCCTCTGGTTCAAACCCGAGCGCAGACGTCTGGTGAACTGGGCCGGCAAACCGGAAAAAGCGGTCAGCACCGAGACGGGCGCACTCAGCCCCCGGCACAGCTTCGAGACCTGGCAGGAAACCGTCAGCGGCTACTCGGCGCCGTGGGATGCGCTGGAAACCGAAGGCGTGGTCGAACTGCGCGCAGCGGTATTGGGCATTGTCCTGCGCAAGGCCGAGGAAATGGCCGAGCTGGCGCAGGAACTGAAAAAGTCCAACAAGGAGCTTGAGGCGTTTTCCTACAGCGTGTCCCATGACCTGCGCGCCCCGCTGCGTCATATCGCCGGGTACGCCGAGCTGCTGGCCGACATCGAAGCCGAGAAACTGTCCGAGCGCGGCATGCGTTTCCTCGACAACATCGGTGAGTCGGCGCGCTTCGCCGGGACCCTGGTGGACAACCTGCTGAGCTTCTCCCAGATGGGCCGCTCGGCCATGCGCTTCTCTGAAGTTGACCTGCAGGCGCTGGTCGAAGCCATTCGCCGGGAAATGCAGCCCGATTATCAGGGCCGCACACTGGAATGGGTAATCCCCCGACCGCTGCCGGTGATCGTGGCCGACGCCGCGTTGCTGCACCTGGCGTTGCGTAACCTGATTTCCAATGCCATCAAATACACCCGCGACAGCGACCCGGCGGTGATTGAGATCACCGCACGCGAAGTCGATGGGAAGACCGTCGTCTGCATCCAGGACAACGGCGTAGGCTTTGACATGCAGTACGCGGGCAAGCTGTTTGGCGTGTTTCAGCGTTTGCATCGCATGGAAGAATTCGAGGGCACGGGCATCGGCCTGGCCAGTGTGCGCCGGATTATCGAGCGTCACGACGGCGAGGTTTGGGCCCAAAGCCAATTGGGAGAGGGTGCTACCTTCTTTTTCTCCCTCCCGAAACGTCACCTGAACGTAACCCCTTGAGTGTCCGAGGAGACGCCCAATGTTAAAACCCATTGTGTTGGTGGAAGACAACCCCAACGACCTGGAGCTGACCCTTGTCGCCCTTGAGCGCAGTCAGTTGGCCAATGAAGTGATTGTCCTGCGCGACGGCGCAGAGGCGCTGGATTACCTGTTCCGGCGCAACGATCACAGCGACCGAAAGCTCGGCAACCCGGCGGTGTTGCTGCTGGACCTGAAGCTGCCCAAGGTTGATGGCCTGGAAGTGCTCAAGGCCATCCGCGAATCCGAGGAAGTGCGCAGCGTCCCGGTGGTGATGCTCACTTCCTCGCGCGAAGAACCCGATTTGCAGCGGGCATACGCGCTGGGAGTGAACGCTTACGTCGTCAAGCCGGTCGAATTCAAGGAATTTGTGTCGGCCATCTCCGACCTGGGCATTTTCTGGGCCGTACTCAACGAACCACCCCCCGGTTCATTGCGCCTGGCCCGACGTCCCGGGTCTTGATGGCACGCGTACCATCCCCGCGTTGGCTTCGGCAGACGCAGGGCGGGGCGAGCCCTATTAGCTTCCATTGACGATTATTCATGCCGCTATCGCTTCTCAAGTTGCTTCTGGTTGAAGACAGTCCGCACGACGCCGAGCTGACCCTGTTCACGCTTGAGCGTGCAGGCCTCACCATTGAATCCACGCTGGTCTACGATCATCACGGCGTCGAACAGGCGCTGTCGGCCCGACATTACGACCTCATTCTGTGTGATTTCCTGCTGCCCGGTTCGTCCGGTGCCGAGGTGCTGCACTGCGCCCAGCGCATCGCGCCGCAGATCCCGTTCATCTTTTTGTCCGGCATTTTCGGCGAGCAGCATGCCGTCGAAATGATGCGCTTGGGGGCGGTGGATTACGTCCTCAAGCAGAACCTCAAGATGCTGCCCAAGGCGGTCAACCGTGCAGTGGCTGAAGTCCGTGAACGGGAAAAGCGCCGCCGTGCCGAGCAGAGCCTGCAAGATGTCGAAGTGCGTGCGCACCTGGCCATCGAAGCCGCCGACATGGGCGTCTGGACCTACGATCCGCTGAGCCAGACGATGTTCTGGGACGAGCGCTGCAAAGCCATGCACGGCCTGGCCCCCGATGCGCCGGCCGACATGGCGTTCGTCTTCGACCACTGCCACCCGGATGACCGCGCCATGTTGCGCGCCAAGGTCGATGCCGCGCTCAAGGCCGACACCGGGTTCCAGGCTGAGTACCGCCTGCTGGTGGAAGGCGTGGGTGAGCGCTGGGTGTTCTCCAACGGCCGCTCTCTGTTCGAAAACGGCCGCTGCGTGCGCTTTACCGGCGTCATTCAAGACATTGACGAGCGCAAGCAATCCACCCAGGCCCTGCATCAGCTCAACGAAACCCTGGGCGAACGGGTGGTGCAACGGACCCGCGAACGCGACCGCACCTGGGAATTGTCCCGGGAATTGCTGGGCGTGCTGCATTTCGACATGACCCCGATTGCCCTCAACCCTGCCTGGGAATCGACCCTGGGCTGGAGCCGCGCGGATCTCGCCGGGCAACAGCTGCGCAACCTGATTCACCCGGATGACGTGGCGGCCACCGTGCGTGAAACCGCCAATGTCGGCGGCGGCAGCGTGACCACCCGTTTCATCAACCGCATGCGCCACGCCGATGGCGGCTACCGCTGGCTGTCGTGGACCATGGTGCCGGACGATGGGCTGATGTACGCCGCAGTGCGTGACACCACCAGTGAACGGTCCGTGCTGGATGAACTCGCGGCCACCAACAAACGCCTGCGCGAGCAGATCCAGGAACGGGAAAAGGTCGAGGCCGCGCTGCAGCAGATGCAGCGCCTGGAAGTGGTAGGGCAACTGACCGCCGGCGTCGCCCACGACTTCAACAACCTGCTGACCGTGATCCTGACCAGCGCCAGCTTTCTTGTGCGGGACCTGGACAAAGGCGTGTTCACCAAATCCGCCAGCCGCCTGCAGAACATCAAGGAAGCGGGGGAGCGGGGCGCCAAACTCACCAGCCAGCTGCTGTCGTTCTCCCGTCGCCAGCGCCTGGAACCGGTGCCGCTGAGCCTGAACCACACCATCGAAGGCATGCGCGAGCTGTTGGCCCGCGCCCTCGGCGGCAGCGTGTGGGTCGAGACCGCCCTGGCGGACGATCTGTGGAGCGCGCTGGTGGACCCGACCCAGACCGAGATGATCATCCTCAACCTGGCGATCAACGCGCGTGACGCGATGGTCCAGGGCGGCGAGCTGAGCCTGCACACGTACAACGAAATGGTCTATCGCCTGCCGCAGCGCCCCGAAGACCCGGAACCGGGGGCCTACGTGGTGCTGTCGGTGGGGGATTCAGGCTCGGGCATGAGCGAGGAAGTGCTGGCCAAGGCGTTCGAACCGTTCTTCACCACCAAGGAAGTGGGCAAGGGCTCGGGGCTGGGGCTGGCGCAGGTGTTCGGCTTTGCCAAACAGTCGGGGGGCGGGGTCAGCATCGTCACCCAGGAAAATGTCGGCACCACCATCAAGGTGTACCTGCCGAGCATTCCGGACGCCGTCCAGCGGGTGACGTTGCAGGCGGAGCTGAGTCCGGTCGCGGCACGGGGTATTACCGGTCGCACCATCCTGCTGGTGGACGACGACGTCGACGTGCGCTCGGTGACCGCCATGATGCTGGATGCCCTGGGCTACGCGGTGGTGGAGGCCGAGGACGGCAACGATGCGCTGAAGAAGATCGGCAGCGGCATCGACCTGATGCTCACCGACTTCGCCATGCCGAACATGACCGGTGCCGAGCTGGCGGACATCGTCAATCGCAGTTATCCGTCGCTGCCCATCGTGTTCATCACCGGCTTCGCCGACACCGACATCCTCAACGTCGACCAGCAACTGATCGTGCAGAAGCCCTACAGCGAAGATGAACTGGCGGCCAAGCTGGCCAAGGCGTTCGAGGGGCGTACCACCGAGTCTGTGTGAGGCCACGGGCCGGGCTATCGCTTGAGGGTGTCGGCCCGCTGAATCACAGGCAGTCCCGCGCGGCCTTCTCCAGACGGTTGTGGACCAGTGAGGCCAGGGGCGTGCGTTGATACAGGAAGACGCGAGTGGTGGGGTTGCCCTTGTAGATCTCGAGGATTTCGTCGCCCGACACTTTGCTGGAGACCAGGATCCTGAAGTGGTTCCTGCCCTCGGACAGGGTCGCTTCGGGCCGGGCCTTCTGCCATTTGGGGAAGACGCACGCGGCGTAATCGGCAGGGGTCTTGTGGGTGTCGAGATTGACGGAGGGGTTGTTGGGGGTAGAGCCACAGCCGGCCAGCCACACAGACAGCGAACCGGTCATCAATAACGCGCGCGTTCCTTTCATCCTGAAGTACATCCATAGAGCTGACAGTCGTCGCACGTCCAGTGGCGTGCCGTTGAGTCGCCTATGGTGAACGGCGGCCGGGAAAATGAAAAGATGGGCGTTTCAAGTGGCAGATCCCTTGGGGCGCCAGTGATGCTGCCGAATGACGCTTAAACGTCCACTTCGATGGTGGCGGCTTTGACCAGGTCCGCAAAAAAGAAATAGCGGTTGACCGCGAATACCGTGACGGCAGTCAGTGCAACGACGTTAAGGGCGTGAATGAGCATGGCGAATAATCCGGTGCGGTGGGCGTGCTCGCTATGTTACGTGCCGGCGCGCCAATCGAAAGACACCCGTGTTCATGGTGGTCATCAACCGGATTGATGGGGATAGCCGCAGTCTTCCGCTCATACCAGCGGTTTGGTTATAACGATAGATCGTTTCGATATGGTTGCTTCATAAGAACCCCGATATGCTGCGCGCCTGTTTTTTACCGCTGTCACGCAGGCTTTTGGATATCGCAATGGATTTTGGCAATGCAGGTTTCGTCGTCGCAGGCTTGGTAGTCGGGTTCATTGTGGGCATGACCGGGGTAGGGGGTGGATCGTTGATGACCCCGATCCTGCTGTGGTTCGGCATCAACCCCGCGACCGCTGTCGGCACCGATCTGTTGTATGCGGCCATTACCAAGAGCGGCGGGGTGCTGGTCCACAAAAAGCGCGGCAACATCGACTGGAAAATCACCGGATGGATGACCCTGGGCAGTGTGCCGGCGGCGGCGCTGACTTTGCTGTTCCTGAGCACGCTGCACAGCGCGCCGGACGCGATGAACGCCGTCATCAAGCAGGCGCTGGGGGTGGTGCTGCTGCTCACGGCGCTGGCGATTTTTTTCAAGCCGAGCCTGTTGGCCTTCGCCCAGAAGCACGCCGGTGACCGCTACCGCCTGAGTGAGCGAACGCTGAACCTGCTGACGGTGGTCACCGGGGTGATCCTCGGGGTGATGGTCGCCCTGACCTCCATCGGCGCCGGCGCATTGGGCACCGTGGCGTTGTTTCTGCTGTACCCCTTCCTTGACACCCGACGCTTGGTCGGCACCGAAATCGCCCACGCAGTCCCTCTGACCCTGATCGCCGGCCTGGGCCACGCCAGCATGGGCAACATGGACTGGACGATGCTTTGCTTCCTGCTGATGGGCTCGCTGCCCGGCATTTACGTCGGCAGCCACCTCGCCGGCCGCATCCCCGACAACCTCTTGCGCCCGTGCCTGGCCCTGATGCTGATGGCGATCGGCTACAAACTGGTGTTCTAAAACCGACGCAAAACCCGCCTCTGCCCGGAGGGCGTGGGCGCGTGGACACGGTCCATCAGCTGACCTTATCTGCTTCTGCCGAAGGCGTGGTAGCGTGGCTTGCCCGCGATCTGCCGGGGACCGGCAGTAAAACCTGTGGAGGCGGTATCACCTGACACCCCCCTGTCGCTTGGTTTTGGGGCCGCTGCGCAGCCCATCGCGAGCAAGCTGCGCTCCCACGGCCTTCGGCCAGAATCAAAAGCCGAACGCGGCGCGTGGACACGATCCATCAGCCGACGTGATCCGCTTCTGCCGTTAGGCGTGGGAGCGAGGCTTGCCCGCGATCTGCCGGGGACCGGCAGTAAAACCTGCGGATGCGGTGTCACCTGATACACCCCGGTCGCCTGGTTTTGGGGCCGCTGCGCAGCCCATCGCGAGCAAGCTGCGCTCCCACGGCCTTCGGCCAGAATCAAAAGCCGGACGCGGCGCGTGGACACGGTTCATCAGCCGACGTGATCCGCTTCTGCCCGGAGGGCGTAGGAGCGTGGCTTGCCCGCGATCTGGCGGGGACCGGCAGCAAAACCTGCGGATGCGGTATCACCTGAAATACCCCGGTCGCCTGGTTTTGGGGCCGCTGCGCAGCCCATCGCGAGCAAGCTGCGCTCCCACGGCCTTCGGCCAGAATC
>NZ_JBEGED010000008.1:275396-275660 GCF_040202885.1 Xanthomonas sp. WHRI 1810A
ATCAAGGGCGGACGCGGCGCGTGGACACGATCCATCAGCCGACGTGACCCGCTTCTGCCGAAGGCGTAGGAGCGTGGCTTGCCCGCGATCTGCCGGGGACCGGCAGTAAAACCGGTGGATGCGGTATCACCTGACACACCCCGGTCGCCTGGTTTCAGGACTGCTGCGCAGCCCATCGCAGACAAGTCAGCTTGTATGGTAGAACCCGAAGGGGTGGGTGGGACTTCAAGTCAGCATCTGACTGTTTGCAGCAGTACAGACCGT
>NZ_JBEGED010000009.1:0-254715 GCF_040202885.1 Xanthomonas sp. WHRI 1810A
TTAACAAGAAGTTTTCCGTTTCGTCTGCGCCGGAAGTGGGGCGAATTATAGACAGATACTGAGGGCCGTCAACCCTTTATTTATGCTTTGGTTCCAACTGCTGACTTACGAGCATTAAAACGGGGGATTCGCCGAGCAATGACGGGCACTCGAAGCAAAATCAACAATGCCCCAATACCTGCATACAAGGACCATTCTTTTAGATCCGCCCTGACAATCCACAGGAAATGGAGCAAGCCGAGCCCCAAAATCACATAAATAAGCCGGTGCAGCTTTTTCCAGCGAGCTCCGAGACGTCGCTGGCTGTATCGATTGGAGGTGACTGCCAGCGCAAGCAGGCACAAGAACGCGATACTTCCGACAATGACGTAGGGCCGCTTGACCAATTCCACGCCCAACTGACCCCAATCCAGGCCCAGGATGAAAAACGCATAGCCCGTCATATGCATCACCACATAAGCAAAGCACCACAACCCCAACTGACGTCGCACGACGATCCAGCCCGGCCAGCCGGTCATACGCTGCAAGGGAGTCATCGCTAAGGTGATCAGCAGCAAGATCAGCGTCCCCAACCCCAGACGATCTACCAAGACTTTTCCAGGATCAGGCCCCAGCGCAAAGATCCAGGCCTGGTACAACCACAATACTGGCGCAATACAGCACGCCACGAACACGCCTAACCGCCAGTACAGAAAACGCATCAATAATTTTTCCGCAGATCCAGGCCCGTATAAAGCGCGGCAACCTGCTCGCCATAGCCATTAAACATTTCGGTCTGTCGTACATTCGGACTGAACAGCCCGCTGGGCAGACGACGCTCACGCGCTTGTGTCCAACGCGGATGATCGACCGTGGGATTCACGTTCGCGTAAAAGCCGTACTCATTCGCAGCGATACTTTGCCAAGTGGTCTTGGGCTGCTCGCTCACCAGACTGATACGAACGATCGACTTCACGCTCTTGAAGCCGTACTTCCAGGGCACGATCAACCTTAACGGCGCACCGTTCTGATTAGGTAACTCACGTCCGTACATTCCCACGGCAAGTATCGCCAGCGGGTTCATCGCTTCATCCAGTCGCAGCCCTTCTACATAAGGCCAGTCGATAAGCGCAAAACCTGAGCGCTGCCCCGGCATGACCTTGGGATCCTGAAGCGTCTCGAAGCGGATGTATTTGGCGTTCGAGGTGGGCTCGACCTGCTTGAGCAGTTCAGAAATGGGAAAACCGATCCAGGGAATCACCATCGACCAGGCTTCTACGCAACGCAGCCGGTAGATCCGTTCTTCCAGTTGATAGGGCTTCATGAAGTCCTCAAGCGCATAGCGCCCGGGCTTGCCCACCTCCCCATCAATGACAACGCTCCACGGCTCGGGTTTAAGCGAGCCAGCATTTTGGGCCGGATCACCCTTGTCGGTGCCGAACTCGTAGAAGTTGTTGTAGTGCGTGGCATCTTTGAAGGGCGTGATCGCTTCGTCTTTGACGTTAACAGCTTGCCATTTGGTATCAGGCAGCTTGTCCTTGAACCATTGGGGCGCAGCGCCAGGTTCGACGTCCGAATAGTGAGAGACATCAGCCGCGGAAGCCCACCGCGGCAGCGCGCTCATGGCCAGCCCCGCTGCGGATGCTCCGAGCAGAGTACGGCGAGAGAGGTAAATGGATTCAGGCGTGACATCCGACTCTTTGCAATCGGACGCAGACGGCAACTTGATCAGCATAATGACTCCGCAACTATGGGGAACTGATGCACCTATAGACTGCGGAGTATGCGGGAAATTGAAGCGTGGGTTCTATTTATGCCGACGTAAGCGCAGCAGGTACTGGACTGGACCCGAAGCGGCATAAGCGAGAAAAATTAGCAGCAAAATGCGAGGTGGATCGCTAAACACCACAGCAAACACTAAAACTACTGCAAGAATGGCGACAAATGGCACGCGCCCCTTCAGGTCGAATTCCTTGAAGCTGTTGTACTTGATGTTGCTGACCATCAGCATGCCGGCAGCCGCCACCAGCAGCGCCACCAGGAACGACATTTTCGAGCCTTGGATGCCGAAGTCACTGAATGCCCATACTGTACCTGCGACGACACCCGCTGCCGCAGGACTGGCCAAGCCGATGAAGTAGCGCTTGTCGGCCTTGCCCACCTGAGTGTTGAACCGCGCCAGACGCAACGCAGCACCCGCCACGTAGATAAAGGCGACCATCCAGCCCACCTTGCCCATGTCGCCCAACGCCCAACCAAAAGCCAGTAATGCAGGCGCGACACCGAAAGCGACCATGTCGGACAGCGAGTCGTACTCGGCGCCAAACGCACTTTGGGTATTGGTCATGCGAGCGACGCGGCCGTCCAGCCCGTCCAGCACCATGGCGACAAAAATCGCTATGGCCGCGAACGCGAAGTACTTGCTCGCGCCTACCGGATCTCCGGCGCTCATCGCACTCTGGGCGCTCATGGAGCTGATGATGGAGTAGAAACCGGCAAACAGGTTGGCGGTGGTAAATAGATTGGGCAGCAGATAGATCCCGCGATGACGCACCTTGCGGCCCTCATCATCGTGACCTTCTTCAATATGCTCGTCGATCGGTAACAGGCTTTCGGCGTCAGAGGCCGTGTTCGGCTCTTCGGAACGTTCGCTCATAAACAATACCTTGCAGCTGTGAAATTTCGACTGGTGCTTGCGACGCTACGTCGGCAAACGATGCAGCTTTATACCAGATGAGCCCCCATAACGAAAAAACGCGACCCTCAGGCCGCGTTTTTTCAGGGGATTTGAAGACCCCCTCTACAAGAACCGAACTCAGTTCTTGGCTTTATCGACGATCTTGTTCGCCGCGATCCAAGGCATCATCGAGCGCAATTGCTCGCCGATGATTTCAATGCCGTGGTTGGCGTTGTTGCGACGCTTGGCGGTCATCGACGGATAGCCGGTTGCGCCTTCGCTGATGAACATCTTGGCGTACTCACCGTCCTGGATGCGCTTCAGCGCGTTGCGCATGGCCTGGCGGGATTCAGCGTTGATGACTTCAGGGCCGGTCACGTATTCGCCGTACTCGGCGTTGTTGGAGATCGAGTAGTTCATGTTGGCGATACCGCCTTCGTACATGAGGTCAACGATCAACTTCAGTTCGTGCAGGCATTCGAAATAAGCCATTTCTGGCGCATAGCCTGCTTCAACCAGGGTTTCGAAACCGGCTTTGACCAGCTCGACGGTACCGCCGCACAGTACGGCTTGTTCGCCAAACAGGTCGGTTTCGGTTTCGTCCTTGAACGTGGTTTCAATGATACCGGTACGGCCGCCACCCACACCCGAAGCGTAAGACAGCGCAACGTTTTTCGCGTTGCCTGAGGCATCCTGATAGATCGCGATCAGGTCAGGGATACCGCCGCCTTTGACGAACTCGGTACGCACGGTGTGACCCGGTGCTTTTGGCGCAATCATGATCACGTCCAGGTCAGCGCGCGGCACAACCTGGTTGTAGTGGATCGCGAAGCCATGGGAGAAAGCCAGGGTGGCGCCCTTCTTGAGGTTCGGCTCGACTTCGTTCTTGTACAACGCGGACTGGAATTCGTCCGGGGTCAGGATCATGACCAGATCAGCAGCAGCAACGGCAGAAGCAACATCAGTCACTTTCAGGCCATGGGCTTCAGCCTTGGCGACAGTGGCAGAACCCTTGCGCAGTCCGACAGTGACATCAACGCCGGAGTCTTTCAGGTTGCACGCCTGAGCGTGGCCTTGGGAACCGTAACCGATGATGGCGACTTTCTTACCCTGGATGATGGAAAGGTCGCAGTCTTTGTCGTAATAAACTTTCATGAAATACCCCTGTTATCTTGGCCGTTCAGGCCATTCGCTAAATTGAGTTAGATGCTCAGCACTTTGTCGCCGCGGGCAATACCCGTAACGCCGCTGCGTACTGTTTCCAGGATGGCAGCAGTGCCAATGGCCTGAATGAAGCTATCGAGTTTGTCGCTCGTGCCGGTGAGCTGCACGGTGTACACGCTGGCGGAAACGTCAACGATCTGGCCACGGAATATATCGGTGGTGCGCTTGATTTCAGCGCGTTGAGCACCCATGGCTTTCACCTTGATCAGCATCAGCTCACGCTCGATGTGCGCGCTTTCCGACAAATCGACCAGCTTGACCACTTCAACCAGTTTGTTGAGGTTCTTGGTGATTTGCTCGATCACCTCATCGTGACCCACCGTGGTCAACGTCAGACGCGACAACGTCGGGTCTTCGGTCGGTGCCACTGTCAGGCTTTCGATGTTGTAGTTGCGCTGCGAGAACAGGCCGACGACGCGAGACAAGGCGCCCGGTTCGTTTTCCAGCAATAGCGAAATAATGTGGCGCATGATTAAGTCCGCTCCGTCTTGCTCAGCCACATATCGCGCATGGAGCCGTCTTTGATCTGCATCGGATAAACGTGCTCGGAAACATCAACCTGAATATCCATGAACACCAGTCGATCGGTCATGGCAAACGCCTCTTCCATCTTGGGCTTCAGGTCTTTCAGATCGGTGATCTTCATGCCGACGTGGCCATAAGCTTCCACCAGCTTCACGAAGTCAGGCAGCGACTCCATGTAGGAATGCGAGTGGCGACCGCTGTAGCTCATGTCCTGCCATTGGCGGACCATCCCCAGCACACCGTTGTTGAGCAGGATGATTTTGACCGGCAGCCCGTACTGCAGGCAGGTCGACAGCTCCTGGATGTTCATCTGGATGCTGCCTTCGCCGGTGACACACGCTACATCGGCTTCCGGGAAGCTCAGCTTGACGCCCATCGCCGCCGGGAAACCGAAGCCCATGGTGCCCAGGCCGCCAGAGTTGATCCACCGGTTAGGCTTGTTAAAGCGATAGTACTGAGCGGCGAACATCTGATGCTGGCCAACGTCGGAGGTGACGTAGGCATCGCCCTTGGTCACTTCACACAAGGTCTCGATAACCGTCTGCGGCTTGATGACACTGCCGTCGCCGTGGTTATACGGGAACATCTCCCGATCACCGCGCCATTCCTCGATCTGCTTCCACCAACTGGCAACGGACTCCTTGTTCGGGGCCTCGCCAATCTCTTTGAAGGTAGCAACCATTTCGGTCAGTACGCTTTCGACCGGCCCGACGATGGGGACGTCGGCTTTGATGGTCTTGGAGATGGATGCCGGATCGATGTCGATATGGATCACCTTGGCGTTCGGGCAGAACTTCGCCGCACCATTGATCACGCGGTCATCGAAACGTGCGCCCACCGCCAGGATCACATCGGCGTGGTGCATCGTCAGGTTGGCGGTGTAGCTGCCATGCATGCCGAGCATGCCGACGAACTGGCGATCGCTGCCCGGATAGCAACCCAGGCCCATCAACGTGTTGGTGACGGGAGCGTTCAGCGCTTGAGCCAACTCGGTCAACGGCGCGGAGCCGTTACCCATGATCACGCCGCCGCCGGCATAAATCACCGGACGCTTGGCCGCCAGGAGCATTTCCACAGCCTTGCGGATCTGTCCCGAATGACCACGGACTGCCGGGCTATACGAACGCAGCTTGGCTTTCTTCGGGAAAACGTACTCGAACTTCTCGGCCGGGTTGGTCATGTCTTTGGGGATGTCGACGACAACGGGACCAGGACGACCGGACTGCGCCAGGTAAAACGCCTTTTTAAGCACTTCCGGAATTTCCGACGGGTGCTTGATCATGAAGCTGTGCTTCACGATCGGGCGGGAGATACCGATCATGTCGGTTTCCTGGAATGCGTCGGTGCCGACCAGGGTGCTGGCAACCTGACCTGACAAGACCACCATCGGAATGGAGTCCATGTAGGCGGTGGCAATACCTGTGATGGCGTTGGTTGCACCCGGGCCGGACGTCACCAGCACCACGCCGGCTTTACCCGTGGCGCGAGCGTAACCGTCGGCCATATGTGTAGCCGCCTGTTCGTGACGAACAAGGATGTGGCTCACAGACGGTTCTTTGTACAGGGCATCGTAAATATGCAGGAGGGCACCGCCTGGGTACCCATAGATGTGCTCAACGCCTTCGTCACGCAAAAAGCGGACGACCATTTCAGCGCCAGATAAAAGCTCCACGTTGTTCACCTCTAAAACGCCAGAATACCGTCCACTCGTTGGCAGACGGGTCTAATAGGTTTACTGCAAAGCAGAGCATGAGCGACGGTGGTCGCCGACTACGTCAGCACTGACTGAGCAAGTATTGGGGTCCCCCCTTAAGTGTTTCGGGGCTTTCCCACCCAGCGCGAGGTAACGCGTTGCGGGTGTTACAGGTCGGCGCGGGTGTGCGCCTCATGATCTACCGAGATGGCCTGCTTCTGGCAGTCCTTCTACAGCGAACTTTGGATTGTTGTGATTCGACCCCGCCAAGTCAAGTCATCCGTTACCTTTCTTCAGTGCAAGCGCATGAATAAGCACCAAGAGGCAGTCGATCAGGCCGGCGTGTGATAGCGTGCCAAGGCACTATTTATCAAAATCGACGCCAAGGGAGCAGTATGCGCTGGAAGATTTTCACGGCCGCGTTGGCGCTGGCTATCGGTCCTCTCGCCCAGGCCGCCCAGATTTACAAATGGGTCGATGCCCAGGGTGTCACACATTTCGACGCCCAGCCGCCAGCCGGCCAGCAGGCTCAGGAAATTCATACCCAGAAAGCAGTGTCGGCCCCTCCCCCCGCCTCCCAGCCAGCGCCGTTGCCGGACCCGAAAGGCGAACAAGAGGCGGTGGATGCCAAGGTGAAAAAACAGGTGGCTGACCAGGAAGCCAAACGCGCCGTGTATTGCAACGCCGCCCGGACCAATCTGTCGCAGTTTCAGAACAATCCACGGGTTCGCGAGGAGGTCGACGGTGAGATCAAGCGCTTTACGGAGGAAGAGCGTCAGGCCCGCATCACGGACCTCAAGCAGGCCATCTCCGCTAATTGCCTTTGATCCTCAGGTCGCCTCGGTGATCAGCCGATCAAACTGCGCCAACAGACCTTGCAGGGCCCGCGTCTCCACGGCGCGACCGGAGTAGACCATCTGGGCCATCTCCAGAATGCCTGACGCGTTGGGCAGCGGCAGGTCCTGCTCAAGAATGGTCTTCATGCGCGGCAGGAAAATCCACTGCAACCACTGATCGAAGTCCAGTGTGTCCACACAAAACGGCTCACGACTGGCGAGTGCTTCGTCATTGGGCGGGATGTCTTTCCACAGGCCGAGCACACGCAGCTCTCGCTCGATCAGCAGCAAGTGGTCGGCAATCTGCGGAAAACGTTTATCCATCAGAGGCTGACCTTGGCTTTCTGGCGCGCGAGCGCAGCGCCGGAGGCATCACCCTGTTTTTCGCGAGCCTGGGCGATGAGGTTCCACAAACTGGCCTGCAGACTGGCACGCCCGTTCGCGTAGGTAAGACCGCGCTGCGCCAACTGCTCGGCCTGCGAGGCATCACCTTGGGCCAGACGCACTTGCGCCAGACGATAAAGCACCTGCGGCTCCCGAGGCGCAACACGCTGAGCGCGCTCCAGGCTCGACGAAGCACCATTGAGGTCGCCACTGCTCTGTTGTTTTTGAGCGGTGGTCAGAAGTGCCAGCACCGGCCCATCAAGTTGCTCGTCGGCCGACAGGCCACCCGACGACGGGATACCGCTCGGTGCGGTCGGGGCCGGAGCGGTGTAGGTATTGCTCGCGGGAGCCGGCATGTTGTAGGTCGTGCCGGCTGGCGCCTGACTGACCGGCGATGTATTGATCGGCGCGGTATTGACCGGAGCCGTATCGATCGGCGGGGTAAACGCTTGGATCGGCGCAGCGGACGTCGTTGCACCACCGCCCGGCACCATCACAACGACGCCTGAATCCTCAGTGATCGACTGCGGCTGCGCACGGGTCGGGGCCGCCGCTGGATAGGTATTGTTACGGGTTGCAGATACGCGCTCGCCATTGGAGATGCGGGAACCGGAATCAACCACCGGAATCGCGCTGCGCGTTTGACTGGCACAACCATTGAGCAAAGCCAGAGCCGTTAAAGCTGGAATCCACCACTTGTTCACTTCACACCCTCTTCGCTTAGTTCAACCAGCCTTTGACCCAATCCATCACCTCGGCGGGTGCGGAGTTGCCACCGCACGCAGGACCGGGCTGAGGCTCACTGCCGCGAATATACGGCATCTGTACGGCATTCGGGCACCCGGCATCGCTGCCCTGTCCGGTGCTGGCATCGACCCAGGCCTGCACGACGTTACCGGGCAGCGCCATGTCCAGCGGCAATGGATCGGCTTTTTTCATGAAGCTGGTCCAGACCTGCAACGCCCCGGTGGCGCCGGTGAACGGGGTCTTCCCGTTATCGTCGCGCCCAAGCCACACCACCGCCAGTAAATCCTGACTGAAGCCGGCAAACCAGCTGTCGCGCGAGTCATTGGTGGTCCCGGACTTGCCCGCCAGATTGAGATTAGCCGACAGCGTGTTGTAGACCGACCGGCCCGTACCTTCACGCATCACGCGCTGCATGGCGTTCTGCAGCAAATAGATGGAGCCCGGATCGAAGCGCTGTTGAATCTGGAATGGATAGCGCTTGAGCGGTTCGCCCTCGGCCGTCAACACGCTGCGAATCCCGCGCATCGGCGTGTTGAAGCCGCCGTTGGCGATGGTCTGGTACATGACGGCGACTTCCATCGGGCTCAACGCCCCCGCCCCCAACAGCATCGACGGATAGGTCGGCCATTCGCGGGTGATACCCAGCTTGTTCAGTGTCTTGAACACGGTCGGCACACCCAGATCCAGGCCCAGCTTGGCGCTGGACAGGTTGTAGGAATGCGCCAGCCCCTGGTACAGGAAAATATTGCCGTGGGCCTTGTGATCGAAATTCTGCGGTTTCCAGACCTGGCCATCGGCGCCCTTGACCGAGAATGGTTCGTCCGGGATCCAGCTGGTCAGCGTGTACTTGGACGGTTGCTCCAGCGCAGTCAGGTAGATCGCCGGTTTAACCAGAGAGCCAATGGGCCGGACGGCATCGATAGCGCGGTTGAAGCCGGCAAACCCCGCCTGACGGCTGCCGATCAGCGCCTGGACTTCACCGGTTTCAGGGTTGGTCACGACCATGGCCCCTTCCATTTCATCCGAGCCCTTGCGCCCGGCGAGGCGAGCGAAGGTTTCCTTCATCGCCGACTCGGACTTCATCTGCAGGATCGGGTCGAAGCTGGTGAAGATTCGCAGGCCTTCCTCGGTCAAGTCTTCGTCGCGATAGTCTTCGCGCAACTGGCGTTTGACCAGATCGAGGAACCCGGGGAACGAACTGTCCGCCAGCGAACCGGTCTTGGTCACGCCCAGCGGCATCTTCTTCGCTGCCGCAACCGCTTCCGGTGTTGCTACGCCCTGCTGTTCAAGTAGATCCAGCACCAGGTTGCGTCGCTCAAGGGAGCGCTCCGGGTTGCGACGCGGGTTGTAATAGGAAGGCCCTTTGACCAGCCCGACCAACAGCGCCACTTGATGAAGCTTGAGCTCGGACAACGGCTGGCTAAAGAAATACTGACTGGCCAGCCCGAAGCCATGGACCGCACGCTGCCCATCCTGGCCCACGAACACCTCGTTGAGGTACGCCTCCAGGATTTCCTGTTTGCTGTAATGAATCTCCAGCAAGATGGCCATCATGGCCTCGGTCAGCTTGCGCGTGATGCTGCGTTCGTTGGTCAGGTAGAAGTTCTTGACCAGCTGTTGGGTCAAGGTGCTGCCGCCCTGACGCATCTGCCCGGCCGACGCATTGACCCAGAACGCACGGGCAATGGATTTGGGCGACACACCAAAGTGGTGGTAGAAATCGCGGTCTTCGACCGTCACCAGCGTGTCAAGCAGGTAGGGCGGTGCCTGATCGAGCTTGATCAGAATGCGGTCTTCCAGGTTTTTCGGGTACAGACCGCCAATCATCAGCGGTTCAAGGCGCGCCACAGCAAGCTTTGCGCCGTTGGCGGACGTCAGGTCGGCGACGTAGTCCCCGGAGAAGCGGACGCGAATCTGCTGTGCCGGGTCTGCCCCTTCGTAGAACTGGAATCCCCGCGTATTGAGATCGACCGTGTTACCGCTGACCGCAGCAGCGCCCGGGCCGTTGGCCACGCTTTCACGGCGATAGCCGAGTGCATCGAGCTCAATCAGGAAGTCATCACGGGACAGTTTTTGCCCTACGAACAACTCGAGCGGTCGGGCGTAGACCTTGGCCGGAATAGTCCAGCGCTTGCCGGAAAATTTTTCCTGGACGATCGAATCAAGGTAAACGGCAAAGCAGGCGAGGATCACCAGGCCAACAAGACTGAGCTTCAACGCCCAGCCTAATAGCGAGCGAAGGCGGCTGTTGGCGGGTTTGGGGGATTTCTTGGGGGTGCGGGTACGGGTCATGGCGGCGGATTATACGCATTTTCCGGGTGATCGGCAGACCACCCTCACGGCGGTTTGCAGCGATGCGCCGAGCGGCCATAATGGCCCTCTTTTTTAGCCGTTATTACCGCCTATTACCCCCTTGAAGGATCGCCCGTGAGCCAGTCACTGATCGCCGCCCTGCAGAACCCTGCCCTGTTCTCTCATCCGATCGAGCGTTTTCAAGTCATCGAGACGCATATCTCATGGGTTCTGCTCACTGGCCCCTACGTTTACAAAATGAAGAAACCGGTTAATTTCGGTTTTCTGGATTTCACCGAGCTTTCGGCGCGCCAGCACTTCTGCAACGAAGAGCTGCGGTTGAACCAGCGTCTGACCCAGGATTTGTATCTGGAAGTGCTGCCTGTAACAGGCACCGTTGACCAGCCGACACTGGGCGGCTCCGGTGAAGCCATCGAATACGTGCTGAAAATGCGCCAGTTCCCGCAGGAAGGGTTGCTCAGCACTCTCCAGGCCAACGGCGAACTGACCACGGCACAGATCGATGAACTGGCCACGCAGATTGCGGACTTCCACCTCAACGCACCTCGCGTTCCGGTCGATCATCCACTGGGCACCCCGGAAGCGGTAATGGCACCGGTGACCCAGAACTTCGAGCAGATTCGTCCGTTCCTGACAGAAAAAGCCGATCTCACTCAACTGCAGGCTCTGCAGGGCTGGGCCGATGCAAGCTTCGAACGCCTCAAGCCACTGCTCGATCAGCGCAAGACTGACGGCTTCATCCGGGAATGCCATGGCGATATCCACCTGGGCAACGCCACGCTGATCGATGGCAAGGTCGTGATTTTTGACTGCATCGAGTTCAACGAGCCGTTTCGGATGACTGATGTCTACGCGGACATCGGATTCCTTGCGATGGACCTTGAAGATCGTGGCATGAAGGCTCACTCGCGCCGCCTGATCACTCAGTACCTGGAAAAGACCGGCGATTATGCGGGGCTTGAACTGCTGAATTTCTACAAGGCCTATCGCGCACTGGTTCGGGCAAAAGTCGCGTTGTTCGGTCTGCCGGCGGACGCCGACGCCGTCCAACGCGGTACGATCCTGCGCCAATACCGCAACTACGCCAATCTGGCCGAGAGTTACAGCGCCATTCCTTCACACTTTCTGGCGATTACCCATGGCGTTTCAGCGGTGGGCAAGAGCCACGTCGCCATGCGCCTGGTGGAAGCGTTGGGCGCGGTTCGCCTGCGTTCGGACGTCGAGCGCAAGCGTCTGTTTGCTGATAAAGAAGACCTTTATGCCGACGATGTGAGCGCGGCGACTTACGAGCGCCTGCATCAGCTGGCAGCAGTCGTCCTGCGCGCGGGTTTCCCGGTCGTGATCGATGCCACTTACCTCAAGCAAGCGCAACGTGAAAGCGCCGCCAAAGTCGCCGAAGCGACCGGCGCCCCGCTGCTGATCATCGATTGCACAGCCCCGCAGGCCGTGATCGAGGGCTGGCTGCAGCAGCGTCAGGCGAAAAATGAGGATCCGTCTGACGCAACAATCTCCGTTATCCAGGCACAGCAGGCCTCTCGAGAGCCGTTGACTGCATTGGAAATCCTGAGCAGCACCCACGTCGAAACCCACATCAGCTCCGATCTGGATGGGCTGGTCGCGCACATTCGGGAGTGCCTGCCAGGGTTGTAAACCCCGGACACACCGGCAGTCGAGTCGTGATCGATCTCCCTTCACGGCTCGTCGGTGGTGGCACTATACTGGCGTCAAAATACGAACAGTGGAGACGCCCCATGAGCCAGCCAAAACGCCTCGATTCCGCGCTTTATTCGTTACTGCATAAAGACGACGTTGCAGCCTTCAATCTCCAGCGTCCGCGAACCGGACCTATAGACCTGTCGGGAGGCGACTTCCGCGGCCTGGATCTGCGCGAACTGGATGCGGAGGGCATCGATTTCACGGATGCCTACTTCCGCTCGGCCGACCTCCGTGGTGTTGATCTGCGCACATCGTCGCTGGAAGGCGCGAGTATCGCCCATGCGCAGATATCGGGAACCTACTTCCCGCCGGAACTCAGCGCCGATGAAATTCTGATGTCGATGAATTTCGGCACTCGCCTGCGCTATCGCACGCGTTGATATTCGATGTCCCTCCCATCCGGTATTTGAAGACCGGGGGACGCTACCGGCTGGCGTTATTTCCTCTCGATCATCGACCGTCTGGCGCCTGAACAGGCTCCCGCGTTAGCCATGCACCACAGATTTCCTACACTTTATTCAGACGGATCTGGGTTTAGTCATTTGTCATTGCGTTAACGGAGCAGCACCACGCCAAGGAGGCAACATGGATGATGAACTGCGGCAATTGAAAAACCTCGGCAAGACCTCTGCTCAATGGCTGCACGCCTCCGGCATTCACAGCACCGCCGATCTGCGCCGCCTTGGGGCCGTCAATGCCTATCGGGCCGTCAAGACCCGAGGCTTCAACGTTTCGAAAACGTTGCTGTATGCCCTTGAAGGCGCGCTTGAGGACCAGCACTGGAGCGCACTGTCGGTTGAGCGTAAAGAAGCCCTTAAACTCCAAGTCGACCCTTGAATCAGCATCGTCTGAAAATAGTTTGCTGCTCCCTGTTGACTTACAAATGAGAATCACTATGATTATCACATCCGGTCGCGAGACTGGACGGTAACTTGAAAGGCTCCTTGGTTCGGACTTTCAGATTATCTCCTCATCAGGCTAATCACGGTTTTTGACCCGGCTCTTTGCCGGGTCTTTTTTTGCGCTTTTTTTACCGTTCAGGCAAGCCGCAGAGCAGGCGCGCAGGGGCAGGTCCATCCTCATTCCCACAGCCCCAAATGCAGCAGCACGTCATCCAGCAAACTGGTGGCGCCGATGCGCAGCCTGTCAGGTTGCAGCCAAAGCGCGCCGAAGCGTGTACGCGCCATCTCCAGATAGACGTTTGCCTCTGCCAGCGTCCGAATGCCACCGAACGGCTTGAGCCCGACCTGTCCGCCCGCCTCGGCAATGGCTTCGATCATGATGCGCGAAGCTTGCGGGGTCGCATTGACGATAGCCTTTCCGGTGCTGGTCTTGATGAACGCAGGGCCGAACGCAATGACGTGCCGGCAGACATCATGGATCACCTGCGGATCGCTCAACACGCCTGTCTCCAGCGTCACAGTCAGCCGGGCATGCCCGTGGCAGGCATCCCTGCAAGCCACTATCACCTCGGTACCCACGCATTCGCCGCCGGCCATTTGCATGCGAAAGGGGTACACCAGATCGATCTCGTCGGCGCCCGCCATCAGTGCCGACCGGGTTTCGGACTCAACCGACCGAGCACTCCCCGTCCCTCCCGGAAAGTTAACCGCCGCCACAACGCTGATGCCGTGTGCCTGCTCCCGGTCCAATGTCCGCCGCGCCAGCCCGACAAACTGCGGCAAAACGCAGACCGCCGCGACAGGTCCGAAGGGTGTGAGCCCTCGCTGGCAAAGGGCAATGATCCGTTCCGGCGTGTCGTCTCTGTGCATCGACGTCAATTCAAGCAGCCCAATCATTTGCTGAGCCAGTTCATCGTTACTGCCGCTCATCGCATCCCCCTCAAGGCTTTCAAGGGCGAACCATAAACGAGCGCGGAGCTGCATGACCCGGCAGGCGACCACAAAGGAAGTGGACGACAGCATTGCAGGAAATGTCTTTAGGCAAAGTCCTGCAACGCCGCGCAATGGACGAATGCAAGATAATGAACACAATTAGCCGGTAACAGCTGCCAGACTGAGTACGAGCCGCTAGCTGATCCACTATGAAAATACGCGCTTCAAGGAGACTCCCCCTGAAATTCCTGTGTGAAGGAAACCACGTTCCAGACGGTCAAAGCCGCGGCTTCGAATTGGCCGGGGTGCCGATCCTTGCCGTGCGAAGGGCCGGGCAGGTCTATGTCTACAAGAATCGCTGCCCCCATCGCGGAGTCGGGCTGGAATGGTTGCCCGACCAGTTTCTCGACAGCAGCGCCAGCCTGATCCAGTGCGCGACCCACGGCGCACTGTTCTTGATCGAAGACGGTGAATGCATCGCCGGCCCCTGCGAGGGCAAATCCCTGACCGCCCTCGAGTGTCGCGAGGACGGTCAGGGCATCTGGGTCACGCCACCGGCAGCGGAGTAACCGGTGCAGCGTCCAGATGCACCTCCAGCCGGCGGTCGATGCGCACCTCATCCGGCGTCAATTGCACCCCGTAGGCCAACACTTCAACGCCGGCAGCGACAGCCTCACGCAGCGCACTGGCGTAAGCGGCGTCTATTTCTTCTGCAGGACGCACCGCTTCGATGCCCGTGAGATTGACGCAATAAAGCAAGACTGCCCGTACGCCATCCCTCGCCAGCGCCGCCAATTCACGCAAATGCCGCGCGCCACGCTGGGTGACGGCATCCGGAAACGCCGCAACCGCCGAACCGTCAAAGCCCAGGGTCACGCTCTTGACCTCAAGAAACAGCGGGCCGGCGGGGTAATCCAGGCGGAAGTCGACACGGCTGTTTTCAACGCCGTACGCCACTTCGCGCTTGAGTGCGGTGAAGCCGTTCAACTCGGTGATGACACCCGCCAGCAACGCTTCCTCGACCAGCTTGTTGGCCCGTCCGGTGTTGACGCAGGCGAAACGTCCTTGCGGTGTCTCACTGATTTCCCACGTACCGGGCAGCTTGCGCTTAGGGTCGTTGGAGCGGCTGAACCACACCCGCCCCCCCGGCGCCATGCAATTGAACATCGAGCCGGTGTTGGGGCAATGAATGGTCAGGCGCTCGCCGCTGGCCGTTTCGATGTCGGCCAGAAAGCGTTTGTAGCGGACAATCAGGCGACCTTCTTCGAGCTCTGGAGAAAACCGCATCAGCCTTGCCAGCTCCGCAAGCCACGGCCAATGCGCTCGACCGCCTCCTGCAGGCGCGGCAGGCTCTGCGTATAGGCGAAGCGCACATGATGCCCGGACTGGTAACGGCCGAAATCAAGTCCCGGGGTGAAGGCCACATGCTCGGTCTCAAGGAAATGTCGGCAGAACGCAAAGGCATCGCCGCCGAAAGCACTGATGTCCGCATATAAGTAGAAGGCCCCTTCGGGCTCCACGGCGATGGTGAAGCCCAGTTCGCGCAGCGCTGGCAGCAGGAAGTCACGGCGGCGACCAAACTCGACGCGACGCTCCTCGAGAATGGCCAGCGTTTCAGGCTCAAAACAGGCCAGTGCGGCACTTTGCGCCATACTCGGTGCGCTGATGTAGAGGTTTTGCGCCAGCTTCTCGAGATCACCGATGGCGTCTGCGGGTGCCACCAGCCAGCCGAGACGCCAGCCGGTCATGCCGAAATATTTCGAAAAACTGTTGAGCACGAACGCGTCGTCGTCCACTTCCAGCACGCTGGCGGCGTCGTTGCCATAGGTCAGGCCGTGATAGATCTCGTCCACCACCAAATGACCGTTGCGAGCCTTGAGCGCTGCGGACAATGCCGCCAGTTCGTCCCGGTGCAGCAGCGTACCGGTGGGGTTGGCAGGCGAAGCCACCAGGGCGCCGACGCTGTCTTCATTCCAGTGCTGCGCCACCAGGTCCGCCGTCAATTGATAGCGTACGTCCGGACCCACCGGCACCAACTGCGCGGCCCCCTCAACCAGTCGTAAGAAGTGGCGATTGCAGGGATAGCCGGGATCGGCGAGCAGCCAGTGTTTGCCGGGATCAACCAACAAGCTTGCGGCCAGCAGCAATGCGCCGGAACCGCCTGGTGTGATCAAAATCCGCTCGGGATCAACGTTGACGCCGTAGCGCTGCCCATAAAAGCCCGCAATGGCTTCGCGCAGCTGGGGCAGACCCCGAGCGGCGGTGTAGCGGGTTTTGCCGGCGGCCAGCGCGGCCTGTCCGGCCTTGATGATGGGCTCGGCCGTGGTGAAATCAGGCTCGCCAATCTCCAGATGAATGACGTCGTGCCCCGACGCCTGCAGTTCATTGGCCCGCGCCAGCAGCGCCATGACATGAAAAGGCTCGATTGCGCGGCTGCGCGCACTGTAGGGCTGAGGCATTGTTCTTCCTTTAAGAGACGTTGGCGCTATGGCGAGATTCTACCCAACCGATGACCTCGACACAGGCTTAAAACACACTCAGCCCCCAGGTGCCGCCGTGTTAATAACGCAACGCCGACCGCGGCAGGACTAAACGTGTCCCACTTCACAAATATCAAACCAACTCCCCCGTGCTGTGGTCATAGCCACAGGCGCGCCGCAGAGTCATGCTCGACAACCGGGAGTAGCGCGCTCCGATTTGATCTGGTAAGTTCGCCCGCTTGCAGCCGCAGGGCCGGCAGGTGTCGGCGATGGATTATATTCCTGCGCAATGGATAGATGAGTGAGAGGCGGTCCCTTCATGCCCACCCCAGAAAAGCAAAAAAGCAGTCAACTGATCAGTGGTTTCGAACCCTACGTTGCGACTAAGGGTGAGGAATACATGGGCGAGCCCATGCGTAAGCACTTCGTCAAAATCCTGAACAAGTGGAAGCAGGACTTGATGCAAGAGGTTGATCGGACCATGCATCACATGCAGGACGAAGCCGCCAACTTCCCTGATCCGGCGGATCGCGCCAGCCAGGAAGAAGAATTCAGCCTCGAACTGCGCGCACGAGATCGCGAGCGCAAGCTGATCAAGAAGATCGACAAGACCCTGCAGCTGATCACTGACGAAGAATATGGCTGGTGCGAATCCTGCGGCATCGAAATCGGTGTTCGCCGTCTGGAAGCACGTCCAACGGCTGATCTGTGCATCGACTGCAAGACATTGGCTGAGATCAAGGAAAAACAGGTCGGCAAGTGATCTGATTTCTCGATGATACAAAAGGCGCTTAGGCGCCTTTTGTTGTTTTGGTTTGCCCCGTACCATCGCCGCCATGAAACCTTCTTCTTATATAGGGCGCTTCGCGCCAACCCCCAGCGGTTATCTGCACTTCGGCTCGTTGGTCGCGGCGCTGGCGTCTTATCTCGACGCACGCTCAGTCGGTGGAAAATGGCTGATGCGCATGGAGGACCTCGACCCTCCCCGTGAAGTGGCCGGCGCCCAATCCGCCATTCTCGATACCCTGGAAAGCTACGGATTCGAATGGGACGGCGAGTTGGTCCGGCAAAGCGAACGTCACGAGGCCTACCAAACCATCATCAACCGCTGGTTCAGCCAAGGCCTGGCCTACGCGTGCACCTGTTCGCGCAAACAGCTCGAAGGTTTCAAGGGTGTCTATCCCGGCTTCTGTCGTGACGCCGGCCACTCCCCGGACAATGCGGCGATCCGGATTCGCGTTCCGGAGGTGGAATACCGCTTCACTGATCGCGTGCAGGGTGAGTTTCGCCAACACCTGGGCCGCGACGTCGGGGACTTCGTGATTCGCCGGCGCGACGGCCTGTACGCCTATCAGTTGGCGGTTGTGCTCGACGACGGCTGGCAAGGGGTGACCGATATCGTCCGCGGCGCCGACCTGCTCGACTCCACGCCGCGCCAGCTCTACCTGCAGGAACTGCTCGGCCTGCCGCAACCGCGTTACCTGCACGTGCCGCTGATCACGCAGCCGGACGGCCACAAGCTGGGTAAATCCTATCGCTCGCCCCCGCTGCCCACGGATCAGGCAACGCCTTTGTTGCTGCGGGCATTGCGTGCGTTGGGGCAAATACCTCCCCAGACGCTGACATCGGCCACCGCGCGTGACGTGCTGGACTGGGGCATCGCGCACTGGAATGCCGTTTTGATTCCCCACGTGACCGCCCTTGAAGAAGCTCGAATAGACTGAGCCAGAGCGCTTGCCCCACACTGCGCTGCAACGGTGGCCGAAACGCCACTTGCAGCCTGATCGGCATCCGTTACCATGCCGCACCTTCGGGCTGTCTTGTCTGGTTATTCACGGTGGGAGGCCAAATGTACATATACCGATTGGTCCTGCTTCTGGTGGTAGGCATCTACCTCTTTTCCCCAGCCATCATGGACTGGTGGATCGACGCGACGGGCGCCTGGTACAGGCCCTACATGCTGTGGCTGATTCTCATTGTGGTGACGTTTATCCTGCAGAGCCAACGAGATGCCGATGAGCTTTAGCCTGACCCAGATGATCCTGGTCAGTGCCGCGTACCTGTCGGTGCTGTTCGGCGTGGCGTGGATCAGCGAACGCGGCGTGATCCCTCGCTGGATCATTCGCCATCCGCTGACGTACACGCTGTCGCTGGGCGTTTATGCCAGCGCATGGGCGTTCTACGGGACGGTCGGCCTGGCGTATGAATACGGGTACGGTTTTCTGTCCAGCTACCTCGGGGTTTCCGGCGCTTTCCTGCTCGCACCAGTGCTGCTTTACCCGATCCTGAAAATCACCCGCACCTATCAACTGTCGTCGCTGGCCGACCTGTTCGCCTTTCGTTTTCGTAGCACCTGGGCCGGCGCGCTCACGACAATCTTCATGCTCATTGGCGTGTTGCCGCTTCTGGCGCTGCAGATTCAAGCGGTTGCCGATTCCATCGGGATCCTGACCCGTGAGCCGGTGCAGAACCGCGTTGCCCTGGCCTTCTGCGCGCTGATCACGCTGTTCACCATCTTCTTCGGATCGCGCCACATTGCCACACGCGAGAAGCACGAAGGGCTGGTCTTCGCCATCGCCTTTGAATCGGTGATCAAGCTGGTGGCCATGGGCGGCATCGGCCTCTACGCGCTGTACGGCGTATTCGATGGCCCGCAGCAGCTGGAGCTCTGGCTGCTGCAGAACCAGAGCGCACTGGCCGCGTTGCACACCCCGCTGCAGGAAGGCCCGTGGCGCACGCTGCTGCTGGTGTTTTTCGCCTCGGCCATCGTCATGCCGCACATGTATCACATGACGTTCACTGAAAACCTCAACCCGCGCTCGCTGGTCAGCGCCAGCTGGGGTTTGCCGCTGTTTCTGCTGCTGATGAGCCTGGCCGTTCCGCTGGTGCTGTGGGCAGGCCTGAAACTCGGCGCCACCACCAGCCCGGAATACTTCACGCTTGGCATCGGCATTGCAGCCAACAACAAAGCGTTGGCACTGCTGGCCTATGTCGGCGGTCTGTCTGCGGCCAGCGGTCTGATCATCGTGACCACCCTCGCCCTCTCCGGCATGGCACTTAACCATCTGGTGCTGCCGCTTTATCAGCCGCCCGCCGAAGGCAACATCTACCGCTGGCTGAAATGGACACGTCGCGGGCTGATCGTGGCGATCATCATGGCCGGCTATGGCTTCTATCTCTTGCTGGGCGCGCAGCAGAATCTCGCCAGCCTGGGCATCGTCGCCTTCGTCGCCACGCTGCAATTCCTGCCCGGTGTATTGTCAGTGCTATACTGGCCCGCAGCCAATCGTCGTGGGTTCATGGCCGGGCTTCTGGCCGGGATGGCGGTCTGGCTGGTCAGCATGCTCCTACCCCTGATCGGCAATCTGCAGGGTTACTACATCCCGTTACTGAACATGATTTACGTGCTGGATGACACCAGTTGGCACATGGCGGCGATTGCTTCGCTGGCGGCCAACGTATTGGTGTTCACCCTGATCTCGTTGTTCAGCAACCCCAGCCCGGAAGAAGCCAGCGCTGCCGAAGCGTGCGCGGTGGACAACGTGCGTCGCCCGCAACGTCGGGAATTGCACGCTGTGTCTCCGCAGGAGTTTGCCACCCAACTGGCCAAGCCGTTGGGCGCCAAGGCCGCGCAGAAGGAAGTCGAGCAGGCCCTGCGTGATTTGTACCTGCCATTCGACGAACGCAGGCCATATGCGCTGCGTCGCCTGCGCGACAGGATCGAAGCCAATCTGTCCGGCCTGATGGGCCCCAGCGTCGCCCAAGACATGGTCGAAACCTTCCTGCCCTACAAATCAGGCAGCGAGAACTACGTCACCGAAGACATCCACTTCATCGAAAGCCGTTTAGAGGACTACCACTCGCGCCTCACGGGGCTGGCCGCCGAGCTCGACGCCCTGCGCCGCTATCACCGCCAGACCCTGCAGGAGCTGCCGATGGGCGTGTGCTCCCTGGCCAAGGACCAAGAGATCCTGATGTGGAACAAGGCCATGGAAGAACTCACC
Source organism: Xanthomonas sp. WHRI 1810A (assembly GCF_040202885.1). Classification (NCBI taxonomy): domain Bacteria; kingdom Pseudomonadati; phylum Pseudomonadota; class Gammaproteobacteria; order Lysobacterales; family Lysobacteraceae; genus Xanthomonas; species Xanthomonas sp. WHRI 1810A. The sequence continues at coordinate 20,414 of NZ_JBEGED010000009.1, forward strand.
GGCATTGGTGCGCAACGCGTGGTGGGGTCCCGGCTGTCGACCATCGCCGATCCCTGGAAAGAGCTGCTGATGGGCTTCATCCATCTGCCGGACGAGCATTTGCACAAGCAACGTCTCGGGCTCGATGGCCAGACCCGCTGGCTGAACCTGCACAAGGCGGCGATCGATGAACCCCTCGCCCCCGGTAACAGCGGCCTTGTGTTGCTGGTCGAAGATCTGACCGACACTCAGATGCTCGAAGACAAACTGGTCCACTCCGAGCGTCTGGCCAGCATTGGGCGCCTGGCCGCGGGCGTCGCCCATGAGATCGGCAACCCGATCACCGGCATCGCCTGTCTGGCGCAGAACCTGCGCGAAGAGCGTGAAGACGACAGCGAACTGACCGAGATCAGCAGCCAGATCATCGAGCAAACCAAGCGCGTGTCGCGCATTGTTCAGTCGTTGATGAGTTTCGCCCATGCCGGCGGGCACCAGCACAGTGATGAAGCGGTGTGCCTGGCCGAAGTCGCTCAGGATGCCATTGGTCTGCTCGCGCTCAATCGGCGCAATTTCGAGGTGCAGTTCTATAACCTGTGCAACCCCGAGCATTGGGTCGATGGCGATCCACAACGTCTGGCCCAGGTGTTGATCAACCTGCTCTCCAACGCCCGCGACGCTTCCCCTGCGGGCAGCGCGGTGCGGGTCAAGAGCGAAGCGTCCGAACACACGGTCGATCTGATCGTCGAAGACGAAGGCACCGGAATTCCGAAAGCAATCATGGACCGCTTGTTCGAACCGTTCTTCACCACCAAGGATCCGGGCGAAGGGACAGGGCTGGGCCTTGCACTGGTCTATTCCATCGTTGAAGAGCATTATGGACAAATCACCATCGACAGCCCGGCTGACCCCGAGCACCAACGCGGAACCCGGATTCGGGTGACACTACCGCGACATGTCGAAGCGACGTCCGCCGTGAACTGAGACCGTCGAGAGAATCGAATCAATGCCTCACATTTTGATCGTCGAAGATGAAACCATCATCCGCTCTGCCTTGCGTCGCCTGCTGGAACGTAACCAGTACGAGGTCAGCGAAGCTGGCTCGGTGCAGGAGGCCCAGGAGCGGTTCAGCATCCCCTCGTTCGACCTGATCGTCAGCGATCTGCGTCTGCCGGGCGCACCGGGTACCGAGCTGATCAAGCTGGGCCAGGGCAAGCCGGTGCTGATCATGACCAGCTATGCCAGCCTGCGGTCAGCCGTGGATTCCATGAAGATGGGCGCGGTGGATTACATCGCCAAGCCCTTTGACCACGACGAAATGCTGCAAGCAGTCTCCCGCATCTTGCGTGACCGGCAGACCGTGGTCAGCATGCAGGCCGAACGCGCCGCAACGGCGAAGCTGCCTGGCGGTGACAAGTCAGGCGCGGACAACAGTAACGGCGAAATCGGCATCATCGGCTCATGCCCGCCGATGCAGGATCTTTACAGCAAGATCCGCAAAGTCGCGCCGACCGACTCCAACGTGCTCATTCAAGGCGAATCCGGGACCGGCAAAGAGCTGGTTGCCCGCGCGCTGCACAATCTCTCCCGCCGGGCGAAAGCGCCGATGATCTCGGTCAACTGCGCAGCGATTCCCGAGACCCTGATCGAATCCGAACTGTTCGGCCACGAAAAAGGCGCGTTCACCGGTGCCAGCGCCGGCCGTGCCGGGTTGGTCGAAGCGGCTGACGGCGGTACGTTGTTCCTTGACGAGATTGGCGAACTGCCCCTCGAGGCCCAGGCGCGTTTGCTGCGGGTGCTGCAGGAAGGCGAAATCCGTCGTGTAGGTTCGGTCCAGTCGCAGAAAGTGGACGTGCGACTGATCGCTGCGACCCACCGCGACCTCAAGGGCCTGGCCAAGATCGGCCAGTTCCGCGAAGACCTTTATTACCGCTTGCACGTAATCGCCCTCAAGCTACCCGCCCTGCGTGAGCGAGGCCCGGACGTCAACGAGATCGCCCACGCGTTTCTTGCCAGACAAAGCGCCAAAGTCGGTCGTACCGATCTGAAATTTGCGCCGGATGCTGAACAAGCCATTCGTCATTACTCCTGGCCGGGCAACGTGCGCGAGCTGGAAAACGCCGTCGAGCGTGCGGTGATCCTGTGCGAGAGCCCGGAAATCTCAGCCGATCTGCTGGGGATCGACATCGAACTGAGCGACATCGATGTGGATGAATTCATCGGTCTCGCGCCACAGCAGACGTCCGCCAGTTCCACGGCCCATGAGCCGACTGAAGATTTGTCTCTGGAAGACTACTTTCAGCATTTCGTCCTGGAGCATCAGGACCACATGACGGAAACCGAGCTCGCTCGCAAACTCGGGGTCAGCCGTAAATGCCTGTGGGAACGCCGCCAACGCCTGGGTATCCCTCGCCGCAAAACTGGGGTTGCCAGCGAAACGTGAGGTGCGGTTTTCATGCAAGGCTCTGGCACGCGGCATGCCGGGCGATGTAAGAAACTGTTACCGCGACAGGACGACGTAACAAAAGCCGGGGCGTACGGTAACGAAGCCCCGGTTTTTTTCGCCTGTCGAAAACTGCGGCATTTAGCCACACCCCCGGTTTTAAAGGACGTCAGCGCGATCAATGGAAGTTGGCACAGCTCCTGCTATATCACTGGTACAAGAACAACAAAAACCAGTAACCGCAGCACACCACAATAAAAACAATATGAACCGACTCACGCATAACAAATACAACACGGCGGAGGCGTAGCTAACTGATTCTTTTGGAGAGGCGTTGCATTTGGGACATGTCCCGCGACCAGGCCGAGAACAACAAAAACTACCCGAAGGTAGAGCCTGAACTGGTTGGATCGATTGATCATTGCTGCACAGCGACCAAAGCAATCCGTTTGCTCTTGACTCCCGATTGGGAGGTTTCACAGGCGAAAGCCGTGAATTGGGCACTCAACAAAAACAAAAAGCCCAACAGACAATAAAAATAAGAGCAGATAACTTGGGGGAGCTTCGGCTCCCCCAGTAGCTTTCAGAGCACACCGCATCACTTCCCCGTTTTATCGACCTGCCAGCTGCTTTGCGCTGCGTCCTACACCATCCCCCGACTAAATGCTAGAATCCCCGCCCATCCTGCGGCCATTTCTGAATTTGGCCGAATATCCCTTCAAACAGTGCATCCCATGCTGAAGAAGCTGTTCCAGTCATTCCGTTCCCCTCTGCGCAAGCCGCAGCAACACGTGCGTACGACGCCTGAAGTGCTCAGCGGCAGCCAACACTCGTTGAAGCGCAATCAATTCAGCCGCTACGCCGTGAACATCGTCGAGCGTTTGCAAACCGCCGGTTACCAGGCCTATCTGGTCGGCGGCTGCGTACGCGACCTGATGCTCAATATCGAGCCCAAGGACTACGACGTCGCCACCAGCGCCACGCCGGAGCAGGTCCGCGCCGAATTCCGGAATGCGCGGATCATCGGCCGCCGTTTCAAACTGGTCCACATCCATTTCGGTCGTGAAATCATAGAAGTTGCCACTTTCCGCGCCAATCATCCCCAGGATGACGAAGACGAGGACAGCAATCAGTCCTCACGCAACGAGAGCGGGCGCATTCTGCGTGACAACGTCTACGGCACGCTGGAAGAAGACGCACAACGCCGCGACTTCACGATCAACGCGCTGTATTACGATCCGGTCACCGAGCGTGTGCTGGACTTCGCCAACGGTGTGCACGACATCCGCAATCGCCTGATCCGCCTGATCGGTGATCCCCAGCAGCGCTACAAGGAAGACCCGGTGCGCATGCTGCGCGCCGTGCGCTTTGCCGCCAAGCTGGATTTCGGCATCGAAAAACACAGTGCCGCGCCAATTCGTCAGCTGGCACCGATGCTGCGGGATATTCCCTCCGCACGTCTGTTCGAGGAAGTCCTCAAGCTGTTCCTCTCCGGCTACGCCGAGTCCACCTTCGAAATGCTGGTAGACCTCGAGCTGTTCGAACCGCTGTTCCCGGCCAGCAACAAGGCCCTGGAATACAACCCGACCTACACCCACACGCTGATCAGCGATGCGCTGGCCAATACCGACCTGCGGATCAAGCAGAACAAGCCGGTAACGCCTGCGTTCCTGTTTGCCGCGCTGCTGTGGCCCGCCCTGCCCGCTCGCGTGCTGCGCTTGCAAGAGCGCGGCATGCCAGCGATTCCGGCGATGCAGGAAGCAGCGCACGAACTGATCGCCGAGCAATGCCAGCGCATCGCGATCCCAAAGCGCTTCACCATGCCCATCCGTGAGATATGGGACATGCAGGAGCGCCTGCCCCGCCGTTCCGGCAAACGTGCCGATCTGCTCCTCGACAACCCGCGGTTCCGCGCCGGCTACGACTTCCTGCTGTTGCGCGAAATGGCCGGTGAAGAGACTGACGGCCTGGGCGACTGGTGGACTGAGTATCAGGAAGCCAATGACAGCGGCCGTCGCGACATGATTCGCGATCTGGGCAGCAAGTCCGAGACCGGTCAGGGCCCGCGCAAGCGTCGCCGCACGGGTGGCAGCAAACGCAAACGTACCGGCGCCGATGCCTCCAGCGCGTCGGGCGAATGATCGAAGGATCGTTGGGCATGGAACGTGTGTACATCGGCCTGGGCAGTAATCTGGCTGACCCGGCCGAACAGTTGCGCGCTGCGATCACCGCGTTGGCGCAACTGCCCTCAACCGAGCTGTCGGTCGTGTCTTCTTTTTATGTCAGCGACTCGCTGCTCCCCGGGCAGCCGCGTTACACCAACGCCGTTGCCGCACTCGACACTTCGTTGGAGCCTCTGGCGTTGCTGGACGCGCTGCAAGCCATCGAGATCGATCAGGGACGAGAGCGCCATGAACGCTGGGGGCCTCGCACGCTGGACCTCGACATTCTGGTGTTTGGTGACCGCCTGATCGACGAACCCCGGCTCAAAGTCCCCCATTACCACATGCAGGCGCGTGCGTTTGTGCTCTACCCGCTGGCCGAACTGGCGCCAGGGTTGGTACTGGCCGATGGGCGAATGCTGAATCAGCTGCTGGCCGAGTGTCCTTTCGAAGGGCTGGAGCGGATCCACGGCTAAAGGTGTAGGAGCGCGCTTGCCCGCGATACGCTGCGTGCATCCAACACGTGTGCCGTGGCTGACTCCGCAATCGCCGGCAAGCGCGCGCCTACAAGCGTCAGGCCAGTCCAGCTCAGTACCACCCTCCCGGTAACATCCCGTCAAAACCGGTAACACCCGGAATTGACTTCCCGCCCCCTCCTCACGAAGATAAGCGACCCAAAGCCGGCGTACCGGCCAAAAGGCGCGAAACAGGCCTTTGCAAACATCGCGAAACGACGATGTGCCTGCTTTTCAGAATGAATCACGCGTGGCTCGCCGTCGGATTCATAGCGCCTGAATGAGGACTTTTTGATGCCAGATATCACCGTTACGTTCCTGCAGGCCTTGAAGCAAAAAGGTGAAAAAATCACCATGCTGACCTGCTACGACGCGACCTTCGCCCATGCTGCCAGTCAGGCCGGTGTTGAAGTGTTACTGATCGGCGACTCGCTGGGCATGGTCCTGCAGGGTCACGACAGCACACTGCCGGTGACCAACGCCGAGATGGCTTACCACGTGGCGTGCGTCAAACGCGGCAATCAGGGCGCGCTGATCCTCGCCGACCTTCCCTTCATGGCCTATGCCACCCTTGAGCAGACGTTTGCCAACAGCGCAGCGCTGATGCAGGCGGGCGCGCACATGATCAAGGTAGAAGGTGCGGCATGGCTGGCTGAGCCCATCCGTTTGCTGGCCCAACGCGGCATCCCGGTGTGCGCGCACATGGGGCTGACGCCTCAGTCGGTCAACGTCCTCGGCGGCTACAAGGTTCAGGGTCGGCTCGAAGAGCAGGCGCGACAAATGCGGGCCGATGCGATTGCGCTGGAGCAGGCGGGCGCGGCGATGATTCTGCTGGAGTGCGTGCCCAGTGAACTGGCCGTCGAGATCACCCACGCGGTGAAAATCCCGGTCATCGGGATTGGTGCCGGCAGCGGCACGGATGGTCAGGTGTTGGTGTTGCACGACATGCTCGGCCTGTCGATCACTGGCCGCGTGCCCAAGTTCGTGAAGAACTTCATGGCCGGCCAGCCTGATATTCAATCAGCGATCCGGGCTTATGTCGCCGCCGTCAAAGACGTCAGCTTCCCGGCTCCCGAACATGGGTTTTCGGCATGAACACAGTCAAATCCGTCCGCGATGTACGCGCGGCCGTGGCCCGGGCCCGCTCCGAAGGCAAACGCATTGCGCTCGTCCCAACCATGGGCAACCTGCACAGCGGCCATGTTGCCCTGGTGACCAAGGCCGCCCAGCGCGCCGATTTCGTGGTGGCGAGTATCTTCGTCAATCCGCTGCAGTTCGGTCCTAACGAGGACCTGGCCAGCTATCCGCGCACGCTGGCCGCCGATCAGGAAAAACTCCTGCAGGCCGGTTGCCACCTGCTTTTCACCCCGACCGTGGAAGAGATGTACCCCCATGGCATGGCAGACCAGACTATTGTTCGGGTGCCGGTGGTGTCCGAAGGCCTGTGCGGCGGCAGTCGGCCGGGGCATTTCGACGGTGTTTCTACGGTGGTCAGCAAGCTGTTCAACATGGTCCAGCCTGACATCGCAGTGTTCGGTCAGAAAGACTTCCAGCAGTTGGCGGTGGTCAACGCACTGGTGCGTGACCTGAACATGCCGATCCAGATTATTGGCGAGCCCACCGTGCGCGCGGCGGACGGTCTTGCGCTGTCCTCGCGCAACGGTTATTTGAACGAGTCCCAGCGCGCCGCCGCCCCGACGCTGTATCAGGTGCTCAAAGGGATCGCCGAGGCTGTGCGCAGCGGGCAACAGAATCTTGAGCAATTACTGAGCAGCGCCAAACGCGATCTGGAAGCCGTCGGATTTCGGCCGGACTATCTGGAAATCCGTCAGGCCGTCACGCTTCGCCCGGCCACGCCGGAAGATGACGATCTGGTGATTCTCGGTGCGGCCTATCTGGGGACAACCCGCCTGATCGACAATCTGCATTTCAGTCGTCAATGAGCGCAGGGGCCCGTGGTTCGGTACCGGGTTCGTAGCCCGGGATCGCGCCGGTGCAAAAGCGCGCCGGCAATGAACTTAGCCACACCGGAAATGCCATATCGGTACAGTTCAATGAAACGGCTACAGTTCCGGTAGGAAAAAGTACCGAGTAAAGGTAAAGCGAGGCGCAGACAGCCGTGCGTCCGGGGCGTAACCTCCGTTCCAAGTATTCGAGTCTGTGTTCAACCTGGCTTTTGTGTCCAAAAGGCAGTTCAAGTACAAGGAAACCCGCAGCGATGGCGTACTACCGCACTCCTCATGACGTGACTACCCTGCCCGCCTGGCAGGGGCTCAAACAACACCGCGAAGCCATGCAGGATTTCAGCATGCGCGATGCGTTCAATGCAGACCCGCAGCGTTTCGACGAATTCACCCTCAGCAGCGCCGGCCTGTTTCTCGACTATTCAAAAAACCTGATCACCAAAGAAACCCGCACGTTGCTGGTCAATCTGGCCAATGAAGTGGGTTTGAAGGAAGCCATCAAGGCGCAGTACGACGGCGAGTTGGTGAACGCGTCCGAAGGTCGCCCGGCGTTGCATACCGCGCTGCGTCGCCCGGTCGGTGACAAGCTGCTAGTCAACGGCACCAACGTGATGCCGGAAGTGCATAAAGTGCTGAACCAGATCACTGACCTGGTCGGACGCATCCACGACGGTCTATGGCGCGGCTACACCGAGAAACCGATTACCGACGTCGTCAATATCGGCATCGGCGGCTCATTCCTCGGCCCCGAGCTGGTTTCCGAAGCGCTGTTGTCCTACGCGCAGAAAGGCGTGCGCTGTCACTATCTGGCGAACATCGACGGCAGTGAGTTTCACGAGCTGACGATGAAGTTGCGCGCCGAGACCACGCTGTTCATCGTCTCGTCGAAGACCTTCACCACCCTGGAAACCCTCAAGAACGCCACCGCTGCACGTGCCTGGTACCTTGCGCAAGGCGGTTCCGAGGCCGAGCTGTATCGTCACTTCATCGCGGTGTCGAGCAACAACGCCGCCGCCGTGGCATTCGGCATCCGTGAAGAAAACATCTTCCCAATGTGGGACTGGGTTGGCGGTCGTTACTCGCTGTGGTCGGCCATCGGCCTGCCGATTGCGCTGGCCATCGGTATGTCCAACTTCAAGGAACTGCTGTCCGGCGCCTACACCATGGACCAGCATTTCCAGAACGCTTCGTTCGAACAGAACATGCCGGTCCTGCTGGCATTGCTCGGCGTCTGGTACGGCAACTTCTGGGGCGCGCAAAGCCACGCGATCCTGCCGTACGACCACTACCTGCGCAATATCACCAAGCATTTGCAGCAGCTGGACATGGAATCCAACGGCAAGAGCGTCCGTCAGGACGGCACGCCGGTCAACACCGACACCGGCCCGGTCATCTGGGGCGGCGTCGGCGCCAACGGCCAGCACGCGTACCACCAGTTGCTGCACCAGGGCACCCAGCTGATTCCGGCGGATTTCATCGTGCCAATCGTCAGTTTCAATCCGGTCTCCGATCACCATCAGTGGCTCTTCGCCAACTGCCTCTCGCAAAGCCAGGCGTTGATGCTGGGTAAAACCCGCGCCGAAGCCGAAGCCGAATTGCGTGCCAAGGGCGTCGCCGAGGAAGAAGTGCAGCGTGTTGCGCCGCACAAGGTGATTCCGGGCAACCGTCCGAGCAACACGATTGTGGTTGAGCGCATCAGCCCGCGTCGTCTCGGCGCACTGGTGGCCATGTATGAGCACAAAGTGTTTGTACAGAGCGTCGTCTGGGGCACCAACGCCTTCGATCAATGGGGCGTGGAGCTGGGGAAGGAACTGGGCAAGGGCGTCTACTCGCGCCTCACCGGTGAAAACGAAGAGGCGGCCGAAGACCAGTCGACTCAAGGGCTGATCAATTATTTCCGTGGTCGTCACCGCGGCTGATACAGGCCAGGCGTCATCCTCGAAACCCGCCGCCCCGCAAGAGGCGGCGGGTTTTGTGCGTCTGAACCTCAGGATTTCCTACTACGCTCATGGCACGTGTTACCCACAAGAATAAGGAGATGCCATGTTCAATCTCAGCGATTACCCTCAGGCCGATGCCGTACGCAAGGCGGTCAACTTGAGCGCGGACGATTACGCGCGCCTGTACCGGCAATCGGTCGAACAACCTGATGTGTTCTGGGCTGAGCAGGCCAAGACTTTTCTGGACTGGTATTCACCCTGGGACGAGGTGCAGCGTTCGGACATCAACACTGGGCAGGCGCAGTGGTTCAAAGGCGGCACGCTCAACGTCAGTTACAACTGCATCGACCGCCATCTGAAAGACCACGGCGATGACGTGGCGATTATCTGGGAGGGCGACAATCCTGCCGAATCCGCTGAAATCTCCTACAAAAAACTTCATCACCATGTCTCACGCCTGGCCAATGTGCTGAAAGACCGCGGTGTTAAGAAAGGTGATCGCGTGTGCATTTACATGCCGATGGTGCCGGAGGCGGCGTACGCGATGCTGGCCTGCGCGCGAATCGGCGCGGTGCATTCGGTGGTCTTCGGCGGGTTTTCGCCGGATTCACTGCGCGACCGGATCCTCGACGCCGGCTGTCGTACCGTCATCACCGCTGACGAAGGCGTGCGTGGCGGCAAATACGTACCGCTCAAGCAGAACGTCGACAAGGCGCTGCAGAGTTGCCCCGAGGTCAGCACCGTGGTGGTCGTGCAGCGCACGCAGGGAGAGGTTGACTGGGTGGACGGCCGCGACCTCTGGTACCACGAGGCGGTACACAGCGTCAGCGCCGATTGCCCGCCGGAGCCGATGGACGCTGAGGATCCGCTGTTCATCCTCTACACCTCCGGCAGCACGGGCAAACCCAAAGGCGTGCTGCACACCACCGGGGGCTACCTGTTGCAAGCGGCGATGACCCACAAATACGTGTTCGACTACCGTGATGGGGAGATCTTCTGGTGCACCGCCGATGTGGGCTGGGTCACGGGTCACAGCTACATCGTCTACGGTCCGCTGGCCAACGGCGCCACCACCCTGATTTTCGAAGGGGTGCCCAACTACCCGGACAGCTCGCGGTTCTGGAAGGTGATCGACAAGCACCACGTGAACATTTTCTACACCGCGCCGACCGCGTTGCGCGCGCTGATGCGCGAGGGAAGCAAGCCGTTGCAGGACACCTCGCGAGAAAGCCTGCGGTTGCTCGGTTCTGTCGGCGAGCCAATTAACCCTGAAGCGTGGGAATGGTATTTCCATAAAGTCGGAAAAGAGCGTTGCCCCATCATCGACACGTGGTGGCAGACCGAAACCGGCGGCATCATGCTGACCCCTCTGATCAGCACCCAACCGCTGAAACCCGGCTGCGCGACCCAGCCGATGTTCGGTGTACAGCCGGTGCTGCTGGACGACAAAGGTCAGGAGCTCGAAGGCGCCACCCGCGGGTTGCTGGCGATCAAGGCCAGTTGGCCGGGGCAGATTCGCAGCGTGTATGGCGATCCGCAGCGCATGGTCGATACCTACTTCAAGCCCTATCCCGGTTATTACTTCACCGGCGACGGCGCTCGGCGCGACGAGGACGGACACTACTGGATCACCGGGCGCGTGGACGACGTGATCAATGTGTCCGGTCACCGGATCGGCACGGCGGAGGTGGAAAGCGCGCTGGTGTTGCACGACAGCATCGCCGAAGCCGCTGTGGTCGGTTACCCCCATGAGGTGAAGGGCATGGGCATCTATGCGTTCGTGACGGTCATGGACGGGGTTGAGCCCAGTGATGAGCTGAAAAAGGAACTGCTCGCCCACGTAAGCAAGGAGATTGGCAGTTTTGCCCGGCCTGAGCTGATCCAGTGGGCCCCTGCCCTGCCCAAGACCCGTTCGGGCAAGATCATGCGCCGCATCCTGCGCAAGATCGCCTGCAACGAGCTGGACAGCCTGGGGGATATTTCGACGCTGGCGGATTCCAGCGTGGTGGAGGGGTTGATCGAGAAACGGCTGAATCGGTGAACCGAAACGCCTACCCCACCTGCAGGAGCGCGCGCCTATTCGTACATTCCGATTGATATGCAGGCTGGCATTGAGTTGCTGCCCGGCCGGGCGAGCGGTTTGACACGAGCAGCAACTGTTGGAGCGAGGCTTGCCCGCGAAGCTTTTCAGGCCAATGAGATGTATCGAAGCTGACTGCCTCTTCGCGGGCAAGCCTCGCTCCAACAGGCTTACGATGGCTACCGGCTGGTATACCCCCCATCAATCGGCAACGACACGCCGCTGATCATCGACGCCGCGCTGCTCAGCAGAAACAGGATCGGCGCGGCCACCTCGGAGGTCTCCGCAAATCGCCCTAGTGGAATCGCCGCCAACGCCGGGTCGCGCTTGCTCGGCTCACTCCAGGCCATGATCGCCATGGGCGTAAGCGTCACGGTTGGGTTCACGCTGTTGACCCGAATCCCGAACTTGCCCCATTCCGCGCATTGCACGCGGGTCATGGCGTCCATCGCGCCCTTCGAGGCGCAGTAACTCAAGTGATCGTCCAGCGCCACCAGCGACGCCTGGCTCGACACATTGACGATGCTGCCCGCCACGCCCGCCTCGATCATGGCTTTAGCGACTGACCCGGCCACTAACGCTGCGGCGCGCACGTTGACGCCCATAACGTGATCGAATGCCTGGGGGCTGACCTCGGTGGCCGCCTCCAGCACCGACACGCCCGCGCAGTTGACCAGACCGTGCATCACCGGCAGCGCCTGTAGCGCCGCTGCCAACTGCGCGTTATCGGCCATGTCCACCTGCAGCACGTTGCAGCCCTTGGCCGCGAGTTTTTCCAGCGCCGACTCATCACGGCCCATGGCGTACACCTCGGCGCCATTGCTCAGCAGTTGCTGCGTCACTTCCCAACCGATGCCGCTGCTGGCGCCGGTCACCAGCACCCGCTGACCGCTGAAATCGAACGTTGCGTTTGGCTGTGGGTGAACAGTCATGATGACGCTCCTTGCAGGCGATGCATGATCGGTTTCAGTGCCGGGTACAACGCGACGTAATCGGCGAATACCGCTGTGTACAGCTCAACGTTTTCAGGCGTGGGCTCGGCGCGCAGTTCCAGCTCGACCCAGCCTTTGCGCACTTGTTCCTCGTCCACCAGACCCACCGCGTGAGCCGCTAACAAGGCTGCGCCCAGCGCGGCTTCCACGTCCTGAACGATGGTGTAGACCGGGTAGCCGGTGACGTCGGCGATGATCTGCATCCACAGGTCGGAATGGCTGGCGCCGCCCACCACGATCAGCCGTGGATCCAGCGACTGTGCACCCCGCGTGCCCGCTTCTATGTTGTGGCGCAGGGCAAAGGTCACGCCTTCCAGCACCGCGCGATAGAGGTGGGTGCGGGTGTGATAGAGGTTCAGGCCGACGAAACTGCCGCTGGCCTTGGCGTCCCAGACAGGGCTGCGTTCGCCCATCAGGTACGGCAGAAACACCAGCCCGTCGCTGCCGGCCGGCACCTTGCTGGCAGCGCGCTCGAGAATCGCGTGGCTGTCTTCGCCCGTCTCGCGGGCTTGCTGTTCTTCGCCCTGACAGAACTGCTCGCGAAACCAGCTGACCGAAGCGCCCGCCGTGATCGCGCCGCCGAAGATGTAGAGGTCTTTGGCGCCGTTGTAGACATGGGGGAAGCTAACCAGCCCGTGGCGCGCGTCCACCTGTTGATTGAGATAGCCCCAGCACATGCTGGTGCCGATCATGGCCACGTGGTTACCGGCCTGGGTGACCCCTGCGGCAAAGGTCGCCATGGCCGCATCGACGCCGCCACCGAGCAACGGAATGCCCGCCTCCAGGCCAAGCCGGTCGGCCCACTCTGCGTGCAGGCCGCCCACCACGTCGCCCGAATGCACCAGACGCTCGGGCATCATCGACAGCGGGATGCCCAGCGCATCGAGCATTTCCACCGACCATTGCCGTTTGGCCACGTCATAGACGCCGCCGATATTGCCCGCCGAGCTGTGGTCCACCGCCACTTCGCCCGTCAGGCAGTAGTTGATGTAGCTGTTGGGCGGCAGCAGGTAGCGGGTCTGCTCCCAGACCTGTGGCTGCTTTTGCTTGAGCCAGAGCATTTTGGTGAAGCCGTAATAGCTGTCCACCGAATTGCCGGTGATGTCGTACAGGCGTTCAAGGTCGATGTGTTGATTGACCCATTCCACCTGTTCACCCGCGCGCCGGTCCATCCAGATCAGGCACGGATAGAGCGGTTTTATCTGCGCGTCGACAGCAATCCCGGAACCGCCATACAGACTGCTCACGCACAGGGATTTGACGCTGTCCCTGGGCACGGCGGATTTGCGCATGCACTGGGCGATGCAGGTCTCCACGGCGTCCAGCCAGACCTGCGGCCATTGCTCGGCCCAGCGGGGTTTGGGTGTGTCGACTTTGTAGCCGTGACTGTGCTGCGCGACGATCCGCCCCTCGGCGTCCACCAGCAGGGCTTTGGTGCTCTGGGTGCCGATGTCGACGCCGATGACGTAGTCCATTTGGGGTTCTCTCTTGTTATGGGGTTTTGCAGTGGGCGTGCGGTGCCTGAGCTGACGCCTTCGCGAACACGTTCGCTCCTACAGAGAACTGTGCCAAATCTGTAGGAGCGAATTCATTCGCGAAGGCCCATCCGCAGATCAACTTAAACGGGCTTCAACAAGACCTTGATCGATTTGGTCGAGTCCGCCAACGCGAAGGCTTCGGCGTAGTCGTCCAGGCCGAAATCGTGGGTGACGATGCCTTTGGAGGTCACCAGCCCGCGCTCGAACAGGTCGATGGCAACCGGGTAGCAATATGGCCCCAAGTGCGCGCCGCGAACGTCCAGCTCCTTGCGGTCGCCGATGATCGACCAGTCGGCGCTGGTCTCGGCACCGAACACGCTGAACTCGACGAAACGGCCCAGTTTGCGGATCAGGTCCAGCCCCTGGGTCACGCCAATCGGCACGCCCGTGGTTTCGATGTACACATCGCAACCGTAGCCGTCGGTCAGGCTGTTGATAATGGCCTTGGCGTCGTCGCGGCTCGGATTGATCACCACGTCGGCACCGTACTTTTTCGCCAGCTCCAGGCGCTCGTCGACCATGTCGATGACCACCAGCTTCTTCGGGGTTTTCAGCGCAGCGACCTGCACCATGCATAAGCCCAACGTGCCCGCACCGGCAATCACCAACACGTCGTCCAGTTGCACGTCGCCGCGGTTGACGGTGTGAATCGAGCAGGCCATCGGCTCGATCAGCGCCGAGTCTTCCAGCGAAACGGATTCAGGAATCTTGTGCACGATGGCGGTTTTCGGGATGCGCATGTACTGCGCCATGCCGCCTTCGGCGACGTCTTTCTGGAAGCCGAAGATGTTGTGCACTTCGCACATCCAGTACTTGCCGGATTTGCAGAACTTGCACTTCTCGCAGGGCACGATCTGCTCGGCGATGACTTTGTCACCGACCTTGACGCCGAAGTGCTCTTCACCGCCCTCGCCCACCTGCTCGACATAACCGAAGAACTCGTGCCCCGGAATCACCGGCGCCTTGACCCACGGGCTTTCGCCGCCCCAGAACATAGCCGCGCCCGAGTGGCACTTGCAGTCACTGGCGCAGATGCCGCAGGCACCGATGCGGATGACCAGCTCATTGGCACGCGCCTGGGGCATGCCGACACGCTCCAGACGGTAGTCTTTTGGCGCATGGCAGACGACGGCTTGCATGGTGTTTTGTGTGTTTTGTTCCATGACGATTCACCTTTCGAGACCGCTGAAGAGTTCAGCCGATATGACCTGTAGGAGCGCGCTTGCCCGCGATGCGATAAACCCGGCGATGCGAGGGCGTCTGACCCACTGCTATCGCGGGCAAGCGCGCGCCTGCTGGGTGTTGTTCATTCCCTATTTATGCCGCTGCCGGCTGATAAAGATCGCCAGCAGAATGATTGCGCCCTTGATCACGCTCTGCACATACGGCGAGACGCCGAGCATGTTCAGGCCGTTGTTGAGTACCCCCAGCAGCATGGCACCCACCAGCGTGCCGACAATCACCCCGCGACCACCGGCAATCGACGCACCGCCCAGCACCACCGCCGCAATGGCGTCCAGCTCGAAGCCGACACCGGCGTTAGGCTGGCCGCTCATCAGGCGCGAGGACAGCACAAGCCCGGCAATCGCCGCGGTCAGGCCGCTGATGGAATACACCAGCAGCTTGTAGCGCGAGGCGCGAACGCCGGACAGACGGACCGCCTCTTCGTTGCCGCCGATGGCGTACACGTAACGCCCGACACGGGTGTGCTGCAGCAGGACCCAAGCGACGAAGTAGGTCAGCAGCATGATCAGAATCGGCACCTGAACGCCGAACAGCGTCCCGCGACCAAACCAGGAGAACCAGTCCGGCATGCCGGAAATCGGGTAGCCGTCGGTGTACATCAGGCCCAGGCCGCGGGCGATGCCCATGGTTGCCAGCGTGACGATGATCGGCGGCATTTTCAGGTACGCCACGAAGATGCCGTTGCCGACGCCAAAGCCCACGCCGATCAGCAACCCGATCAGGATCGCAATCGGCGGCGGCACACCCGCCACCATCAGGCCGGTGGTCAGCGTCCCGGACAGCGCCATCACCGGGCCCACCGACAGATCGATGCCGCCCGTGAGAATCACGCAGGTCATGCCCACCGCGATGATCGCGTTGATGGACACCTGCCGGGCGATGTTTTCCAGGTTGGCGCCGGTGAGGAATTTGTCGCTGGCGAAGATCATGAAGATCGTCACCACCACCAGCCCCACGAACGGGTAGAACGCCGGTGAGCGGATCAGTTGGGCGAAGTTGAGCTTCATCCGGCTGGGTTGAGTGTTCATGGCTTTAATGGAGGTGTTCACTGTTCAGACTCCCGGTGGCGTGGCGCATCACCTCTTGCGGGTTGACGTTGGCCGCCTCCAGCACGTTGACGATGGCGCCCTTGTGGAACACCGCGACGCGATCGCACATGCCGATGATTTCCGGAAGCTCCGAGGAAATCATGATGATCGCGAAGCCCCGCTCGGTGAGCTTGCGCATGAGGGCATAGATTTCGGCCTTGGCACCGACGTCGATGCCGCGGGTCGGTTCGTCGAAAATGAGGATGTCGCAGTGGTGGTTGATCCAGCGTGCGATCACCACCTTTTGCTGGTTGCCGCCGCTGAGGTTCAACACCCGGCTTTCGCAGGTCGGCGCCTTGATCGACAGTTGTTTCATCAGATCAGCCGTGGTGTCGTTTTCCTTGCGCCGGTCCAGCAGATGGCTGTGGCCTTCGTACTTGCCCAGATTGTTCAGGGAAATGTTTTCGCGAATGCTGAACTCCACGATCAGGCCTTCGCTCTTGCGGCTTTCCGGCAGCAAGCCGATGCCGTTGGCCAGCGCGTCAGCGGGATCACTGAGATTCACCGACTGGCCGCGCAGCAACACGTCCTTGCTGACCACCGACAACGCGCCCATGACCCCGAGCGCCAGCTCCGTGCGCCCCGACCCCACCAGCCCGGCGAAGCCAAGGATCTCACCCTTGTGCAGTTTGAAGCTGTTGTGCGGGCCGTTCTTGATGATCTGGATGTCGCGGACTTCCAGCAGCACTTCGCTGCCGGGGGTCGTGGTTTTCGGCGGGAAACTGGCTTCCAGCCGTCGCCCGACCATCATTTCCACCAGCGTGTCGATATCGCTGTCAGCCACGGTCAATGCGCCGACATTGCTGCCGTCGCGCAACACGCTAATGCGGTCACAGACCTGAAAGATCTCCTCCAGGTGATGGGAAATGAAGATCACCGCCACGCCCTGGCTTTTCAGCTCGCGCATGATGCCGAACAGCAGCTCGGCTTCGGACGGCGTCAGGGTGGCGGTGGGCTCATCCAGAATCAGCAGGCGCGCTTCCAGGGCCAGGGCCTTGGCGATCTCGACGAACTGCTGCTCGGCCACACTCAAATGCTGCACCGAGCAATCCAGATTGATGCGCACGCCCAGGCGGTCAAACAGCGCGATGGCCTTATCCCGCATCTCGTTTTTGCGCAGCAGGCCGAAGCCGTTGACGATCTCGTGGCCGAGGAAAATATTCTCCACGGCGTTGAGGTACGGGATCAGGCTGAATTCCTGAAAGACGATGCCGATGCCGGCGGCGATGGCTTCGTTGTACGTTGCGAAATGCTGCACCGCGCCATCGATCAGAATGCTGCCCTGATCCTGATGCTCGACCCCGGCCAGGATCTTCATCAGCGTCGATTTGCCCGCGCCGTTTTCACCCAGCAACGCGTGAATCTCCCCGTGCTCGACCTGCAGATTGATCGATTTGAGCGCATGCACGCCGGGGTAGCTTTTACAGATGTTTTCCAATTGCAGAAGGCTGCTCATGCGCACCTCGTGACACCAGAACTCGCTCGGACAGTGAAGGCCCGTAGAGCAGAATAGCTGCCCGACGGTCCCTCACCGGCGTTTCACCAGGAGAAGGTTTTGGCCTTGGCCTGATCCACCAGCAGGATGTCGACGGGGATGGCCTTGGGCACTTGCGAGCCCCACTTCCTGGCCAGCGCGATGCCCAGCGCCAGACGCACCTGGTCGCGCGGGTATTGCGCGGAGGTGGCGATGAACTTGCTGCCCGGTTTCTGGATTTCCTTGATGGCGTCCGGCGAGCCGTCGACGCTGGTCAGCTTGACGTCCATGCCGCTTGAGTCGATGGCGGCGAGGGCACCCAGCGAGCCGTTGTCGTTGACGCTGAACAGGCCTTTGAGGTTGGGCTGCGCCTGGAGCATGTTTTCCGTCACGCTCAGCGCCTGATCCCGTTCTTGCTTGCCGTTCTGGATGCTGACGATCTTGATGTCGGGGTGCTTGGCCAGTGCGTCTTTGCAACCACGGACCCGCTCCAGGATGGGCACCACGGCGATGCCGTCGAGAATGCCGACGTCGCCCTTGCCGCCGATGTTTTTGGCCAGGTATTCACAGGCCTGCACGCCGGCGTCGTAGTTTTTCGAGCCGACGAAGGAGTCCAGCGGGCCGTCGGCCTGGGCGTCCACGGCCACGACCACCACGCCCTTGTCATGAGCCTGTTTGACGGCGGACTGCACGCCCACGGAATCGGTCGGGTTGATGATCAGGATATCGATGCCCTTCTGCAGCATGTCTTCGATGTCACTGAGCTGCTTGGAGACATCGTGCCGCGCATCGGTCACCAGCAATTCGGCGCCAATACTTTTGGTAGCGTCCTCAAGGGCGGCTTTCATGGTCACGAAGTAGGGGTTGTTGATTTCCTGGAACGAGGCGCCGATTTTCATCGGGCCTGTCTTGGCAGCGTCAGCCGCCTGAACCGTCATGGCGCCGCCGCACGCGATGGCAAAAGCGAGCGAGCACACAACCGTGGAGAAGCCTTTCTTGGGGCGAATTGTCATGGCGAAAAATCCCGTTGTTTTTATTTTTAAAGCGGAGATGTCATCGTTAACATTTTGGAAGCTAGCAGAGAAGATTGGGGTGTGCAACTGGTGTCATAACGATGCGAACTACCGGACTGTCGGTGCATCAACGTATATCCCGTTGACATATACCCGTGCATTACTAAACTTGCGTGCTTAACCGGTTCGTGAATCAGGGGAGACAGAAATGGAGCAATCAACACTATTTAAAAGCAACCGGAGTCAGGCTGTGCGATTGCCAAAGGCTGTGGCGTTGCCAGAGGACATCAAGCGAGTTGATGTCATAGCAATAGGTCGTACACGCATAATCACTCCAGCGGGCGAATCGTGGGATAGCTGGTTTGAAGGCGCTGGTGTCAGTGAAGATTTCATGACTGACAGAAATCAACCCGCAGACCAGCACCGCGAGTCTTTCTGATGCTGCGATTCATGCTGGATACCAACATTTGTATTTTCACGATCAAAAATAAACCTGCGCGGGTTCGTGAGGCCTTTAACCTCCATCACGGGCAGCTGTGCATCAGCACTGTCACGCTGATGGAGTTGATCTACGGGGCGGAAAAGTCATTGGCCCCTGAGAAAAATCTTGCCGTTGTCGAAGGATTCGCCGCAAGGCTTGATGTGCTCCCTTACAGCGTTAAAGCCGCGGCACATACGGGCATGATCAGAGCCGAACTAGCCCGAGCCGGTACGCCTATCGGACCCTACGATCAGATGATCGCCGGCCATGCGCGATCGGAAGGGCTGGTTGTTGTCACGAACAACCTAAAGGAATTTGATCGTGTGGCTGGGCTTCGTGTGGAGGACTGGGCGCAAGATTCATAAGAATCTGCACCTCCCTTTCTTCAATATGCCTTCGGGACCGTAAACGCCGTCTGGAAGCGTATGGATGCAGCGTTGTCCACCATGGTCGCGTTGACATTTCCCACACGCCCTGCCGATAATTCCGCGCATGTCATACGACGACAGATGACGCCAATAACAACAACACCTGAATCAGGGCTTCCTATGACCACTAGCACACCTGGCCAGACTCCCTTCAATCGGCTGCTGCTCACAGGCGCCGCGGGCGGGTTGGGCAAAGTCTTGCGCGAGTCTCTGCGCCCGTACACCCACATTCTGCGACTGTCCGACATTTCGGAAATGGCCCCGCCCGCCGGCAGCCATGAAGAAGTCCAGCAGTGCGACCTTTCCGACAAGCAAGCCGTTCATCAACTGGTCGAAGGCGTCGACGCGATCCTGCATTTTGGCGGCGTGTCGGTCGAGCGTCCGTTTGAAGAGATTCTCGGCGCCAACATCAGCGGCATCTTTCACATCTACGAGGCGGCGCGCCGGCATGGCGTGAAGCGGGTGATCTTCGCCAGCTCCAATCACGTCATCGGTTTCTACCGCCAGGATGAAACCATCGACGCCAGTGCCATCCGCCGCCCGGACAGTTACTACGGGCTGTCCAAGTCCTACGGCGAAGACATGGCCAGCTTCTACTTCGATCGTTACGGCATCGAAACCGTCAGCATCCGCATCGGCTCCTCGTTCCCGGAACCGCAGAACCGTCGAATGATGAGCACCTGGCTCAGCTACGACGACCTCACCCAGTTGATCTACAAAGGGTTGACCACGCCGAACGTCGGTCACACCGTGGTCTACGGCGTGTCCGCCAACCGCGACGTGTGGTGGGACAACCGCCTCGCCAGCCATTTGGGTTACGAGCCCAAAGACAGCTCCGAAGTGTTCCGCGCCAAGGTTGAAGCCCAACCGATGCCCGCCGCCAATGATCCGGCGATGGTGTATCAAGGCGGTGCATTTGCTGAGGCGGGCCCCTTCGGCGACGAATGAGTCAGGCGCAGTCGCCGCCAAAGCGCTGGCGGCTGACGACATGAAACCGTTCACGGAAGGATCCGCCATGCACGCTCAACTGATACTCGACGCACGCAATGCCACCGGCGAAAGCCCGGTGTGGGACCCGCAGGAACAGGCGCTGTATTGGGTCGACATTCCCGCTCGGCGCCTGCATCGGTGGAGCCCGCAGGATGACCGGGCCCAGAGCTGGGAAGCCCCGGAAATGATCGCCTGCATCGCGCGCTACGGTGACGGCAGCTGGATCGCCGGCATGGAGCGCGGCCTGTTTCGCGTCCGGCCAAGCAGTGACGGAACACTGGCGAGCACATCCCTGATCAGCGTCGATCACCCCCAGGGCGACATGCGCTTCAATGATGGCCGTTGCGACCGACAAGGTCGTTTCTGGGCCGGCACCATGGTGATGGACATGGCCGCCAACGCGGTCGCGGGCTCAATGTACCGCTACAGCGCCGGACAAAGCACGCCGCTGGAGCCACAGCTCACCGGTTTCATCGTGCCCAACGGCCTGGGGTTCAGCCCCGACGGCACCACGATGTACCTCTCCGATTCCCACCCCACCGTGCAGAAAATCTGGGCGTTCGACTACGACACAGACAGCGGCACGCCGCATAACCGTCGTCTGTTCGTGGACATGAATCAGTTCCCCGGCCGTCCGGATGGCGGCGCGGTGGATGCCGACGGCTGCTACTGGATTTGCGGCAACGACGCCGGGCTGATCCACCGCTTCACGCCCGCCGGCAAACTGGACCGCTCCCTGGCCGTACCGGTGAAGAAACCGGCCATGTGCGCGTTCGGCGGCAAGGACCTGGACACGCTGTTCGTCACCTCCATCCGCCCCGGCGGCGACATCAGCGACCAACCCATGGCCGGCGGCGTGTTCGCCCTGCAGCCCGGGGTCAAGGGGCTGGAGGAACCTGCATTCAAGGGCTGAAACGCTCCCGTAAGTCACCCACGCTGGCACCTATAAAAACAACAAACTGGAGAACTCCATGGATTTCAAACGCACAGTGCTCGCCCTCGCCCTCCCCCTGGCCTTCGGTTTTGCAGGCCTCGCTCAGGCTGAGATCAAGATCAAGTTCGCGGAAGTTCACCCGGCGGGTTATCCCCCGGTAGTGGCTGAACAGCAGATGGGCAAGAAGCTCGAAGAGCAGAGCAAAGGCGAGATCACGTTCAAGATGTTCGCCGGGGGCGTGCTGGGCTCGGAAAAGGAAGTGGTCGAGCAGGTGCAGACCAATGCCGTGCAAATGACCCGGGTCAGCCTCGGCATCGTCGGGCCGGTAGTGCCGGATGTGAATGTCTTTAACCTGCCGTTCGTGTTTCGTGATCAGGCGCACATGCGCAAGATCATCGATGGCGACATCGGCCAGGAAATCCTCGATAAGATCACCAACTCTGAATTCAATCTGGTCGCCCTGGCCTGGATGGATGGTGGCACGCGCAACCTGTACACCAAGAAACCGGTGCGCCAGATCGGCGACCTCAAAGGCATGAAGATCCGCGTGCAGGGCAATCCGGTGTTCATCGACACCATCAACGACATGGGCGGCAACGGCATTGCCATGGCCACCGGCGAAATCTTCAGTGCGCTGCAGACCGGCGTGATCGACGGCGCGGAGAACAATCCGCCGACGCTGCTTGAGCACAACCACTACCAAAGCGCCAAGTTCTACACCCTGACCGAGCACCTGATCCTGCCGGAGCCGGTGGTCATGTCCAAGGCCACCTGGAACAAACTCACGCCTGAGCAGCAAACGCTGGTGAAGACCCTGGCGCGAGAAGCACAGATGGAAGAACGCGTGCTGTGGGACAAGAAATCTGCCGAAGCCGAGACCAAGCTCAAGGCCGCAGGCGTCGAGTTCATCACGCTTACGCCTGAGCAGAAAAAAGCCTTCTTCGACGCCACCCAGCCGGTGCGCGACCAATACGGCGCGCTCTACAAAGACCTGATCAGCCGCATCGAAGCCGTTCAGTAAGCCCCTTTGTTCTGATAACGCCGCGGTGACAGGTGCATGCCTGCTCGCCGCCGCCGTCGTGGTGATTCCCATGAAAAACACCGTTCTGCGCATCAACGACCGGATCTATCAGCTGTGCATCGGCATCGCGGGCCTGTCCGTGCTGACCATGACCCTGATCATCCCGTGGGGCATCTTCGCCCGCTACGTACTGGGCAGCGGCTCAAGCTGGCCGGAACCTACCGCCATTCTGCTGATGGTGGTGTTCACGTTCTTCGGTGCCGCCGCCAGCTACCGGGCCGGCGCACACATGGCCGTCGCGATGGCGGTGGATCGCATGCCGGATCAGGCGCGCAAGGCAGCGGCAATCCTGGTTCAGGTGCTGATGGCGGTGGTGTGCGTGTTCATGATCACCAAGGGTTTCAAACTCAGCGCCAACACCTGGAATCAGTTTCTCGGTGAAATGCCCGGCCTGCGGGTCGGCATCTCGTACCTGCCGATCCCCATCGGCGGTGTGCTGACGCTGATTTTCGTGCTGGAAAAAATGTTTCTGGGCGATCAAAGCCACCGCCGCGTGCTGCGGTTTGATGTGATCGAAGAAAGCGAAGGAGCCGCATGAATGGACGCATTTATCTTGTTGGGCAGCTTTATCGCACTGATCCTGCTAGGCATGCCGGTGGCCTACGCCTTGGGGTTGTCGGCGCTGGTGGGCGCGTGGTGGATTGAAATCCCGTTCGACGCGCTGATGATTCAAGTGGCAGGGGGCGTGAACAAGTTCTCGCTGCTGGCGATTCCTTTCTTCGTGCTGGCGGGCGCGATCATGGCCGAGGGCGGCATGTCCCGCAGGCTGGTGGCGTTTGCCGGGGTGCTGGTGGGGTTCGTGCGCGGCGGGCTGTCGCTGGTGAACATCGTGGCCTCGACCTTCTTTGGCGCCATCTCCGGGTCATCGGTGGCCGACACCGCGTCGGTGGGTTCGGTACTGATTCCGGAAATGGAGCGCAACGGTTATCCCCGGGACTTCTCCACCGCCGTCACAGTCAGCGGCTCGGTGCAGGCGTTGCTCACACCGCCCAGCCACAACTCAGTGCTCTATTCGCTGGCTGCCGGCGGCACCGTCTCGATTGCCTCGCTGTTCATGGCCGGCATCCTGCCCGGCCTGCTGCTCAGCGCGGTGATGATGGGGCTGTGCATGATCTTCGCCCGCCGCCGCAACTACCCCAAGGGTGAAGTCATCCCGCTGCGTCAGGCGCTCAAGATTGCCGGCGACGCGCTGTGGGGCCTGATGGCGATGGTCATCATCCTGGGGGGCATCCTGTCGGGGATCTTCACTGCCACCGAGTCGGCTGCCATTGCAGTGCTGTGGTCGTTCTTCGTGACGATGTTCATCTACCGCGACTACAAATGGCGCGACCTGCCCAAACTGATGCACCGGGCCGTGCGCACTATTTCCATCGTGATGATCCTGATCGGTTTTGCCGCCAGCTTCGGCTACATCCTGACGCTGATGGAAATCCCGATGAAGATCACTACGGCGTTCCTGACCCTGTCGGACAACCGCTACGTGATCCTGATGTGCATCAACGTCATGTTGCTGCTGTTGGGGACCGTGATGGACATGGCGCCGCTGATTCTGATCCTGACGCCGATCCTGCTGCCAGTGATCATCGGCATCGGCGTCGATCCCGTGCACTTCGGCATGATCATGCTGGTCAACCTGGGCATCGGATTGATCACGCCGCCGGTGGGGGCTGTGCTGTTCGTGGGTGCGGCGGTTGGTAAGGTGTCGATCGAAGCCACGGTCAAAGCCCTGCTGCCGTTTTATGTCGCACTTTTCGCCGTGTTGATGGCCGTCACCTACATCCCGGCCATCTCGCTCTGGTTGCCGAGCGTGGTGCTGTAACCAAGATAAAATGCTCGTCATGCAAACCGCCTTTCGGGGCGGTTTTTTTTCGCGCCGAATCCATCGATCGGTCCGCACGTTTGTTAACGGAAGATGCGTGCGCAACAAAATGTGACACAGATTTGATACATATTTCAGGTGCCAACTTGCCACGAAAAACCAGCGATCTGTTGCAAAAACGGACGAAATCTTTATCTCTGAACGGAAAACGAAATAGTTTGAAATATTTTCATTCAACGGCAAGCGAAGCCTGTGCTAGCTGCTAGTCTCTGGCCTTGCCGCCGCTGAAACAGTCTGTAACACCCCTGTTTCCCGGCTGTTATCAACGTACCCAATATCACCAACACCCTGTGAATGGCTGCGAAAAAGCAGTAACCCGGTGTCCGGTAATTTTCCATCACCGACTGTGCGAATACCTGGAATAACGGGCGCCCACATCACAGCCATTGACCCGTTGAACCGTCTTGATGACAACGATTACACCCGGCATTTGGCGTGCGCTGCATCCATCGACGGAAGCGGCGCAGCGGGCAATGTCGTACCGGGCTGACCCCATGTGACCGCACGGATGCTTTACCAGTGGTTTTGACCGAGGAGGCGCGATGCCTTACACGACATTTTCCGATGCCCAGATCACCCGCTTGATTCAAACCATTAACCAGCAGGGTTATGCGGTATTGCCCGACTGGGCCAGCAGCGAACAACTGGAACAGCTCAAGACCCTTGTCGTCAGCGCCGTGGCGGCAGCGGGCAATGACTATGTAGCCCTCACCGGGAGCGAAGCCGTCGCCGGCACGCCCCTTCAGGATTGGGGCACATCACGGGCATTCATCGATTTATGCCGACGGATCGTGGTCGGCGCGACCGGCCAGGAGGCCAGGGACCCTGGCTTGCAACAGACCCTGCGTTGCCTCACTGGAGATGGGGGACGACGGGAGTCGCTGATTTTCCATTACGACTCGTTTGTGCTGACGACGATCATGCCGGTGTGCATGCCGGACGATGGCGAAAGCGGTGATCTGTTGATGTTGCCCAGCCGCCGCCCGCTGCGTCGCCATTACGCACTGAATCTTCTGGACAAACTGCTGGTGGACAACCGATGGATGCAGCGTCGCCTGGCAAAGCGGTATGCCACGCAAGCCGAAACGTTCACCCGGATCCGCATGTTGCCCGGCAACCTGTATCTTTTCTGGGGCTACCGATCGCTGCACACTAATCTGCCCGTCGCCCAGGACGCCTTGCGCGCCACGGCGGTGTTCCATTATCACAACGTGCACGGCAGCAGTTCGCTGGCCAACCGGATCAGAAGCGCTGTGAACAGGCTCAAGCCGGTATCGGTGCCGGTGGATGCGGTCAACCCCTGAAGCCGTTTTCGCCAACAAGTTGGCTCCTACAGAACCGCGGCGCTGTAGGAGCGAATTTATTCGCGAAGCGGTCTGGCAGGTGCGTCGCATCATACCTTTCGCCAACAAGCTGGTTCCTACAGGATCATTGAGCGCGAATAAGCTTATATCCTGCAGTTATCTTCATAAAATCCACGCATACATCCGCTTCTATATTTAGAAGAAAAAGTGATTATCCGGGTGCCGATTTATATCCTTATGATCTGAGCCACAACAATCTGAAACAGGAGTTCAGACATGGCGATCCAGATCAATCCCGTGGCCGGCAGAATTGGCGCTCAACTGAGTGGCGTCTCTTTATCCGGCGACATCTGCGGTGAAGACTTCGATGTCATCAACGCCGCGCTGCTGAAATACAAAGTGCTGTTCTTCCGCGAGCAGTTTCTCAGTGACGAGCAGCACGAGAGCTTCTCTCGCCGATTCGGCGATCAAGTGCCGCACCCTACGGTGCGTTCCGCCGAGCAAAGCACCGCCATCCTGCACCTGGACGCCAAGGAAACCCGCGCCAATTCGTGGCACACGGACGTTACCTTCGTCGCCAATTACCCCAAGCTGTCCATCCTGCGCGGCGTGGTGATTCCGCCTTACGGTGGCGACACCGTCTGGGCCAACACCGCCACCGCTTACGCTGATCTGCCGGAGCCGCTCAAACGGCTGGCCGACACGCTGCGCGCCCTGCACACCAATCTTTATGACTACGCCGCCCCGCGCAACACCAGCGATGCAGGCCTGAAACGATACCGCGAGCAATTCACCGCAGAAATCTACGAAACCGAACATCCCCTGGTGCGCGTTCACCCTGAAACCAGCGAGCGCAGCCTGTTGCTCGGGCACTTCGTCAAACAGATTCAAGGCGTGAGCAGCAATGACTCGAAACAGCTGATCCGCCTGTTTCACGACCGCATCACCCACGTGGACAACACCGTGCGCTGGCGCTGGCAGGCCGGTGACGTGGTGATCTGGGACAACCGCGCCACCCAGCATATTGCGATCAACGACTACGGCGATGCCGAACGCATCGTGCGCCGCACCACCGTGGCCGGTGACGTGCCGTATGGCGTCGACGGGCATGTGAGTCAGGCCATCAAACCCACCCCGGACACCCTCTCGCCGAAGACTGAGGCCGACAAAAAACACTTGGCTGCCTGAACCCTCTTTCAACTCGCACAGGATGGAACCGTCATGGCACAGGCCAAGCGAAACTCGTTATTCAGCACACAACGCGTGGCTACCGCACTGGCGGCGCTGCTGATGATTCCCATGGCCGAGGCCGACGTCTTGCGCATCGGCGTGGCAAACGCGGGCGGCGGTGATCCCGTGACGTTCAGCGGTTCGCCCCTGAGCATCGTGCGCAACCAGCAACTGCTGGAAAAAGCTTTTGCCGGCACCGGCACCGAGGTGCAGTGGTTCTTCTTCAAAGGCGCGGGGCCTGCGGTCAACGAGGCGCTGTCCAATCAACAACTGGACTTCGCCTACGAAGGCGACCTGCCACAGGTGGTCGCCCGGGCCAATGGGCTGGACACCAAACTGCTGGCCGCCATCGGCGTGCGGGCCAACGTTTACCTGGCCGTGCCCAAGGGCTCGGACATCAAACGCATCGAGGATTTGAAGGGCAAGAAAGTGGCGGTCTTCCGGGGCACCAACGCGCATCTGGTGTCGATCAATCTGCTGGCCGACCACGGCCTGACCGAGCGCGATCTGAAAGTGATCAATCTGGACAGCGGCAGCAGTCAGGCGGCGCTGGCGTCCAAGGGCGTCGATGCAGCGTTTGGTGGCCGCGAGTTGTTCAAACTGCGCGATCAAGGCCTGATCGACATCATCTTCGACAACCCGACCAACGACGTGCGCTACACACGGCAATTGGCGCTGGTGGTGCGCGGCCCGTATGAGAAGGAACACCCGGACAACGTGCAAAAGGTGGTCGATACCCTGGTCGATGCAGCGAAGTGGGAGTCCGATGAACACAACCGCGACGCCGTGCTCAACGAATGGGCCAAGACCAACGAACCGCTGGCCTCACTGAAAGCCGACTTCGCCAACCTGACCCTGCGCGACAGTGCGTCGCCGCTGGTGGATGAGTTCCTGCGCTCGCGGTATCAGGCGGTGGCCGATCAGGCCAAGGAAGAAAAAATGATCCGTCGCCCGGTGATGGTGGACGGCTGGTTCGAGACCCGCTATCTGGAAACCGCGCTTAAAGCCAAAGGGCTGGAGCATTACTGGACCCCGTACGGCCCGGACGGCAAGCAGCCAGCGAGTACGGCCACCGCGTCGGCGACATCACTTAAAAGCGGAGGCTGACCTCATGGCCCGAGCCCATGCCGCCATACGCCAACAGCCGTTGGATGCCACGCCCCCCAGCGCATCAATCGAGCGCCTGCCGGCCTTCCCCGCCCGACCTGCACGCCGGGTTACCGCCAGGCCGAAACCCGCTGGCGGTTGGACCGCGCGACTGGGCAATCGCGCGCTGCCATGGCTGCTGCCACTGACGCTGCTCGGCTTGTGGTATCTGGGCACCGAGCGTGGCTGGCTCTCGGAACAAGTGCTGCCGCCGCCCGCATTCGTCTACCAGACACTGACCGACCTGATCACCAGCGGCGACCTGTGGCTGAACGCCTCGGCCAGCCTGCAACGGGTGCTGATCGGTTTCGTGCTCGGTGCCGGTCTGGGCATGACCCTGGGCTTGGCGATGGGGCTGTCGAAAACCGTCGAGGACTACGTGCTGCCGACGTTCAACGCGCTGGTCCAGATTCCGGTGCTGGGCTGGCTGCCGTTTGCGCTGCTGCTGTTTGGTATCGGCGAACCACTGAAGTACGTGTTGATTGCCCACTCAGCGTTGATCCCGGTCACGTTGTGCACGCTGCAAGCCTTCCGCCAGACGCCAAAAGGCTTGCTCGAAGTGGGCAGCGCGTACGGGTTCAGCCGCCGCCAGGTGGTCACCGACATCGTGATCCCGTCCGCCATCGCGCCGATATTCACCGGCTTGCGCCTGGGCTTCACCAAGGCCTGGTTGTCGCTGGTGGTGGTCGAGCTGCTGGCGTCGAGCGAAGGCCTGGGTTACCTGATTGCCTACGGGCGTCAGCTGTTCCAGCTGGATCTGGTGATGGCCGCCGTGGTGGTGGTCGGGGCGGTGGGTTTGCTGATTGATCGCGGGTTTGACGCGGTCGAACGGCGCTTGCACAAGGGCCGTCCGCTGACGCTGGGGAGGCTGCAATGAGCACCCTGGCCGTGCCCTATAAAAGAAGCAGCAAACGTTATCGCGGCTGGGTGCTGCCGATGGTCGCCGTGGCTGTCTGGTGGCTGGCGGCGAATCAGGGCTGGAGCACCTCGGGGCTGCTGGTTTCGCCGCAGAAGGTCGCTGAAACGGCGTGGGAGCAGGTGACGTCGGGCCAGTTCTGGCGGGCGATATCGTCCAGTCTGGTGCGTAATCTCAGCGGTTTTTTCATTGGCACCGGGTTGGGCCTGATGCTGGGCTGCCTGCTGGGGTTCTCGCAGCTGTTCGAGCGTCTGGTCGGACCGAGCTTCAATACCTTCAAGCAGATTTCGCTGTTCGCCTGGATTCCGCTGATCTCTGTGTGGTTCGGCCTCGGTGACGTGGCCAAGGTGGTGTTTCTGTCATTGGCGGCGCTGGTGCCGGTGGTGGTCAACACCTGCGACGGCATCCGCAACGTGCCGCGCAATTTGCTGGAAGTGGCCCGGGTCTACCGCTTCAGCCGCTGGCAGACCGTGACCGGCGTGATGCTGCCCGCCGCACTGCCCTCGATCTTCACCGGGATTTACCTGGGGCTGGTGTATTCGTGGCTGGCCACCATTGGCGCTGAATACCTGTTGGTCTCCGGCGACGGCATCGGCAACACGCTGATCGATGGCAGCGAACATTTCATGATGGACCTGGTGCTGTTCGGGATGGTGGTCATCGGCCTGGTGGGCTGGGCGTTGAACACGCTGGCGCGCCGGGTCGAACGCCGCATTCAGCGCCTTTACGGCATTACGCCGCGCTAACTCTTTTCAGGTTTGACAGACAGGATCGACAACCATGGTCAACGCACTCAATCACTCGCCCGGAGATACTCCCCATGCCAACGGCTTGCGCCTGGAGAACATCAGCAAGCGCTTTCAATCGGCCGCAGGTGACGACACGCAATTGCAGGTGCTGGACAACGTTCAGCTGGACATCGAGCCCGGCGAATTCATCACCATCGTTGGCGCCAGCGGCTGCGGGAAATCCACCTTGCTGCGGTTGATTCTGGGCCTGGACGAGGACTACGACGGCCGTATCCTGCTGGGCGAAACACCGATTCGCGGGACCGGGCTTGAGCGCGGCATCGTGTTTCAGGACCACCGCTTGTTCCCTTGGCTGACGGTGGAGCAGAACATCGCCGTCGGCCTGAAAAACGCTCCCCTGAGCGCGGCGCAAAAACGCGAGGCAGTGTCCGAGCACATCACGCTGGTGGGGTTGCAGGACTTTACCGCGTCGTACCCGCATCAGATTTCCGGCGGCATGGCGCAACGCGTGGCCATCGCCCGCGGTCTGGTCAATCGGCCCAGCGTGTTGCTGCTCGATGAGCCTTTCGGCGCCCTCGATGCGCTGACCCGCACCCGGTTGCAACGCGAGTTGCAGCACATCTGGCAGCACGAAAAGATCACCATGGTGCACGTGACCCATGACGTCGACGAGGCGGTGTACCTGGGTGATCGCGTGGTGGTGATGCAACCCAACCCGGGACGCATCCGCCGTATCGTCGACATCAACCTGCCCCGCCCCCGCAACCGCAGCGACGCGCGCTTCATCGCCCTGCGCGATGACGTGCTGAGTGACTTTGCGGAGTTGTCGTAGCTCGCTGTTAAGAGGCGATAAATGACTGGTGTGAACGTCGCCCGGTCATTCATATCAATCGAGGAACTGTCGAAAGTCTGAACAATGTATGTTTGCCCCATTCCCCTGACCTGTTGTTAAAAGAAATAGGGCTGCAGCACTTCTAGTTGGCCATTTCGTCATTTAAGCAGCGTCAGTGTCCCGACATAAACGACAACTTATTAACGTCAATAAAAGAACTTTTATCCATTCCCAGCGGTCGTTTTCTGCGTGCCTGAGAGCGGTAAGCCATTGAATTAAATGGATAAAATCGACCTTACCCCCTGCCCGACACTTTCCTGCACCGGCAAAGTGTGACGTTATTCTCATTAACGTGACCGACCCCATTCCTACTTTAAAGTTTCGCCAGCCATCGCTAGCAAAAAGCCATGTAAAAACCTTTTGCATTGAAACTTCATTGCGTTAATACTTGGACGCTTGGGCACAGTGCCATCTCACAGTGAAGTGAACATCGAATCTCCATTCCGATTTTCCCCGCCCGATATACACACCAAACTCATTAGTCATCTGAAGGTATTGAGCCCTCATGTGATCTGCTGTGCGGCGCTTGTTAGCGCGGGAGGAAATCAATGATCGAACGCGACGCCAGCATCAAGATCCTGTCAATTTTTGGTACCGCACCGGAAGCGATCAAGATGGCGCCGCTGGTCAAAGCGCTGGCGCAGGAGCCGGGCATCGACTCGCGTATCTGCATAACCGGCCCCCAGCAAAGCATGCTGCAACAGGTGCTGGACATGTTCGATCTGAAGGCGGACTACAGCCTGGATGTCATGCGCCCAGGGCAAACCCTGAACTCGCTGACGGCTGCGTTGTACGCCGCCATCGACCCGGTCCTGGAAGAGATGCAACCCGACAAAGTGCTGGTCCACGGCGACACCACCTCGGCGATGGTTGCGGCCATGTCGGCGTTTCACCGTCGAATCCCGATCGGGCATGTGGAAGCGGGCCTGCGCACCGGTGACATCCATCAGCCGTGGCCGGAAGAAATGAACCGCCGCAGCATCGATCTGGTGTCGGACCAGCTGTTCACGCCCACGGCCGAGTCCCGACGCAACGTGCTCGGCGAACGCCTGCAGGGCGTGTCATTCGTCACCGGCAATACCGTGATCGATGCGCTGCAGATGACGGCGCAACGCATCGACAGCAATCAAACGCTGCGTGTGGCCCTGGACCGTCAGTTCAGCTTTCTGGTGCCTGAGCGCAAGACGCTGCTGGTCACCGGGCATCGCCGGGAACATATCGGCGATGGCTTCCTGAATATCTGCAAGGCCTTGCGCCTGCTGGCTCAGCGTAACGACATGCAGATTGCCTACCCGGTGCCTGTGAATCCCGATGTGCCAAGTCCCGTCGCTGAACTGCTGGGTGATTTGCCCAACGTGCACCTGATCAAACCGCTGGATTACCTGTCCTTCGTGCGCTTGATGCAGCGGGCCCACGTGATCCTCACCGACTCCGGCGGCGTACAGGAACAAGCGCCATCGCTGGGCAAACCGGTGCTGGTGACGCGTGATGTCACCGAGCGGCCTGAGGCTGTGGCGGCGGGCACGGTGCGGCTGGTCGGTACTGATTCGAACGCAATCGTGCGCGGGGTCTGCGCCCTGTTTGACGACGAACACCTGTACCGCAGCGCTTCCCGCGCGGCCAACCCCTATGGCGACGGCCGCGCCTGTGCGCGAATCGTCGACGCCTTGATGGGGCGCCCAGTGCACGAATTCGTTCCCGAAACACTGCATCGACGCCTCGAGCCCGCTGAATCACACGTCAAGCCAGCCGCCCTGCGCGCTGTGTCGAGCTAGCGAAACCGCACGCTGCCTGAACACCCGAACTGTCGGGTGACACGCCTTTGTGGCAGCGGGTTTGTCCGCGAAATGGTTGGTACAGCCGATGCATCTCTATCGCCCATGACTCAGCCTTCGCGGACAGGTCCGCTCCCACAGGTTCGGTGTCAGATCCAAACACTCGGCTGAGCGGCGGCCACCACAGCCTCGCTACTGGACCCGGAACTAGAGCTGGAACACTTTCCCCGTGGGAGCGGACCTGTCCGCGAAGAGGCCGATGCAGCCAGTCCATCTCTGTCGCCCATGACTCAGCCTTCGCGGACAGGTCCGCTCCCACGGGTTATGTGACCGACCTGAAAATTCAAGCTGAAACACAGTCCGCATACTTCCTGCTCAGTCCCAAATCCTGGCTGAAACATATTTCCCCGGTGGGAGCGGACCTGTCCGCGAAGAGACCGATGCAGCCAGTCAATCCCTGTCGCTCATGACTCAGTTTTCGCGGACAGGTCCGCTCCCATGGTCTTGGGTTTGCGCTGAAGGTCTATGAGCCAGGAAATATGTTGAGGCTTTTCTGGCATGCGCTGTTGCCCTTGCGTGGCTAGCGTCATTGCTTACGTAGACACGGAGAACAAGGATGTCTGATTACGCCGCATCATGTCGATTGCGCACCGGGCGGTATTCCTGTTTGGGGCAGACCTATCTGGTGACTTCAAACACACGAAACCGGACCCCGATTTTTCGTGACTTCACAGCAGGTCGATTGCTCGTACGTGAATTGCGGCGCGCGGAGGAGCAGGGGTTTGCGAACTCGCTGGCTTGGGTGGTGATGCCGGACCACTTGCATTGGCTGTTTGAGTTAAAGGCAGGGACACTTGATGGCTTGATTCAGCGAGTCAAAGCTTGCAGTTCAAGAACTATCAACCGCCACCGATCAATCACTGAGCCGGTGTGGCAATCCGGCTATCACGATAAGGCGCTCAGAGCAGAAGATGATTTAGTGAAACTCGCCAGGTACACCGTCAATAACCCGGTGCGGGCGGGTTTGGTGCGGCGGGTCGGTGATTACTCACTGTGGGATGCCATTTGGGTGTGAGCTTGCTAACGCCTACCCTGTGGGAGCGGACCTGACCGCGAAGAGGTCGGTACAGTGGATGCATCTCTGTCACCTAATACTCAGTCTTCGCGGACAGACGGAGCGCCGCCCGGTCCGCTCCCATGGGATTTTGCGCTTGCCCCCAACTTGAGCTGAAACAGGCCGCCACAAGTATTCGGTCAACCTTACAGCTACAACCATCAACGCTCGTGCAGCGCCTCGGCCCGGGCTTTGAGCACGGGTTTGAGCAAGTAGCTCAACACGCTTTTCTTGCCGGTGATGATGTCGACGGTGGCGACCATGCCGGGGATGATCAGCAGCGGGTGCTCGTCGGTGCCCAGGTGGCTGCGGTCGGTGCGCAGTTTGATCACGTAGAAAGTGTTCTTCTTTTCTTCGTCCTGGATGGTGTCAGCGCCGATCTGTTCCAGCTTGCCTTTGAGGCCACCGTAGATGGTGTAGTCGTAGGCAGAGAATTTGATCATCGCCTCCTGGCCCGGGTGCAGAAACGCAATGTCCTGCGGCCGAATGCGCGCTTCCACCAGCAACGTGTCGTCCAGCGGCACGATTTCCGCGATGTCGCTGCCCGGCTGGATGACGCCGCCGACAGTATTGACCAGCATCTGCTTGACGATACCCCGTACCGGCGAGGTCACCATGGTGCGGTTGACCCGGTCTTCCAGACCCTTGGCGGTGGACTGGGCCTTGCTCAGGTTGGTCCGGGCTTCGTTCAGCTGAGTAAGGGCGTCACTGCGGAACTTGCCGCGTGTCTCGTCGACTTTGCGTTGCACTTCATTGATCGCGGCCTGGGCACGCGGAATGGCCAACGTAGTACCGTCGAGCTGACCGCGTGTTTCCACTTCCGAACGTTTCAGGCGCAGCACTTCGACCGGCGACACCGCGCCCTGCTTGACCAGCGGCTCGGACATGCCGATTTCCTGGCGCAGCAGGCCCAGGCTGTTGCGGTATTGCTCCTGCTTGGAGGCAAACTCGCGCAGTTCCTGTTGACGCTGGATCAGTTGCTGCTGCAAACCACCCAGTTCATCGGCCAGTTGCTGACGACGGCTCTGATACAGCGATTCTTCGTTGGCCGCCTGGTTCGGCGCGCTCTTGCGGGCTTCGGCCGAGATGTTCAGCGGACGGTTATCCACTTCGGCGCTCAGGCGCTCAACGCGCAGTTCCATCGACACCCGGTCGGCCTCGGTCTCACCGACGTTGGAGGCAAAACGCGTGTCATCCAGGCGAATCAGCGGCGCACCGGCTTCGACGATCTGCCCGTCGTGGACGTAGATCTCAGCGACGATACCGCCCTCAAGGTTCTGGATTTTCTGGATCTTGGTCGACGGAATCGCCTTGCCCTCACCCTTGGTCACTTCGTCGATGACGGCGTAGTTGGCCCAGATGATCAAAAAGGCAAAAAACAGAATCACGGCCCAGATGGTCAGCCGCACGATACGCGGAGCGTCATCCACCAATGCCTTCTCGACTTCGGGCATCGGTGGCCCTTCGAGGGACGAGGTGCCGCGAAAGTAGCGAAGAATCCCGCCGCCGGACTGCCCTTGACCTGACTTAAGCAACACTGATCTGCCCCTTCTTCAACGCTTCCATGACGGCGGCTTTCGGGCCGTCGGCGAGAATCTGACCACGGTCGATCACGATCAAACGATCAACCAGACTGAGCAGCGATGCCCGGTGAGTGACAAGGATCACTGTCTTGGTCTCGATGACCGCTTGCAGGCGCTGCTTGAGGCGTTCTTCACCGGTGTTGTCCATGGCGCTGGTCGGTTCGTCCAGCAGGAGAATGGGAGGATCGAGCAGCAATGCACGCGCCAGGGCGACGTTCTGCCGCTGGCCGCCGGACAGGTTCTGCCCCCGCTCGCCCACTTGCAGCTCGTAGCCCTGGGGGTGCAGCCGGGCGAACTCGTGGACGCCCGCCAGTTCGGCGGCTTGCAGGACCATTTCATCGTCCACGTAGCGCGCGCCGGAGACCAGGTTGTCGCGCAAGGTGCCGGCCAGCAACTGAATGTCCTGGGCGACGTAGCCAATGTTATGGCGCAGCTCGCTCACATCGATCTGGCGGATGTCCACGCCGTCCACCAGCAACGAACCGGCGTCCGGCTGATACAGACCCACCAGCAATTTGGCCAACGAACTCTTGCCCGAACCACTGCGACCGATGATGCCGATCTTCTCGCCGGGACGAACCACCAGGCTGATGCCCTTGAGCGCCAGTGTCTGCTGGTTGGGATAGGTGAAATCAAGGCCGCGAAATTCCATGGCGCCTTGCAGGACCTGACGGCTCAGGGGGCGCTCGTCGAAATTGCGCTCCTGGGGCAGCTCCATCATCTGATCCACGGACACCATGGTCACTTTGGCTTGCTGATAACGGGTCAGCAGACCGGACAGCTGAGCCAACGGGCCCAACGCACGACCGCTGAGCATGTAACACGCGACCAGGCCGCCCATGCTCAGGTTGCCGTCGATGATTTGGTAAACGCCGAAACAGATCATCGCCACGCCAGCCAGTTGCTGGATGAGCAACGTGATGTTCATCGCCAGGCCAGACAGAATTTTGACCCGCAGCTCCAGACGGCTAAGCGTACCGATGGTCTGTTCCCACTGGTACTGACGCTCGCTCTCGGCGTTGTTGACCTTCACGGCATCGAGCCCGGCGAGGGTTTCGATCAGGCTGGACTGACGCTCGGCGCCGAGGGCCATGGTGCGCTCAAGGGTGGCGGTCAGGGGTTTCTGCAGGAAGTGGCCGATGCCCAGCGCCAGCGGGAAGGCAATGATCGGAATCCACACCAGGTGGCCGCCCAACAGCGCGATCACCAGCAAAATGATCAGGGTGAACGGCAGATCGATCAGGCTGGTCAGGGTGAGCGACGTCAAAAAGTCGCGCATGCCCTGAAACTCGTGGATGTTCTGCGCGAAGCTGCCCACCCGCGCCGGCCGGTATTTCATGGCCATGCCGACGATGCGTTCAAACAGGGTCGCGGAAATGATCAGGTCGGTTTTCTTGCCCGCCAGGTCCAGGCACAGACTGCGCAGGCCCTTGAGCAAGAGGTCGAACAAATAGGCGCCGCAGATGCCCGCCGCCAGCACCCACAAGGTGGCAGTGGCTTGATTGGGTACCACGCGGTCGTAGACGTTCATGACGAACAGGGGCGCAGCCAGGGCAATCAGGTTGATCACCAGGCTTGCAGCGATCGCGTCGGCGTACAGCCAGCGCGAGCGTTTGAGGGTGTCTTTGAACCAGGACTTCGCGCGAGGAATCAGCGAGCCTTTGGTCACGTCAAATTTATGTTGCGGCTGGGCGAAGAACACCCGTCCGTTGTAATCGTTGGCCAGCACTTCGCGGGCCACCACCACTTCGCCGCCGTCGCTTTCGCTCAGCAGCAACCGTGCGCTGTCATTATCCCAGCCCAACAGCACGGCGCTTCGGCCGTCCTTGAGCATCAACAACGCAGGCAGGGCAATCGAGGGAATGTGTTCGAGTTTTCGTTGCAGCAGACGCCCCTGCAAACCGGCTCGCGCCGCAGCACGCGGCAGTAAGTCGGCGCTCAAGCGCTGATCGGGCAATGGCAGACCGGTGGTCAGCATGGCCCGACTGGCAGGCTTGTGATGCAGGGCGCAGAGTGTCAGCAGGCCATCGAGTAACGGATCATCGTGCTGGCCGCGAGGATCGTGGCCCAGTTGAACCGAAGGTAATTCCAAATCCACGCTGACACTCTCTATTTTTTGCTAGCTGTTTAAAAACCTGATTGCGTCAAAAATCAGTTCATGCCCGGCAGTTGCACTGTCGGTTTCGAATCGTTCTGCACAACCGATGCCATCGGCGCGACAACACCCTGACTTTTCAGCAGAACGCCCATGTCCGCCTTGATGCGGTACTGGCTGTACTGCTTGAGGTTCTGCAACTGCACCAGACGCTGCGAAGCGGTGAACAGCTCATTTTCGCTGTCCAGCAAGTCGAGCATGGTACGTTCGCCCAGGCTGAACTGCTGCTGGTACGAAGTACGAACGCTGGTGGTGCGATCCACGTACTGCTGGGCAATCGGGATTTGCGAGTTGGCGTTGTTGTAGGCGTTCCAGGCCAGGCCCAGTTCTTCGTTCAACTGACGCAAGGCGTTGTTGCGGATGTCCAGCGCCTGGGAAGCCAGGTAGGACTTGGACTGCAGGTCAGCCTTAGTGCTACCGCCCGAGTACAGGTTGAAGCGCATGCGCACCATCGCTTCCCAGCCATTGTTGTGGCCTTCGTCGCCGCCGACGTTGTTGTCGGCATTACGGCCCAGTTCGGCATCAAAGCGTGGGTAGTACGAAGACTGAGCGGAGGTGTACTGCTTTTCGGCGGCGGCAATATCCGCTTCGGCGGAACGCAGTACCGGACTGTTTTCCAGCATCTGCTGGCGCGCTTCCTGCAACGTGGCCGGCATCATGGCCGTAACGGGCGAAGGCGCTTCCAACAAGTCAGGCATCTGACCAACGGCACTCAAGTAATTAGTTTGAGCGTCGGCCAGATTAGTCTTCTCGGTCATCAAGTTGTTTTGTGCTTGAGCCAGACGTGCATCGGCCTGATCCATGTCTGCCATTCGGCCGACACCACGGCTCGTTCGAAGTTTAATCTGATCGTAAATTCTTTCGTGGCTTTTCAAATTCTCTTCAGCCAGGCGAACCATTTCGCGTTGCGTTAATACATCCAAGTAAACCTGGGCAACCATCAACCCGGTACGTTCGGAAGTATTAAGCAGGGCATAACCACGCGAGTTGGCGGTGGCTTGCTGGCGAGCTACTTCGTTGGACGTCTGAAAGCCGTCGAACAGCATCTGCTGCAGGCGGATGGCCGACTCGCCTCGGTTCAGGGTCTGATAGTCGTGATCACCCGTAGTGGCGCGGGTGCTGGGCGTGTCGGAACCGGCACGGCCGTAGCCTGCGGTCACGTCGACGCGTGGCAGGTAACCGCCCTTGGCAGCACGAACCGCGTAGTCCTGAGCAATGCGCGCATTAACGCCAGCTTGAACCTCAGGGTGAACGTCCAACGCTTGCTGCATGGCTTTCTGCAGACTGTCTGCATGGGCCAGACCAGCGGTAAGAGCGAATGGAATAGCGATAAAGATGTGCGCACGCATGAGAGTAGGTCCCGAGAACGATCGTGTTCTAAACGCAGCAGAAATCCCGCCGCATCATAAAAAATGGCTATTGAATGGACCGTTGTCGAAGAGTTCTGAATGAGACTTGGGATCACACAGCAGAAAGACGCGATTCCATTAAATATCAATGTGACATTACGGAGGCGATTGTTTAGGATGTCGCCGAATAGGTCAATAGTTTGGCAAAAGTTAATTCCTGAGCAGTAATCAATCGCACTAAATTGACGCCAAAACATTAATTTTTAGAAAAATTAGCCAGTTATTTATTTGGCGCCAATTAATCGTGCAAAAAATCGTACTCCAGTATGAAGCGGCGTATAGAAAAGCCGGTCGGCATTATGGATACCCCCTGAACGGTAAACCCGGAGAGTTCCCCCAATGAGCAGTGTTGTTGCCATCGTCAAAAGCATTGTTGGCCAAGTAGTCGCAGTTTCCCCGGAAGGCATTCGCCGCATACTGATCGAGGGGGACCGGCTGTTCGCCGGTGAACAGGTGCTGACTGGCCCGGGCGGAGCGGTCACGCTCGAACTGCCTGATGGCCGCACCCTGGACATGGGCCGTGACAGCCAGTGGAGCTCGGATGCACCGACGTCCACGGTCAATCTGTCGGAGGCCACTGCACAAGCGGCCCCGTCCGTGGCCGAGCTGCAACAAGCCATCGCCGCGGGCGCTGACCCCACCAAAGACCTGGAAGCTACGGCCGCCGGCCAGACTGCTCCGGGCGCAGGTGGTGACGCCGGTGGCGGCCACAGCTTTGTCTTGCTGAGCGAGACTGCAGGCGTCGTGGATCCGACCATCGGCTTCCCGACAACCGGCCCTGGCACGACCCCGACGTTCATCGTGCGCCAAGACGCGGGCATTGCCGGCCTGCTCGACGCCGCTGCGCCAGGCACGCCGACAGCGCCGCTGGTCGCTTCGAACCT
This sequence comes from Xanthomonas sp. WHRI 1810A, assembly GCF_040202885.1. Classification (NCBI taxonomy): domain Bacteria; kingdom Pseudomonadati; phylum Pseudomonadota; class Gammaproteobacteria; order Lysobacterales; family Lysobacteraceae; genus Xanthomonas; species Xanthomonas sp. WHRI 1810A. Next base: position 59,794 of record NZ_JBEGED010000009.1, read on the forward strand.
GAGCCTCACCGCCACCCCGACGCTGACCGAAAACGGCGGCACCCTGGTCTATACCGCCACTGTTACCCAGGCACCACAGACCGACCTGACCGTGACCCTGTCCAACGGCCAGAGCATCGTCATCGCGGGCGGCACCACCACCGGTTCCGTGTCCGTGCCGTTCGCAAGCATTAACACGCCGTACATCGACCCAAGTCAGATCGCGACCACCATCACCGGCACCACGGGTGGTTCGGGCATCGTGGTCACAGTTGACCCGACGCCGGCCGTTACCCAGATCACCGACTCCATCGACACCACCGTCGCCAGCATCACCGGCAGCACTTCGGTGACCGAAGGCGAAACAGCGACCTACACCATCACCCTGAGCAACCCGGCGCAGACCGACGTCACCCTCAACCTGATCTACAGCGGCACTGCCACCGACGGCAGCGATTACAGCCGAGTGGTCAGCGTCACCGTGCCGGCCAACTCGAGCAGCGTGACATTCGATATCCGCACCCTGAACGACACCATTCCCGAGGGCGTTGAAAACGTCACCGTGCAGATCGGTGCGATCACCGGCGGCAACTTCGAGAACGTCGTCGTCAGCGACACCCAAGGCAGTGTCACTACCACGATCATCGACAACGACGCGTTGCCGGTGGTGGATCTGGACAATGGCACCACCGGCGCGAACTTTGCGACCACCTTCACCGAGGGTGATCAAGGCGTCGCCATCGTGGGCGATTTGCGCATCAGCGACGTGGACAGCCCGACCCTGGTCGGCGCGACCGTCACGCTGGGCAACCCGCAGGCCAGCGACAGCCTAGTGGTGGGCAGCACCAACCCGGCCATCACGGTCACCACCGCGACCGTCAATGGCGCGCTGGTCGTGACCCTGACCGGCGCCGCCAGCGCCGCCGCTTATGAAGCCGTGATCAAATCGATCACCTTCAGCAACAACAGCGAAGACCCAAGCGCGGTCGACCGCAACATCACGATCACCGTCAACGATGGCCAGAACGATTCCGTGCCGGTCAATGCCGTGGTCAGTGTCACCCCGGTCAACGATGCGCCGACCGCCATCATCGACGGCGGCGTGTCCTTCACCGAAGGCCAGGCCGGCGTTTCGCTGGACGGCAAAGTGACCCTGGCTGACGTCGACAACGACACGCTGCAAAGCGGCACGGTCACCCTCGACGGTGTGCAGCCCGGCGACAGCCTGGTGGTCGGTACGCCGAACGCCAACATCACCGTCACCACCACCCAGGTCGGCGGCAATATCGTATTGACCCTGACGGGCGAAGCGTCCAAAGCCGACTACCAGGCGCTGATCAACTCGATCACCTACGCCAACAGCAGCGAAAACCCGGGCACCCTGCCACGCAACATCACCGTGGTCGTCAACGACGGTCAGCTGGATTCGGCGCCGGTGAGTACGCCGGTCACCGTGACCCCGGTCAACGACGCACCGACCGCCGACAACACCTCCGCGCGCGGCGACGAAGACACCACCCTGGCTGTGGTGCTGAACGGTGGCGACATCGATGGCACCGTCGACCACTTCAATCTGGTCGACATGGCCCAGCACGGCACGTTCTACAGCGACGCTGCGGGCACCATTGCGCTGACCAACCTCAGTGACATCAGTGCGTCGGGCAACACCGCGACCATCTACTTCAAGCCGGACCCGGACTGGAGCGGCAGCACTCAGTTCACCTACAACGCCGTCGACAGCCAAGGCCTGGTCAGCATTGGCAACGCCACTGGCAGCATCGTGGTCGCGCCGGTCACCGACATCCCTGAGTTGTCCCTGGGCGCCAACACCACCGTGGCTTCGCTCACGGCCAACGGTTCCACCACCACGGTTGCCGGCGATATCGGCAGCGGCGCGTGGCACACCGACAACACCTACGACATCCTCGAAATCCGCGATCCCGGCACCTATGGCGTGGCCGTCACAGACCGCAACAGCCAGGTGATCGAGCTCGAGCGCGACGCAGGCGATCCGGCCAACCTGTACACCAACATCGATGCCAAAGCGGGCGCGACCTACACCATCGCCGTGGACTACTCGCCGCGTCAGGGTGCAGAAAGCAACTCGCTCATTAATGTGTACTTCGGCGGCGCTCTGGTCGGGACGCTCAACGCCAGCCAGACCGGCATGAAGACCTACACCTTCAGCGTGCCGGTCACCACCGACGGTTCGGCCAAGCTGGAATTCGTGGCCGGGGACAGCAACTCCTTCGGCGGCGTGATCAACAACATCAGCGTCACCCAGACCCTGAACAGCGGCCTGGAAGACAACGCGATCCTGCTGGCGCCGATCCAGGCCCGGGCCACCGACATCGACGGTTCCGAAACCCTGGTGTTGACCCTGAACGGCCTGCCGGTCGGCAGTACGCTGACTGACGGCACCCGCACCTTCACCGCCGGCGCCGGCACCACGTCGACCGACATCACCGACTGGAACCTGAGCAACCTCAAGTTCACCGCGCCGACCAACTTCAGCGGCACCGTGCCCCTGACCGTGATCGCCACGGCGCAGGACGGCGACGCTGCACCTGTCAGCCGCGAGCTGAGCTTCAACGTGCAAGTGGGCGCCGTTGCCGATGCGCCAACCGTAGTGGTCACTGCCGCACAAGGCCCGGAAGACAGCGCCATCGCGCTGACCCTCAATTCTGCGCTGGTCGATACCGACGGCTCGGAGCGCCTGACCACCCAGGTCGGCAATATCCCACTGGGCGCCGTGCTGACGGACGGCTTCCACAGCTACACCTCCATCGTCGGCGGTGACGGCACCGTCATCATCAACGGCTGGGACCTGAGCAAGCTGACCATCACCCCGCCGAAAGACTTCAACGGCGTGATCGATCTGACCGTGACGGCGATCGCCACCGAAAGCACCGGCCCGACGGCGTCCACCTCGCAGACCCTGGTGGTGACTGTGAGCCCTGTCAACGACGCGCCAATCCTGAATTTCGGCGGCGCTGAGTACACCGAAAACGGTGCGGCCACGCCGATCGTCAATGGCCTGACGATCACTGACATCGACAGTGCCAACCTGAGCGGTGTGAAAATCACCCTGAGCGGCATTCAGGCTGACGACCTCATCGTTTCCGAGTTCTACAAAGGCGGCAACGAAGGCACCGCCGTGCCTGGCATCACGTACACAGTGAGCAACGACGCCAACGGCAACATGATCATCCAGTTGAGCGGCGTGGCCTCCATCGCTCAATACGAAACCGTGATCAACTCGATCAAGTACCAGAACAGCAGCGATAATCCGGGCACTGACCCGCGCGGCGTGACCATCGAAGTCACCGACGCCGATGCCAATGGCACGACTAACCTGACCGTCGTCTACAGCGGTCAGATCGACGTCACCGCGGTCAACGACGTCCCGACCGTCGTGGCTGTTCGCGGCGAAGGCAACGAAGACGATGCGGCGATTGCCGTGGTCCTCAGAGGCAACGATGTCGACGGCACCGTTGACCATTTCAACCTGGTGGACATGGCTGCCCACGGCACGTTCTACAGTGACGCCGCCGGCACCCAGGAACTGACCAGCGCCAGCGACATTCAGGCATCCGGCAACACGGCGACCGTGTACTTCAAGCCCGATGCGGACTGGAGCGGCGATACGTCATTCAGCTACACAGCAGTCGACAACCAGGGCGTGTCCAGCGCGACCCCAGCAGCCGGCGTCGTCACCGTGGCGCCAGTCACTGACAAGCCAAGCATCACCGTGGTCGACGACAACTTCAGCCGCAGCATCAATTTCGAAAACTCGGCCACGGTCGTGACACTGTCTGGCATCGTGGGCACCACCGAAATGGGCGGCGGCCTGTGGCACACCGACAACAGCGGTGATCGCGTCGAGATCGGCAACGCCATCGTCTACGGCGTCGATGACCCCAACGCGGCCAGCAACAATCACGTCGTGGAGCTTGAACGCGACGCCGGCGATATCGCCAACCTGTACACCGACATTCCGGCCAAGGCCGGCGCGACATACACCATCAGCCTGGATTACTCGCCACGTGCCGGCGCTGAGGCCAACTCGGTCATCAACGTCACCTGGGGCGGCGTGCTGATCGGCACATTGAGCGCGTCGCAAACCGGCCTGCAGAACTACACCTTCCAGGTGCCGGTCACCACGGACGGCACTGCGCGCCTGGAATTCAAAGCAGCCGACAGCAACTCATTCGGCGGCCTGATGGACAACATCTCCATCACCCAGACCGCCAACACCGGGCTGGAAGGTCAACCGATCGGGCTGTCGAACATCGTCGCTTCGGCTACCGACACCGACGGTTCGGAAAACGCGTCGCTGCGGTTGAGCCTCAATGGCCTGCCGACAGGCTCGGTGATCACCGACGGCGCGAACACCCACACCATCACCGCTGCCGAAGCGGGCCGCGCGTTCGACATCACCGGCTGGGACACCAGCAAGCTGGCGTTCACGGCACCGGCCAAAATGACCGGCGACATCCCGCTGACCGTCACGGTCACCACGCAGGATGGCAATGCCGCGCCAAACAGCAGCAGCCTGGACCTCACCGTTCACGTCGTGCCAGTTACCACGCTGGTACTGTCGGCGGCAGCAACCAGCCTGGAAGGCAGCCCGGCTCAATACACCGTGACGCTGACTGACAGCTCTGGTAACGCCGTGGCGGCGACTTCGGACATCACCGTCAAGCTGGACAACGACCAGACCCTGACCATCGCCAAAGGCAACACGTCCGGCACAGTCAACGTCGCCACCCCAGCCAATGACGTCTACAAAAACGCCAGCGACATGGGCCACTCGATCAAGGAAGCGACCGTTGGCGTCACAGCTGGGCTGACAGTGGACCACTCGCTCGCGACTACGCGCATCGATGACACGGTCGACACCACCACGCTCAGCATCACGGGTCAGTCGTCGGTCAGCGAAGGCGCCAGCGCCAGCTACGCGTTGCACCTGGACAACCCCGGCCAGACCGACGTGGTGGTCAAGCTCAGCTACTCCGGCGTTGCCAAAGACGGCAGCGACTTCACCGGTGTGACTGAGGTGACGATTGCCAAAGGTAGTAACGACGCGACCTTCAACATCCAGACGCTCACCGACAACGCGGTAGAAGGCGCCGAAAGCTTCACCGTGCAAGTGGTCTCGGCCACCGGCGGTAACTTCGAGCAACTGGCGATCGGTACCGACAGCATCACCACCACCATCGTTGACACCTCCCTGCCAACCGCAGCCGGCAGTACACAAACCGGCGCTGAAGATCAGGCGATGGTGCTGTCGTGGAACAGCTTCGGCGTCGCCACGCCGCTTAACACCAGCATTGCGACGAGCGTGAAGATCACCGCCGTACCGACCCTCGGCACCCTGGAATACAAAGACGGCGCTGTGTGGAAAGCCGTGACCGCGGGTCAAGAGTTCACCAAGCAGTTCATCGCGGACGGCGGCGTGAAATTCACACCGGCAGCCAATGACTCCGGCGACAGCTCCTACAGCGCATCCGGCATGGGCAACATGCACGCCGACTACGCGCAACTGAGCTTCGTGCCAGTGGCCGGGACAATGGAGGGCGCTGTGTCGACGATGAAAATCGACATCACGCCAGTGGCCGACGTACCGACTATCAACCTGGGCACCAGCGCCGTCACCTCGACCGGTCTGGTCAAGGATGTGTGGGTCGGCACGCTGACCAACATGGGCACCGGCGGCGGTGGCGCCAACGAGGCGACCATCAAGGCGGGCTTCAACACCGCGACCGCCGCGACCACCCACGGCATCGCGACATCGGCTGTCGACAGCAGCGTGGTTCAGGGCACCGGCACCAAACTGTCCTGCCTGATCTACATGGAAGCCGGCAAGACTTACAACTTCGGCGGCACTGCCGACGACAGCCTGTTGATCACTGTGGGCGGCAAGACGGTTGCCACCGCGCAGTGGAACCAGGCCAGCGGCACCGTGAACTCGACCGGTTATACCCCGACGGCTTCCGGTTTCTACACGCTGGATATCTACCACTACAACCAGAACGGTCCAGGCAGCTATAACCTGACCCTGAACGTGGACGGCACCACATTGGCGCTCAACGGCACCAACGCGCTGCTCTACACCTCGGTCGATGACCTGAAGGCGTCCGGCCTGAGCGTCTCGGGTCTGAATGAAGTGAACGGTGTCAGCGGCGAAGGTTACTACGCCGGTTACGCGCTCAATCACGGCGTGGAAAACAGCCCGATCAAGCTCAGCGCGGTCAACGTGGGCTACACCGACAACGACTCGGAAACCCACGTCACCACCGTTTCCGGCGCGCCGAAAGGTTCGGTGTTGAGCGATGCCGCGGGTCATACCGTCACGAACACCGGCGACACCAGCACTGCGCTGGACGTTCGCGGGCTCGACCTGACCACCCTGACGATCAAGACGCCGGATTATTACAACGGCAAGTTCGCCCTGACTGTCACCGCGACGGCCACCGAGAACTCGAACAACGACGTGGCCGTGACCACCAAAACCATCAATGTCACCGTTGATGCGGGCACGTACAAAGCCACCGACACCGCTGCAGGCGACAACACCTACACCGGCACGGCGACCAACGACATCATCGTCGGCGACGTCAGCGCAATCAAACTGGTGGCGGGTCAGAACTACAACATCGCCTTCATGGTGGACACCTCGGGCAGCATGAAAGGCAGCCTGGAAAACACCGTCGCTCAGCTGAAAAGCGTGTTCAGCCAGTTGCAGCAATCGGCCTCGGCGGAGAACGCCGGCAAGGTCATGCTGTACCTGGTGGACTTCGACACCACCACGCACCAGTCCAAGAGCGTTGACCTGTCGTCCGCAACGGCATTGAGCGACCTGACGAAAGTCCTGACGTCCATGACCATCGGCGGCAACACCAACTATGAGGCGGTGTTCAACAACACCAACACTTGGTTCCACAGCGCCGCGGCCACCGCCAATGCCGGCGCGCAGAACCTGACGTACTTCATCACCGACGGCAAACCGAACTACTACCTGGACGCCAACGGCCAGATTGCCGGCTACGGTCAGTCCAGCGAGACCATCACGGCTGAATCCAAGGCCGCGTTCGATACGCTGGTGTCGCAGTCGCACACCGCTGTCGAAGCCATCGGCATCAATGGTGGCGTCGGCACGGCCACGCTGGACCGCTACGACACTGACCACCACTCGCAGGCGGGCATTGATTCGAACGATCTGGCCAAGACCATCCTCAGCACCTCGACCCTGGTCGCGCCGGGCGATGACACCCTGATGGGCAATGACGGCAACGACATTATATTTGGTGACTTGATCAACTACGGCAACAAGGACGGCACTGCCGCGCTCAAGGCGTTCGCGGCCGACACCTTGCACAAAGACGTAACGCTGATCGACGACCAGGCGCTGCACCAGTTTGTGAACGAACACATGGACGCGGTCACCGCCATGGTCAAGACGTCCGACGCCAGCGCTCAGCCAGGCGGCAACGACACCTTGATCGGTGGCAACGGCAACGACATCCTGTTCGGCCAGGGTGGCAACGACACGCTGATCGGCGGCAAGGGCAACGACATCCTCATCGGCGGCGCGGGCAATAACACCTTCGTGTGGAAGCAGGGCGACACCGGTTCGGACGTGATCAAGGACTTCAAGCCAGCCGCGGGCGGGACCCACACCGGTAACGACAAGCTGGACCTCAGTGACCTGCTGCAAGGTGAAGACGGCAACTCCGACGCCATCTCCAAGTTCCTGCAGATCACCAACGACGGCAAGAACACCACCGTTGAAGTCAGCACCACCGGCCAGTTCAACTCGGCGGCGGACATCGGCAAGGCGGATGTTCACATCCAGCTGGAGGGCGTGACCTGGAACAACGACATGATCAAGTCACTGGTCGGCGGTACCGATCCCACCATCAAGGTCGATCATCACTCCTGATGACGGGTGCGAGAGAGCTGATGTACTGTGCTGGCAACCGTTTCGGCGGTTGCCAGCCGCGCATTCTTTGAGGAGTGATTCATGTTCCACGTTCAGCGCGATGCCAACGGTGAGATCACCCGGGTGGAGGCCGCCTCGTTTGCCGAAGCGACCGAAACCCTGCCAGCGGACGACCACGAAATACAAGCCTGGTATGCCGACGAAGTCGTCGAAAAGAGCCTGACGCAACTGAAAATGAGCGACATGGAGATGATCCGTGTCCTCGACGATTTGATTCAGGTGCTGACGGCCAAAGGCATCCTCAACGTCACCGACCTGCCCCCCGCCGCCCAGGCCAAACTGGCAGACCGCACCAACGCCCGCCAGTCACTGGGCGGCTTGAGCGACCTGATCAATGATGACGAGACGGGGTTGATCTAAAGCTCAGTGGGTTGCGCTTGGCTTTTGATTCTGGCCGAAGGCCTTGAGACCCACTTGCCGAATAGCTCTCGATTCTGGCCGAAGGCCGTGGGAGCTGGCTTGCCTGCGACTGGCGGCGCAGCCGTCATGAAACCCGGCGCCTCGTTCGTATCAGGCACACCGCACGCGCAGGGTTTACTGCCGCTGCGCGCCAGATCGCGGGCAAGCCACGCTCCCACGCCTTCGGCAGAAGCCGACCGGGGCCGCAAAGGGCTTTGATTCTGCCCGCAGGCCGTGGGAGCTGGCTTGCCTGCGATTGGCTGCGCAGCAGTCATGAAATCTTTGGGCAGAAGCGAATCCTGGCACCTACCCGTTACCCCCAAGGCGCAGGATTACCCACCAACTGCCCTTGCACCCCTTCGATCCCCATCTCGGCAATCACGCTGCGTTCACCCTCGGTTTCCACGCGTTCGGCGATCAGGGGCAGATCGATGCTGTGGGCGGCGCGCTGGACGGCTTCGATGAACAGGCGCTTGTGGCTTTCTTCGTCGATGGCGCGGATGTAGCTGCCGTCGATTTTCAGGTACGCCAGCCCAAGGTGCGCCAGGTTGCCGATCATGCTGAAGCGACCGCCAAAGCGTTGCAGCGCCAATGAGAAGCCGGCCGCCTGCAGGCGCCGCGTCAGTTGCTCGAGCACGGCCTGCTCCGGCAATTGTTCTTCGCCGATCTCGAAGGTCAGCCGCGACCCCACTTTCGGGTGCTGGCGCAACGCGTCGAACACCTGGTCCAGTGCGCGGCTGTCCGCGAGGGTGGCGGCCGACAGGTTCAGGGCCAGGGATTGATCATGGGTCTGCAGGTGTTGCAACACCTGATGCAACATCCACAGGTCCAGCCGGGTCGACCAGCCGAAGCGTTCGATCCACGGCAGGAAGCGCCCGGCAGGAATGGTCTGCCCGTGCTCGTTGACCAGACGCGAGATGACTTTGTAATGCAGCACCCGCACTGCATCCTGAGCACCCACCACTGGCTGGAAGAACAGCTGGAACCCGCCCTGCGTCAACGCCTGATCCAGCAAACGGTGCCAGCTGTGATGATCGTCGCCCAGACTGGTGACTGCGCCGTGCTCGATGCAACTCCAGGTCTGCTCGCCCTGGGTTTCCGCCTGGGACAGCGCCTGATCCGCCAGGCCCAACAGGGTCAGCGGCACGTTGCCGGGGCTGTACGGCGCCAGGCCCATGCGCGCGACAGGCGATACATCTGACGCGCCTGTCTGGACCAGACTCTGCAACGCCACCTCGATATTCTGCGCCAGCTGCAACGCCTCCTCGCGGTCCATCCCCGGCGCCAGCACCGCGAATTCACCCCCACGACTGCGGCTGATCAGATGCCGGGTTTGCGGGTGCGGCTCGCATTGGCGCAGCAGTTGCTGGCCGACGGCGATCAACAGCGCATCGGTCCGTTTACCGCCCAGGCGCTGGTTGAGACCGGCCAGGTCCTGCACGCGAAGCAGCAACAGGTAACCCGCCCGCTCCTCCTCCAGATTGCTGACGTGCGCTGCCAGCTGCATGTCGAAATAACGACGATTGGACAGGCCCGTGAGGCTGTCCTGATACGACTCGATCCGCAGCTTTTCACTGCGCTCGGTGCTTTCCTGAAACAGCGCCCTGAGCTTCTCGACCATCTGGTTCATCGCCTGCACCACCCGACGCAGTTCCGGCGTGCGTGGCAGCGGGCTGATGGTGACCAGTTCACGACGACCAATGGCTTGGGACTGCGTGACCATCTCATCCAGCGGACGCAGCTGGCGACGCAGCAACAGCGCCCCGAGGATCGCGCTGACCACCCCGCACACCAGCAACCAGCCCAGGCTGCCCAGCGCGCTCTGCCACAGTTTCGCCAGGGCGAACATCGGATGGCTGACGACTTCGACCCGGGCCGTCTGCTGCCAGCCACGGCTGACCACAGCCTCGCCGCCCGCCGGCTCCAGGCCGATGGCGTTGATGAACCACTGCGGCACGCCCTGATTGTCCGGCGTGGCGCTGCGCTCGACAATGGCCTTCTCGGTCGCCAGGTCCACCACGCGGATGCTGGCGTAGTAGCCGCTGTCGAAAATCGAGCTGACCATCAACTCGACCATCGTCGGGTCATCGATGTTGGACGTGAGTGATAGGGCCAGCGAGGTCGCCGCATCCTGCGCATGGGAGCGCAGCTGGTTGACGTACTGCGTACGAGAGCTTTCGAGACTGACGACAAAGCTGCCAGCGAATGCCACCACCAGAAACAGACAGATCGCGATCAACAGTTGTTTGAACAGAGACATCGAAACTCCTAATACTCAGGCTCGGTCGGGAAGCCTTCAGCGGTCATTTTCTGCAGCAGATCCTGCCAACGGGACAAGCGTTTGGTGTCACCCACTTTCTTGTTGCCCTGCGCACCCGGCAACCAGAGGCCTTCGCCATTGAAGGCGTACACCGGCAACAGGTCGGGGCGTTCATTCGCAGGTTTGATGACATCGATCAAGCTGTCGAGCACCAACGGAATGGCGTTGGGGCTGGGGTAATAGGTCAACACCATGTGCGCGCGGTTCAGGCGCAGGGCCTTGACGTAGGTGATCAGCAGTTTTTCGCTGGGCACGCCCATGCGGCGGAGGCTGAAATATTTGGCGATGGCGTAGTCTTCGCAGTCTCCCGCGCCCTTGATCAGCGACTGGATGGGCGTGGCCCAGTAATCGACTTCGTGCCACAGGTCGATGTCCTCGGCGTAGCGCATCTGTTTGTTGAAGAACTGGTTGACCACGGTCAGCTTGTCCAGCTCGCTGGCCTGTTTTTGCGTGGCGAGCAGGTTCTGCCAGGCATCGATCCTCTGCTTTCCTGCGCCCAAAGGCCCGTACAGCGACTCGGCGCGCCGGCTGATTACAGAGAAATCCCAGTCGGCGTTGAGATAGCCCACCGCCGCGCTGCACGAGAGCAACAGCGCCAGCAGCAGCCAGATCCCAGGCCGTCCATGAGCGGAACGTACTGCCAATTCGTCTTAGTCCATTAGCCAGGCGGGTGACCGGAAAAAAGCGATGGTGAGGGGTTGTTCGGGAAAAGACAATGGCAGGTTGAGATCACTGATGCGTAAGCCGACGCGCTGCAAGACAAGGTGGGAGGGAGCTTGCTCGCGAAGCCGTTCTCCTGCCGCTATCCATGGGATGGGAACGGTGCCATCGCGAGCAAGCGCCCTCCCATGTCAGGGTCCTTTACCGATCCCGCAGTCCTCAGGTTTGCGAATTTACGGTTTACGCTTGCGCGGCCCGGTATTGAACACCGGCACTTTACGCACGGGTTTCACCGACGGGGCCTCCGGCGCTGCATCGCCACTGTCGACCCATTTGCCGAGGTTGCGCTTGCCGCCACCGCTGACTTTCGGCTTCTTGGGCTTCTTCGGTTTTTTCAGGATCTGGCCGCTGGCGTCAGTCGCAGGCACGCGGTGTTCCGGCACGAAATCCGGTTCTTCCTTGCGGGTGAGGGTCTGCCGGGTCAGCACCTCGATGGCGGACAGCAGCTCTACTTCGTCGGCGCAGACAAACGAGATCGCCTCGCCGGTCAGGCCGGCACGCCCGGTGCGACCGATGCGGTGGATGTAGTCTTCGGCCACGGTGGGCAGGTCGAGGTTAACCACAGTGGGCAGATCATCGATGTCCAGACCGCGCGCGGCGACGTCGGTGGCGACCAGAATTTGCACTTCGTTCGATTTGAAGCGATCCAGCGCGCGCTGCCGTGTGGCTTGCGGCTTGTCGCCGTGGATGCCATCGGCGTTGATGCTCAGCCCTTGCAGGCGATCCACTAACTGGTCGACTCCGACCCGGGTCTTGGCAAAGACCAGCACCTGGGTCCAGCGCTGTTTTTTCAGCATGTGGATGAACAGCTCGGCCTTGCGCTTCTTGTCGACCGTCACCACCCACTGCTTGACCGAGGACGCCGCCACGTTGCGCGGGCTGACTTCGATGGTGAGGGGGTCGTCGAGCATCTGCCCGGCCAGTGCGCGAATTTCATCGGAGAAGGTCGCGGAAAACAGCAGCGTCTGGCGCTTTTTCGGCAGTGCGGCGTAGATGCTCCGCAGCTCTTCGGAAAACCCCAGGTCCAGCATGCGGTCGGCTTCGTCGAGGATCAGCGTTTGCACCTGGGCAAACTTCACGGCGTTCTGGCGATACAGGTCCAGCAACCGGCCAGGGGTCGCGACCAGCACGTCCACGCCACGGCGCAGTTTCATCATCTGCGGATTGATGCTGACGCCGCCGTACACCGCGTAGGTGGCCAACGGCAGGTGTTCGGCGTACTGAGCAATGTTCGCGTGAACCTGTTCGGCCAGCTCGCGGGTCGGCACCAGGATCAGTGCGCGTACCGAGTTGGCGCTGACTTTCGGGCCTTCCATGGTCAGGCGTTGCAGCAGTGGCAGCGCAAAACCTGCGGTCTTGCCGGTGCCGGTCTGGGCGGCGGCCATCAGGTCACGGCCGGCTAGCACTGGCGGGATCGCCTGCGCCTGGACCGGCGTCGGGGTCTGGTAGCCAAGCGCGTCAAGGGCGCGCAGCAAGGGTTCGATCAGGCCGAGAGAGGCGAATGTCATGGAAATACCGTAGGGAAAGGGTCAGCGCGTTTTGCAATGGCCGGCAGTTTACCCTTTCTCGGCAGGTTTCTGCTTGCGCCACTGCGGCAAGCCGATCAGCACCACGGCGCTGATGATCACGGCCATTGCCATGGCTTCCTCTATGCCGATGTGTTCTCCGGCGAACGCGACCCCCAGCATGACGGCCACGGCCGGATTGACGTACGCGTAACTGGTGGCGGCGGCCGGGCGCACGTTTTTCAGCAGGTACATGTACGAGCTGAAAGCGACGATGGAACCGAACACCACCAGATAGGCCATGACCAACCAGCCGGACAATCCCGGGGATTGGGTCATGCGCTCGCCGCTGACGTAACTGCCGATGAGCATCAACGCCCCGGCCACCAGCATTTCGCAGGCGCTGGCCATGGGCCCTGGCGGCAGCGGAAGGTAGCGGCTCAAGACCGAGCCGAACGCCCAGCTCGCGGCGGCGAAGATCACCAGCAACGCGCCCAGGGGGCTGGCTTGCAGGTTGGAACCGAAGTTGAGCAGGCCAATGCCGATCAGCCCGAGGACGATGCCCGCCCATTCAAGGCGTGTGTTGCGTTGTCCCCAGAACAGGCCGAACAACAGCGTGAACAGCGGCACCGTGGCCACGGCCAGCGCGGCAACCCCCGAGGCCACACCCGCGTGTTCAGCCAGAGTGACCGCGCCGTTGCCGCAGGCCAGCAGCAAAAAGCCAACGATGGCTGCGGCCCTCCACTGCTGCCAGCTGGGCATCGGCGCACTGCGCCAGCGCATGAAACCGAACAGAAGAGCCCCGGCGATGGTGAAGCGAACCCCGGCCATCATCAGCGGCGGCCAGGTTTCGATACCAATGCGAATGGCGAGATAGGTAGAGCCCCAGATGACGTACAGGGCGAAGAAGGCACCGACCAACAACAGGGGGAAACGGCGAGAGGCAGGCATTAAAAGCTCAACGTCTAATTGTTATAGGGCCGGACATTCTAGAAACGTTCGGCAGGAACCATCAGCCACACATGCGGTTTTTTCGACCCATACACTTTGTAGCAATAACCCGGATCCGTGGGAGCGGACCTGTCCGCGAATACCGAGTCTCGGGCGCCAGAGATGCACCGACTGTACCGCCCTCTTCGCGGACAGGTCCGCTCCTACAGGTTTTTCGCTTGTGCTTAAAACCCGCGATGACGCTTGATCGCTTCGCTGAGTTTCTTGGCCGGGACTTTCTGCAGCGAGCACATCAGTTGGTGCGAAACGCCGCTCAAACCGTGGGTCTGGCGCAGTTCGTTGCTCAGGTGAACGGTAAGGTTGGCCGCCATTTCAGCATCGGCCATGGCCCGGTGAGCCTTGCCGGTATTGGGTAAACCGGCCCAGGTGGTGAGGGTGCCGAGCTTGTGGTTGGGCGCCGTCGGCAAGAGGCGACGGGCCAGCAGCATCGAGCAGGCAAAGCTCTGTTCGCGAGTGCGCTTGACCCGCGACAACTCGTAATCCCAGAACTTCTGGTCGAACGAGGCGTTGTGCGCCACCAGCGGCGTGAGGCCCACGAACTCGGCCACTTCGTTCATCACCCGCTCGGCGGACGGCGCGGTACGCAGCATGCTGTTGCTGATGCCGGTGAGGGATTCGATAAAAGAGGGAATGCGCACGCCGGCGTTCATCAGGCTCTGGTAACGCTCCACGATGCGGCCTTGTTCCATGATCACCACCGCAATCTCGGTGGCACGGCAACCGCCACCGGGTGAAATGCCGGTGGTTTCAAAGTCGATGACAGCAATGCGTTCGTGCACGGTTTTATTGGCCTTTAGCGATGGTATTGGGTTAGCAGCGCTTGTTGGAGCGAGGCTTGCCCGCGAATGCCGTCCTGGCCGACGCATATTGAGTGTCAGATCAGGACTCTTCGCGGGCAAGCCTCGCTCCAACAGGAGTCTGGAGCGTCAGTTCCTGAGCAACAACCCACCCTCAATCGGCACATACCGGCTGGCGGCGCGGATCAGCGAGTTGGCAGTCAGGCCCGGCACGCCATAAGCGACGGCCTCGACCCCATGCTTGCTGATGATGCGCTCAAGCAGCAAATCGAAATCGCCATCGCCGGACGCCAGCACCACTTCGTCCACGTTGGGCGCGACGTCCATGATGTCGATGGTGATGCCCACGTCCCAGTCGCCCTTGGCCGAGCCGTCGCTGCGCTGAATGTAGGGTTTGAGTTTGACGACGAAACCGAGGTTGCGCAGGATCTGCTGGAACTGCTGCTGCTTGCTGTCGCCACGGTCGATGGCATACGCATACGCTTCGACGATCTGCCCGCGCTGACTGATGTCGGCCCACAGGGCGGCGTAGTTGAAATGGCAACCATGAGCCTGACGCACGGTGTAATAGAGGTTTTGTACGTCGGCGAACACCGCAATTCTTTTCACCGGAACTCCTCAATGCGCTAACAAAGCGACAAGGGCCCGAAACCCGGACCGGCGCTCAGTATGCCAGTTTGAGGAGTTGATTGAAGCGCGGAGTGGGAAGGGCATGACGCAGACCTGTGGAGCGAGGCTTGCCCGCGAAGCCATCAACGCGGTAACTCTGACAATCCGCATCGCTTGATTGGCGGGCAAGCCTCGCTCCAACAGGTTATGACGCAACCACACTCAAGCCATCAGACGAACGAATCATCGTCATCGAACATGCCGCCGCTGTCGTCGCTGCCGTAGTCAGTGTCGGCAAAGCCGCCCGAGTCTGCGTTGTTATCGCCCCAGGAATCGTTGCTGGTGACAGTCGGCTGATCGTCATTCCAGCCACCGGTGCCGCCTGCGTCCTGGTTGGAGGTGTCGCTGACGTTCTGCGCCGGCTCGTCCTTGATGATTTCGACGATTTCCTGCGGCTGGCTGTTGTGGTGAAACAGGCTGCTGATGCCCTCGGCGAGCATCACGCCACCGGCCACGCCAGCGGCGGTTTTCAAGGCGCCACCGAGAAACCCGCTGCCCATTGGCGCGGCAGGCGCTTGCTGCGGTTGCGCATAATTACCCTGCGGCGCTGCGCTGTTGTAAGGCGGCGGGCTGGCTGGCCCCGAATCGCGCCATCCACCGGCAGAAGCCTGTTGATTGGAAGGACGCTGCTGCGGCGCGGAAGGCTGCTGGGCCTGAGGCTCGCGGGCGCCACCGCCAAAAATACTCGACAGAAACCCACCGCTCTGGGCCGGCGCAGACGGCTGCACCTTGGTGCGTTGAAGCTCGGCCTGCAATTGCTGAATCTGCTCGTCGCGCTGGCGGCTCTGGGCTTCCAGCTGCTTGATCGCGACTTCCTGCACCAGAATCGACTGCGCCATGTAATAAGGGGCGCCGGGCTGCTGGCCGAGATGTTCCTTGATCCGTGCTTCAGCCTGCGGGTCTCGTGGGGCCGAATCCGTCTCTGCTTGCTTGAGTTTGGCAAACAAGCCGTCGATCAGGGTTTGCTCTTCGCTGTTCATGGCGACCTCGTTAGATTGCCGTTGGAATTCACTTCAGACCGAATGGTCAGGTACCTGCAAGGTAATGGGGCTGTTACCGGGCGTTTCAATAGGATGAGGAAAAAGTTAACCGGCGCTTGGCCGTCATGCGATTGGCCCGCTCGCGGGCACTGCGTTAAAGTGGCGGCCTGCTTTTTGCCAGTGATCCGTTCATGAACCCGCTGAACATTCTCCGTGATTCCCTGTACTTTTTCCGACGCAACCTGAGCAGCATTCTCATGCTGTGCCTGCCGTTGGTAGTACTGGAAGCGCTGACCAAGCAATTGCTGACCGGCGCGCTGGGGCAGAACTCGACCGCCACCTACGAGATGATCGTCGGTCTGCTGTTTTACCCGCTGTACACCGGCGCGCTGATCCTGTTCCTGGACGCCAAGACAGCCGGCGAAGCACCACCCAAGCGCGACCTGCTGGCCGGGGCCTTGCGCCTGTGGCCGACGTTTGCGGTGCTGTCGGCGCTCAGCACGCTGTTGATCATGGCCGGGCTGTCGCTGTTCATCCTTCCCGGCATCTGGGTGATGATCAAACTGGTGTTTTCCGAATACCTGCTGGTGCTGCGCGGCATGACCCCATTGGCCGCGATGCGCGCCAGCTTCCTGATGACCCAAGGCCACGTGCTGCGCATTCTTGCCTGCGTGATGTTCGTCTACCTGCCGCTGTCGGTGCTCGAAGGGCTGAGCTATTACGTACTGCCCGAACAGCAAAGCCCCGCCCTGTCGCTGACGGTGGACAGCATTTCAAGCTTCCTGCAGCTGTTTATCAGTGTGGTGATGTTCCGGTTGTTCATGCTGCTTGATGAGACGTCAGATCGCGCTTGAACTGTCTTTGTTGCCAGCGGCCCCTGTTGTCGGACATGACCCGAAACTGTTGGAGCGAGGCTTGCCCGCGAAGCCATCAACGCGGTACGTCTGACACTTCGCGTAGCCTCATTCGCGGGCAAGCCTCGCTCCAACAGGTTATTCGGTGAACCCAGTCCGATGGTTTGAAGGCCGCTGCGGGCAGAAGCGGTGGTTCAGAGCGAAGGCTTTCTCGGCTTGATCCGCGCCGTCGCCTCGGCCACCAAGGGGTCATCCGGCCAGTAATGCTTGGGGTAACGGCCCTTGAGATCCTTCTTCACTTCGGCATAGGTGCTGCGCCAGAAGTTGGCCAGATCTTGCGTCACTTGCACCGGGCGCCGCGCCGGTGACAGCAAGTGCAGCTTGACGATCTGCCGGCCATTGGCGATGCGCGGGGTGTCGGCCAGGCCGAACAGTTCCTGCAAGCGCACGGCCAGGATTGGCGGATGCTCGCTGTAATCCAGCCGGATCGACGACCCCGAGGGCACGCTCAAATGATGAGGCGCCAGCTCGTCCAGACGCTGCGGCAGCGGCCAGGGCAGCAGGTTGTGCAGAATCGACGACAGGTCCAGATTGCCGAAGTGGCTCAGTCGCGAGACCTTGCCCAGGTACGGCAGCAACCAGTGTTCCAGCGTGGCGAGCAAGGCTTCGTTGCCGACATCCGGCCATTCGCTGCTGTCCTGCTTTTGCAGGTCAAGCTGGCGCAGCAACGCCACCCGCGCCTGCCATTGGCGCAGTTCCGGGGTCCACGGCAACAGCTCCAGGCCCTTGCGCCGCACCAGCGCCAGCAACGCGTGGCCACGGGCCGAGTCGTCCAGCCCGGTCAGCGGCTCGCGGCTGATGATCAATTCCCCGGCCTTGCGCTGGCGCTCGGCGCGGAACACGCCTTCGCGCTCGTCCCATTCCAGATGATCGACCCGCGTCACCTGTTCGCTCAGCACTGAGTCGAACAGCGCCGGATCAAAATCTGCAGCCAGATAAATCCGCTCTTCGCGCTGACCCTGTCGGCTGCCCAGGTCCGCGACCACCAGCCACGGCTGTTTCATCAACGCATCGGCTTCGGCGAACAGCGCCGCCCGGCCATTGGCCAGACGGTATTCAGCACCGCCTGCGCGGCGTTGCTGGGCCACGCGATCGGGATAGGCCAGCGCCAGCAATGCACCCAGCCAGCGCGAGTGATCGGGATCAACCACCGGATCGGTCACGCTCCCGCGCAGATAGCCTCGGTACTGCCGCGCCAGTTGTTTGGCCCGCTGCACCCCGCCCTGTGCGCCACGCGCAGCGCGTTCGGTGCCGGCCAACAGCGTCAGGCGACTGTGCAGATCGGCACCGGCGCCACGCAAAATGTCGCGTTCACCCAGCAACGCGGCCACATCGCACGCCAGCGCGCCCAGGCCCAAGGCATGTCCGCGCAGCAGCAAATGGGCGATACGCGGGTGGGCGGGCACCTCGGCCATGGCCTGACCGTGGGTGGTGATGTTCCAGTCCTCATGGGTTGGCCGAGACAGCGCGCCCAAACGACCCAGCAACTCCTGCGCCTGGGCGTACGCCGCAGCGGGCGGCACGTCGAGCCAGACCAATTGCGCAGGCGCCACACCCCAACGCGCCAGCTGCAACGCCAGCCCGGCCAGATCGGCCTGCAGGATTTCCGGGGTGCCGTACGCCGCCAACTGATCGTGCTGCGCCTCGGACCACAATCGATAACACACGCCAGGTTCCAGCCGCCCTGCCCGCCCCGCACGCTGGGTCGCGCTGGCGCGGGAGATGCGCTGGGTGTCGAGCCGGGTCATGCCGCTGCCGGGATCGAAACGCGGCACTCGCGCCAGCCCGGCGTCGACCACGACGCGCACGCCGTCGATGGTGATGCTGGTCTCGGCGATGTTGGTCGCCAGCACCACCTTGCGAGTGCCCTGGGGCGCAGGTTCGATGGCGGCGCGTTGAGCGTTGAGGTCCAGTTCGCCGTGCAACGGGCAGAGCACGATGTCCCTGCGCTCGCCCAAGGCATCGGCCAGTTGTTGGTTGACCCGACGGATCTCGGCTTGACCCGGCAGGAACACCAGCACGCTGCCGGTCTGACTGCCGAGGGCATCAAGCACGGTCTGTACGACACGGGGCTCGATGAATTCGCCCGCCTGAAACGGACGGCCCCACTGGGTCGTCACCGGGAACATCCGCCCATCGCTGCGCACCACCGGCGCGTCGTCCAGCAGCGCCGACAAACGCTCGCCTTCGAGGGTGGCCGACATCAGCAATATCTTCAGCGGCTGCTCATCACGAAACAGCGCACGACCGTTGAGGCTCAAGGCCAGCGCCAGATCAGCGTCCAGACTGCGCTCGTGGTATTCGTCGAAAATCACCAGCCCCACACCTTCCAGCGCCGGGTCGTCCTGCGAGCGCCGGGTGAGGATACCTTCGGTGACGACTTCGATGCGCGTGTTGGGGCCGACTTTGCTGTCCAGACGGATGCGGTAACCGACGGTTTCGCCAACCTTCTCGCCCAGCTCCGAGGCCAGTCGCTCCGCCGCCGCCCGTGCAGCCAGACGTCGCGGTTCGAGCATCAGGATGGTTTGCCCCGCGAGCCACGGCTCATTGAGCAGCGCCAGCGGCACCCGGGTAGTTTTGCCCGCGCCGGGGGGCGCTTCGAGCACGGCTTCGTCGCGTTGCGCGAGGGCTTCGCGCAGGGCAGGCAGGACAGCATCGATCGGCAGAGAAATCATGAAGGCTCCAGGACAGGCCGCCGATTATACGGTGCGGTTCGCGGCTGTGCAGGTTGGCGCAACGAACCGTCACCGGGCAGCGATAGTCTTAGCGATTAGGCATTTGCCTTGTATAGTTGCCGCTTCCTCTGAGGAGACATTCATGCGCATTCCTTCCCGTTTGATCGGTGGCGTTCTCGTCGCTGCGTTGCTCACCCAGCTCACTGCCTGCGGCAGTATTTTCTACCCCGAACGTCGCGGCCAGATTCAAGGCAACGGCAAGATCGACCCGCCCATCGCCTTGCTCGATGCCGTCGGGCTGCTGTTCTACATCATCCCCGGCGTGATCGCGTTCGCGGTCGACTTCGCCACCGGCGCGATCTACTTGCCAGAAAGCAAGCACGCGCAGATCGACCCGCAGAAACTGCAACCGGCGGTGCGCGCAGACGGCAGCATCGACAACGCCAAGCTGCAGGCCATCATTCAAACTGAACTGGGCCGCAATCTGCCACTCAATGACCCACGCCTGATTCAACACACAGGCAGCGCCGAGCAACTGGCGAGCCTGGGGTTGATCCCTGCTGCCTGATCCACGTAAAGACTCGCCACACCGTCCCGATTCAAAGGAAGCACAATGATCACCAGCCCTGAACACGTCCGATTGCTGCGCCTGGCGACGCGGGCCTCGCTGGTGGTCGCCAGCACACTGATCGTCGCCAAAGCCATCGCCTGGTGGCTGAGCGGCTCGGTCAGTCTGCTGGCGGGTCTGACCGATTCGGCGCTCGATGGCGCGGCGTCGTTCCTCAACCTGCTGGCGGTGCATTACGCGCTGCGCCCTGCCGACGATGACCACCGCTACGGCCACGGCAAGGCCGAAGCGCTGTCGGGCATGGCCCAAGCGCTGTTCATCGCGGTCAGTGCCTTTTTGATCGGCTATCAGGCCATCGAACGCATCCTGCACCCGGAACCGGTGGGTTCGCCGGGGCTGGGGATTGCCGTAATGGTGCTGTCCATCGCGCTGACCGTGGCGCTGCTGACGCTGCAACACAAGGTGATCAAGGAGACCGGCTCAGCGGCCATTCGCGCGGACTCCCTGCATTACCGCTCCGATCTGCTGCTTAATCTGAGCATTCTCGTGGCGCTGGGGCTGGCGTACTTCGGTTACGCGCAACTGGACGCCTGGTTCGGCCTGGCGATTGCGGTGTACATCCTGTGGAGCGCCATTTCGATTGCGCGGGAAACCGTGTCAGTGTTGATGGACGCCGAACTGCCGGTGGACGTCAGCGCGCGCATGCTGGAACTGGCGCAAAACGTACCCGGCGTGCTGGGCGCCCACGATCTGCGGACCCGTATTTCCGGCAATCACTGGTTCGTCCAGCTGCACCTGGAGCTGCCAGGTTCGCTGACGCTATCGGCGGCGCACACGCTGTGCGATCACGTGGAACAGGCTATTCACGATGAATTCCCGAGGGCCGAAGTGCTGGTGCACGCCGACCCGCAGGAAGTCGTTCAAAGCGCTACCGTCTGAGCATCAATCAACCCTGTAGCCACGACCCACCAGACAACTGGCCATCGCGTTCTGATACGCGCCCAGCACTTCCGGCGCCGGGGCGTAGGTGGCGGTGGAGGGGTTGAAATTGCTTTGGGCTACAGCGTAATTGAAGCAGTAGTAGCGGTCCTGCTGGATTTGATCGGCGCCCTGCCCGTTGTCCGGATAAGCCGCCACGTCGTACGGATTGCCCTGTTGCTGCAGCGGTTGTGGTTGCTGCTGTTGCTGAGGAGGCAGACCCTGGGGCGGCGAATAGACCGGCTCGACGTTCGCCGGCGGCTGGGCCACAACGTACTCCTGCGTGCTCTGCTCGTAGGTGTAATAGGTGCCGGCGGCGAGGAAGAACAGCGCACTGCCCAGCCACACTTGCTGCGCGTAATCCGGCAGCTCACGCACCCGCACGCCGCGCGGCGGCTCGACGACGATGTAACGAGGGCCTTGCGGGCGATACCAGTAGCCGCCTGAGTAGAAATAATCCTGCCCGCGATACGGCACACGCGAATAACCGCCGGGCATACGGTCGGTCTGATAACCCGGATTGTAACGGGGGCCCGAGCCCCAACCGTTGCCGTGCCCCATGTCCGGTCGATGGTCATTGCCACGCCAGGCCTGGTTCTGGTTGCCGCGAGGGATGTCTTGGTAGTAACCCTGGCGCGGCGACTGGGTTTGCCGCGTTTCGTTGGGGCGTGGCTGAATCGACAGGTTGCTCTGACGCTCTTGCATCTGGCGTTCCTGGATCTGTCGCTGTTGCTGCTGCTGTTGTTCCTGGTTCTGTTGCTGCTGTCGGTCTTGCTGCTGTCGATCTTGCTGCTGCCGATCTTGTTGCTGTGTTTGTTGGCGTTGCTGTTGCAGCTGACGCTCTTGTTGATCGCGCTGCTGGCTGGACCGTTGCAGCGTCTGCTGTTCCATGCGTTGCTGTTGATTCTGCTGCTGTTGTTCCTGACGCTGCTGCACATTGATCTGCTGTTGCTGCTGGCGCTGTTGAACCTGCTGCTGTTGTTGCTGCTGGCGCTGCTGGTTCTGCATTTGGTTTTGCTGTTGCTGGATTTGCTGTTGCTGCTGTTGTTGTGCAGCGTTGGCATTCCCACGGTTCGAATCACGTGGGGCGTTATCATCGGCCAGGCCCTGAGCGCTCATGCTCAACGACAACAGGCTGACACCTGCCAGATGCCAGATGCGCGTATTCATGCTTTCCTCACTGCGGCGCGGATACCTGTTGATAGGACTTCATTCGCGGTGCGCCGTTTGAGGCACTCTATCAGTCCGCTTGTGGTTGGCGAATAGACGTTTGTTGTGATCGGCCCGATAGCGTTTAGACGCGGTGCATTCATGACGAACTCAACACCCGTGGGAGCGGACCTGTCCGCGAAGAGGCTGACACATCCGATAAATCTCTATCGTCTATCCCATTGCATTCGCGGACAGGTCCGCTCCCACGGTGACCATCGCCGGCACGAGAAATCACGCACAAAAAAAGAGGGCCTGGTGGCCCCCTCTTGGGAATGTCGTCCTGGCGCAACGCTTTTGGCATCGGCTCACCTCGCATCGTCTTCTGAACAGTGCGTAGCCCGGGGGCCTGCCCAACCCTGTTGGGTTGGCGGCCGCGGCTGACCTGATTCGGAGAGCCGCGCTGGACGCTATGTCCGGGCAGTGATTCTGTTAAAAAGAATAGGCCTGAGCGCGCGGCACGGGATTGCGAATATTGCTGATCGAAACACCACTTGCGCAATTTTTACCTTCGTATCAATATTTCAGCGCAATCCATCCCAGAAAGGATCAATTCGTGAGCAAGCTCGATAGATATGACCTGAGTATTTTGGCCGAGCTGCAACGCGATGCTCGCATTTCCAATCAGGAACTGGCCGAACGGATTGGTCTGTCGCCGTCACCTTGCTCACGACGGGTCAAGCAACTGGAAGATGACGGCTACATCGTCGGCCAGGTCGCCCTGCTGGACCGCAAAAAACTCGGCCTGAGCCTGACGGCCTACGTGCTGATCGGCATGGACCGCCACACCCCGGACCGCTTCGAGCATTTCGAGCAGCAGATCCGCACCTTGCCGCAGGTGCTGGAGTGCAGCCTGGTGACCGGCATCGATGCCGACTACCAGCTAAAGGTGGTGGTGCCGGACATGGACCATTATCAGAAATTCCTGCTGGGGCACCTGACCCGCATCGACGGCGTGACCAGCGTGCGTTCCAGCTTCGTGCTCAATCAGGTGCTGGCCAGCACCGAGTTACCGCTGATTCATTTGCGCAGCTAAGCTCAAAACCGGCAGCGCAGAGGGAGGCACTTCGATGGATCCGGCCGTGTTCGAAGCGTGGATGATGAGGATTCTGGTCACGATCCTGGTAGGGTTCATGGCGTTTATCGTCTGGGACCTGGCGAAGAAATCCAAAGCCGGCCGCTTCGGCACCATGATCCTGTTTGGCGTGCTGGGGCTGGGCGTGCTGGCGTTTGTGATCAAGGAAGTGGTGATCGCTTATATCGGGCAATCCAATTGAGCGCTGATTGATCGTTCCCTCGCTCTGCGTGGGAATGCACTCCTTGGCGCTCCGCGCCGGCATCCATAACGGACGCGGAGCGTCCAGTTCGGCATTCCCACGCGGAGCGGGGGGAACGATCAGAGGCGTTAGGTATTAAAGTTTCGCCGCCACTTCCCGCCATTGCCCCTGATCCAGCCCTTCGATACTCCAGTCGCCAATCCGTACGCGCACCAGCCTCAACGTCGGCAAGCCCACCGCCGCCGTCATGCGCCGAACCTGTCGGTTGCGCCCTTCCTTGATCACCAGCTCCAGCCAGCTCGTCGGCACGCTCTTGCGAAAGCGCACCGGCGGGTTGCGTGGCCACAGGTCTGGGGCCTCGAGCTGGCGGGCCTGGGCGGGCAAGGTCGGGCCGTCGTTTAACTGCACACCTTCGCGCAGCTGGCGCAGTTGCTCCTCCGTCGGCTCGCCCTCCACTTGCACCCAATAGGTCTTGGCCAGTTTGTGTTTGGGGTCAGCGATACGCGCCTGAAGTTGCCCGTCGTTGGTCAACAGCAACAGGCCTTCGCTGTCGCGGTCCAGACGTCCTGCCGGGTAGATGCCGGGGATGTCGATGAAGTCCTTGAGCGTCGCGCGTCCTTCGCCATCGCTGAATTGCGTCAGCACATCAAACGGCTTGTTGAACAGGATCAACCGAGGTTCGGCGGGCGGTGCTTTGGCGACGCGGCGTGGGGCGCCGGTGTTGCTCGGAGCGGGTCGGCGGGAGGCGGGGCGAGGGGTGCGCGGCATACGGACTCGAAAAGCGGAAACAGAAAGGGCCACTTTAGTGGCCCTTTGCGCAAATGCCTAACGAATCAACGGAACGGCGGCTCGTCGAAGCTGCGCAGTTTGCGCGAGTGCAACGAGTTGAGCTGAGTGCGCAGCAAGTCCAGGGCAGCGATGCCGATCTTCAGATGCTGGGTGACGGCGCGCTCATAGAAGGCATTGGCCGAACCGGGCAGTTTGATTTCACTGTGCAGCGGCTTGTCCGACACGCACAGCAACGTACCGTAAGGCACCCGCAAACGATAACCCTGGGCGGCGATGGTGCCGCTTTCCATGTCCACGGCCACGGCGCGGGACAGGTTGATCAACGGGCGTTCCTGCGCCCAGCGCAGCTCCCAGTTGCGGTCGTCGTAAGTCAGGACGGTGCCGGTGCGCAGACGTTTTTTCAGGTCTTCGCCGCGCTCACCGGTGATCTGCGCGGCAGACTCCTGCAACGCCAGCTGCACTTCCGCCAGCGCCGGGATCGGGATATTCGGCGGCAGCACGCGGTCGAGAATGCCGTCGCGGCGCATGTAGGCGTGGGCCAGCACGTAATCGCCGATGGTCTGCGACTGACGCAAACCGCCGCAGTGGCCGATCATCAGCCAGCAATGCGGGCGCAGGACGGCCAGGTGGTCGGTGATGTTCTTGGCGTTGGACGGGCCGACGCCGATGTTGACCAGGGTCACGCCATGCCCGTCTTCGGCGATCAAGTGGTACGCCGGCATCTGGTAGCGGTGCCAGACCACGCCGGCCACGATGGCCTGCGCTTCACCGTGGTCCATGCTCTTGTCGACGATCACGTTGCCCGGCAGCACCATGCGCACGAAACGCGGGTCGTCCCGCAGTTTTTCCAGGCCGTGAACGATGAACTGGTCGACGTAGCGGTGATAGTTGGTCAGCAGAATCCAAGGCTGGACGTGGCGCCAGTCGCTGCCGGTGTAATGCACCAGACGGCGCAGGGAGAAGTCGACCCGCGCGGCATCGAACAACGCCAACGGCAAAGGGTCGGTGTTGGCCCAGTCGTACAAGCCGTCGGCGATGCCATCGGTGGCGGCAGACAGATCGGTACTGGGGAACACGCGGGCCAGGGTCGCTGCGGTGACGCCGGTGCCGGCCAGTTCATCGCCCTGCTCGACCACGTAGGGGTACGGAATGTTCTGCTCGCTGACGCCGACTTCGATGGTGACGGTGAAGTCGTTCATCAACGGCACGAGCTGTTCGAGCAGGTATTTGCGGAACGCCGCCGGGTGGGTCACGGTGACGGTGTAGGTGCCCGGCAGCTGGACTTTGGCGTAGGCCCGGGTGGTCAGGGGCACTTCGCCTTGTGTCTGGTAGGTCAGTCGCAGTTCGGGGTAACGGAACTGCAGCCGCTCGGCGGCAGTGGGTTCAACGCGGTCCTTGAGGTAACGCTTGAGCGCCTGGCTCAAGGCGCTGGACGCACGGGCATGCAACTCCGCCAGCCGATCCACGGCTTGTTCGGCGGTTTCTACGACAATAAACGCTTCGGTCACGGTGCATATCCTTCTGATCTTGCAGGCCTTCATCTTGCCTGCATCGTAGGGCGAAGGCACGAGTTGTGTCAGGCTTCAGTGAGTTGTGGTACGCGAGCGCAGGGCTAATGCTGCGCGCAAGATGTTTCAGCACAACTATCGGGGCGTGCACATTTTTGTGGGAGCGGACCTGTCCGCGAAGACGATGGCACAACGATAGAAATGTATCGAATGTACCGGCCTCTTCGCGGACAGGTCCGCTCCCACGGGTGTTAACACCACAAGAAAGCAAGCGATCAACCCACCTGCGGCGAGGACCGAGCCACCAGCGCTTCGACGTCCACACCACGGGGCAGCGCGCCATACACGCGGCCGGGTTGCGCCAGGCGCCCGGCGATAAACCCGTCACTCACCGCTGAATTGCCCGCCTCCAGCAACAGCTTGGCCTGCAGGCCCACCGCAATGTCCTCGGTCAGTTGCCGCGCGCGATACTGAATATCGCGGGTGTCGCTGAATGAAGCTTTCAGACCCTCGATGTGCGCGGCCAGGCGTTTGTCGTCATGCCCGTCACCCAGTTCCTGAAACAACGCGTCCAGCACCCCCGGTTCCTTGGACAGCGCGCGCAACACGTCCAGACACTGCACGTTGCCCGACCCTTCCCACGTGGAGTTGACCGGCGCTTCGCGGTACAGACGCGGCAATATCGTGTCCTCCACGTACCCCGCGCCGCCCATGCATTCGGCCGCTTCGTTAATCATGGCCGGGGCCCGCTTGCAGATCCAATACTTGCCCACCGCCGTCACCAGCCGGGCAAAGCGCGCTTCGTGGGGATCATCCAGCCGCTCCAGCGCGCGCCCCATGCGCAAGGTCAGCGCCAGCGCCGCTTCGCTTTCCAGCGCCAGATCAGCCAGCACGTTTTGCATCAGCGGCTGATCATTAAGCACGCGCCCCCCCACGGTGCGGTGCGCGCAATGGTGCGCCGCCTGGGTCAGGGCCTGCCGCATCAGGGCGCTGGAACCGTTCATGCAGTCAAAGCGGGTCATGGCGACCATTTCAATGATGGTCGGCACGCCGCGCCCTTCTTCACCGATCATCCACGCCAGCGCGCCGCGGAACTCGACTTCGCTGGAAGCATTGGACCAGTTGCCGAGCTTGTCTTTCAGACGCTGGATATAGAACTCGTTACGGGTGTCATCCGGGCGATGGCGCGGCAGCAGGAAACAGCTCAAGCCTTTGTCGGTCTGCGCCAGGGTCAGAAACGCATCGCACATCGGCGCAGAGCAGAACCACTTGTGGCCCACCAGTTCGTAGGCCTGCCCCGGCCCCGGCTGCCCGACCGGATATGCCCGGGTGGTGTTGGCGCGCACGTCGCTGCCACCCTGCTTTTCAGTCATGGCCATGCCGATGGTCGCGCCGGCCTTGTGGGCGATGCCGACGTTGCGCGGGTCGTATTCGGTGGCGAGGATCTTCGGCAGCCAGATATCAGCGAGGTCCGGCTGGAGCCTGAGTGCCGGCACGCTGGCGAAGGTCATGGTCATCGGGCATCCGGTGCCCGCCTCGGCCTGGGTGTGCAGGTAACTCATGACGGCGCGGGCGACGTGGGCGCCCTCCCGCGGATCGGTCCAGGGCAGCGACGGGATGCCATGTTCGACCGCCGTGCGCATCAGTTGGTGATACGCCGGATGGAACTGCACCAGATCAATCCGGTGGCCGTAGCGGTCATGGCTGGAAAACACCGGTTTGTTCTGGTTGGCGAGAAACCCGGCTTCCATCAGCGGCCCACCCGCCAGCGCGCCATAGGCATCGATGCGCGATTGCGCCCAACCGGCGCCATAGCGCTGCGACCACTCCTGCAGCGGCAGGTCGATGCGATACAGATTAATACCATCCAGCGGCGGCGGCTGATTGGTGACGTCGTGGGTCTCGGCGAACTGATGCAGATTCATGGCGATCTCCGGTCGGTCGGCAGATGCGGATCAGTGAATCACGCGACCGATCCGATAAACAGCGCCAAAGACGACTAATCGACGGCGGTTTTCCCGTGATCCGAGATTACAGGTAGGAGCGCGCTTACCCGCGATTGCGGTGTGCCAGATAACAATGCGATTGCTGATCCACTGCAATCGCGGGCAAGCGCGCTCCTACAGTGGGGCGACCCTGAATCCTCATTTCGCCCGAAACAAATCCAGGCTCAACCGGAACTGGCTGCCCGTCCCCGGCTCGGACGAATGGCTCAAACGACCGCCTTGCAGCTCGATCAACTGGCGACAGATGGCCAGGCCAATCCCCAGACCGCCGTGCTGCCGGGTCATCGAGCCGTCGACCTGGAAAAAGGTCTGGTACAGCGTCGCATCGTCCAGCTGGCTGAAACCGATGCCGGTGTCGATCACATCGATCAGCAGCCGTACGTGGCGCAGGTCCTCGCACGGTCCTGACACACGGATCTTCACCGTTCCCTGGGAGGTAAATTTCACGGCGTTGTCCACCAGGCACTCCAGGCACTGACGCAGCTTGCCCGCGTCGCCCATCAGGCTGTCGGGCATGGCTTCATCCACGTCGACGCTCATGGTCAGGCCTTTCTCCCGGGCCTGTGGCTCGTAGCCGCTGCGCACCTGGAACAGCAGGTGACGCAGGCTGAACATCTCGTTGCGCGCTTCAAGCCGACCGGCCTGCAATTCCGTCAAGGTCAGGATGCCGTTGACGATGCCCATCATGTTTTGCGCGGATTCGGCCGCCGTCTGGCGATACAGCTCGATGTCCGCCTGCGCGCCTTCGAGTTGCATCAGTTCCAGCGAGCCGATCACACCGTTCATGGGCGTGCGCAGCTCATGGGTCAGGGTGGCGAGAAATTCATCCTTGAGGCGGTTACTGATCGCCAGTTGCTGGTTGAGGGCCGCCTGCTCCCTACTGGCTTGCGCGGTGATTTTCTCCTGCTGGTCACGCATGCTGTTGATGCGGTCCGCCAGCGCCAGTGACAGCAGCGCGACCTCGATCACCGAGCCGATCTGGCTTGAATACATGGTCAGGAAGGTATTGGGCAAAAAGCCCAGCAACATAACGGCATTGATCACGCCGCCGGCCAGGAACGCGGTCCAGGCCAGGATGAAGTAGCGCGCCACCCGTTGTCCTTTCAGGCCGGCGATGATCCCGATCAAGAACACCACCAGGGTGAAGATCAGCACCAGCCCGGTGACCAGACGCAAGGCCAGCCCATAATCGGCCACCAGCGACAGCACCATGATCGTGCCCGCGCAGACCATCATCAGCATCAACGGGATGTCCAGCCAGCGACCCAGTTTGGGCGTCTGCAACAGCGTCCGGGAGAACTGACTGGCGAACAGGATCGCGGCGGCGATCAGGAACGTGGTCGAGACGTTGGCCCACCACGGGTTGTCCGGCCAGAAAAACTCGATGCCCGCGCCGTTGACCGACACCTGATACAGGCCAAAACACGTGATGTAGAGGATGTAATAGAGGTAGCTGCGGTCGCGTACGCTGAGAAAGATAAACAGGTTGTAGACCAGCATCCCGGCCAGCACGCCGTAGATCATGCCGAGGATGTAGAGCCGCCCCGGCTGGTCTTCGATGTATGCATGACTGGACCACACCGTCAGCGGCGCCTGAATGGAACCGTGACTGGCCAGCCGCAGGTACACCGTCTGCGGCTGGTTGGGCTGCAGATTCAGATCGAACAGGTAGTTGTTCTGCTTAATCTGGCGGCTGGCAAACGGCAGCATGTCGCCGGTTTGCCAGGCCAGACTCATGTGCCCGGATGCGTCAGGCAGGTAGAGGTCGACAGCGTCCATCGGCGGGTAAGCCAGCTCCAGCAGCCAGTCGGTCGTGGCGCCGGGATTGACCGGGCGGTAGGTCAACACCACTTTCAGCCAGAACGCAGAATTGGAGTACCCGGCGTTGAGCGAGGCGGTGTCCAGCTGACGGAATTGGCCGGCGCTGTCGGCCGCCAGCACATCCTTGAGGGTGGCGTCGCCCGCCGGGTCTTCGAACACATGCACCGCCCGGCCGAGGGGCAGGTTGCGGGTGGATTCGTCGAAATCCAGTGCCCACGCGCAGACCGGCAGGCACGTTAGCAATACGATCAGCAAAAACCGGGGCTTGATAAGCAGGCAAAACACTTGCAAGTACTCTTCAGACGGATTAACCCGAAAGGATACCCAATGATAGCTAGATGACACCATCCACAATCATCTCATTGGCAGCTTTGCGCCGCCTTTCAATGCGGGGCAAAGCCTGAACCTTCTTACCTGAATGCCATGACACGTAAGACCACCGCGCGAGAAAAATCCGACTCAGACGGGCGGCCCGACAAAAGCTTTAGTGGTAAGCTCGCGCACCATGAATATCTATAGCTCCCGCCCCGTTGTCCTCTGTCTGTCCGGCCACGACCCCAGTGGCGGCGCCGGCTTGCAGGCAGATATCGAAGCCCTCCTCGCCCAGGGCTGTCACGCCGCCCCCGTCATCACCGCCCTGACTGTGCAAGACACCGTGAATGTCACCGACTTCCGTGTGCTCGACCGCGAGTGGGTGATGGCCCAGGCCAACGCCGTACTCAATGACTCCACGGTGGCCGCAGTGAAACTGGGGATGCTTGGCTCTCTGGAGATGGTCGACACCGTCGTCGAACTGCTGCAGACGCACCCGCATTTGCAACTGGTCTGCGACCCGGTGCTGCGGGCGGGCGGCGGCGGACGACTGGGCAAGGATGAGGTCGGTTTCGCCATGCGCGAACGCCTGCTGCCGCTGGCCACCATCGCCACGCCGAACCTGCCTGAAGCGCGGATTCTTGCCGAATTGCCCGACGGCACCTCCGACGAATGTGCAGCCAAACTGCTGCCCTTTTGTGAGCACCTGCTGATCACCGGCGGGCACGGTGACGAGCAGGAAGTCCACAACCGGTTGTACCTGCGCAATGGTCAGACCCGCACGTTCATCAGCCAACGCCTGCCGGGCAGTTATCATGGTTCCGGCTGCACGCTGGCCAGCGCCTTGGCCGGCCGTCTGGCCCAGGGCCAGGAGCTGATCAGCGCCGTGCAAACCGCGCTGGACTACACTTGGCGTACGCTGCGCGACGCTGAGCAGCTGGGCAAAGGCCAGTTCGTGCCACGGCGTTTACCGCTGGATTTTTGTTCGTAACGCCACGCAAAGAGGCTCCATCGATGAAACTACGTGGCCTTTATGCCGTGACCGACAGCCACCTGCTGGCGGGGAAATTTCTGCCTTACGTCAAGGCTGCGCTGGACGGCGGCGTGACGCTGCTGCAATACCGCGACAAGTCCGGCGATGAGAACCGTCGCCTGCGCGAAGCCTCCGAACTACTCAAGCTGTGCGAGCAATACAAGACCCGCCTGATTATCAACGACGACGCCGAAGTGGCGGCGCGGCTGGGTGTCGGTGTGCATTTGGGGCAGACCGATGGGTCGCTGCCGGATGCCCGTGCGTTGCTTGGTCACAAGGCGATTGTCGGCGCCACGTGCCATGCAAGCCTGGCGCTGGCCGAGAAAGCCAAGGCCGATGGCGCGACGTACGTGGCGTTTGGTCGGTTCTTCAATTCCAACACCAAGCCAGGCGCGCCGTCGTGCAGCCTCGACATGCTGGCTGAAGCGCGCAAGCGGATTCACCTGCCCATCGCCGTTATTGGCGGCATCACCCTGGAAAACGCAGCCCCGCTGGTGGCCCACGGCGCCGCACTGCTGGCCGTGGTGCACGGTCTGTTCGGTGCCGAAAGCACTCAGGAAGTGACCCGCCGCGCCCGTGCCTTCAATGATTTGTTTACATCGGCCTGACCTGTATCAGGCCGATCACGCACTCTTTCTTCGATTCAAACAGAGACCCCATCATGTCCCGTTCTGAAATGCTGTTCGCCAACGCTCAAAAACACATCCCCGGCGGCGTCAACTCACCCGTTCGTGCGTTCAAGAGCGTGGGCGGCACACCGCTGTTTTTCAAACACGCCGCAGGCGCCTACGTCACCGATGAAGACGACAAGCGCTACGTGGATTACGTCGGCTCGTGGGGCCCGATGATCCTGGGCCACAGCCATCCGGACGTGCTGGACGCGGTGCGCAATCAGCTTGAACACGGTTTGTCCTACGGCGCGCCTACGGCGATGGAAACGGAAATGGCCGACCTGGTCTGCTCCATCGTGCCGTCGATGGAGATGGTGCGTATGGTCAGCTCCGGCACCGAAGCGACCATGAGCGCGATTCGCCTGGCCCGGGGTTTCACCGGCCGCGACAGCATCATCAAATTCGAAGGCTGCTACCACGGCCACTCCGACAGCCTGCTGGTCAAGGCCGGTTCCGGCGCCCTGACCCTGGGCGTACCAAGTTCGCCAGGCGTCCCGGCAGACTTCGCCAAGCACACCCTGACCCTGCCGTTCAACGACCTTGAAGCGGTAAAAGTCATGCTGTCCGAAGTCGGTCCGGAAGTGGCGTGCATCATCGTCGAGCCTGTGGCCGGCAATATGAACTGCGTGCCGCCTGCCCCGGGCTTTCTGCAAGGCCTGCGCGATGAATGCGACAAGCACGGCGTGGTGCTGATTTTCGACGAAGTGATGACCGGTTTCCGTGTCGCATTGGGCGGCGCGCAGGCGTACTACAACGTCACGCCGGACCTGAGCACGTTCGGCAAGATCATCGGTGGCGGCATGCCGGTGGGTTGTTTCGGCGGCAAGCGCGAGATCATGTCCCACATCGCGCCGCTGGGCCCGGTGTATCAGGCAGGTACGCTGTCCGGCAACCCGCTGGCCATGGCCGCTGGCCTGACGACACTGCGTCTGATCAGCCGCCCGGGTTTCCATGACGAGCTGACCGATTACACCGCTCGCCTGCTCAAAGGCTTGCAAGCACTGGCTGATGCGGCGGGCATCGCCTTTGTTACCACCCAGGCAGGCGGCATGTTCGGGCTGTATTTCAGCGACGCCAAAGAGATCGTCACCTTCCAGGACGTGATGACCAGCGACGCCGACCGCTTCAAGCGCTTCTTCCACCTGATGCTTGAAGGCGGCGTGTACCTGGCACCGAGCGCGTTTGAAGCAGGTTTCACGTCCATTGCCCATGGCGACGCAGAATTGCAGCTGACTCTGGATGCGGCCGAAAAGGCGTTTGCTGCGCTTAACCGCTGAACCCATCTGTAGGAACGCGCTTGCCCGCGAATCGCGATCATTGAGCAACATGTACGCTCAATGAAACGCCACAATCGCGGGCAAGCGCGCTCCTGCAACGGATTTCTGATGCAAGTTTTGTTAATTATTAAATTCCGCTCCGCGACTTGCCCCCCTGAATACAGGCGAATCAAGCCCGTGCAGCAGAAAATCAGTAAAGACTTTGTAAGGTTGCCACTGGTTATTTCATAATGCGCAGCCAGCACGTTTCGCTGGACGGGCATGCCCGCACCTTTTTCAGAGGTAAGTCGACTTCCATGAACCGCACCGGCCGCACCCTTGCATTGGGCTGCCTGTTGCTTCTTCATCCCCTGCTGGCGAATGCAGGTGGCAACTCGTTGTTGATCCCAGCGGTGGGTCGTTGCACCCTCAATACCCAGCCAGACAACTTGCCAGCGGCTTTGTCGGCCTGTCAGCAGGCGGCGCAAGCCGGGGATGCACAAGCACAATATGAGTTGGGCGAGTTCTATTACGACGGCAAGAATGCGCCCCGTGACTTGACCCAGGCACTCAATTACTTCGAGAAAGCATCGCTGCAAGGGCATGCCCAGGCGCAGTATCAACTCGGGCTGATGTTTTTCCGTGGCGAGGGCGTACAAGCCAATAATATTCAGGCTTATATCGTGCTGAAGATGGCGGCGGTCAACGGGTCCGAAGATGCACTGGACCAGGCTGATGAAGTGTCCGCTCAAATGAAGAAAGAAGATCTAGAAGTGGCGACTCAGGTATTAAGCCAGATCTTCCGCAAATACCTGCTGGAGCTGCAAACGGCTGAAGGTCGCACGCCGTTCGCGCCACTGCCCTGATCAACCTTGCGTTGATCAACGCTGCCTGACACACCCCATTCGGCGTAGCCTACTTGTCCGTCATCGGCATCGGAAACGGCATGACGTTCCCGGTCTGCCGTGCCTCGCTGATCTTGGCAGTGCCCATGCGCTCGACTTCGTCGATGCGCACAATCGAATGCATGGGGATGAAGCTGCGCACCACGCCGTCGAACTGGGCCTTGAGTTTTTCTTCGCTCGGATCGACCACCACCGTGGTGCGCTCGCCGAAGACGAACTCCTCGACCTCCAGAAAACCCCACAGATCGCTTTGATAGATCTGCTTGGCGTACATTTCGAACACCTGTCCCTGGTTAAGGAAAATCACCTTGTAAATTGGAGCTTCACGTTTGGTCATAACAGGCAGGTAATGATCGGCGGTCTGAAAAGGGCGCGAACTATAGCACGCCGCTCGTTAGACGACGCTAGGAACCCGGAGCCCGCATCCCTATAATGCGCGGTTCTTTGAATCACCTGATGAACACGCATGGCCAAGAAGCTTTATATCGAAACCCACGGTTGCCAGATGAACGAGTACGACAGCTCGCGCATGGTCGATCTGCTGGGCGAACATCAAGCACTGGAAGTCACCGCTCGCGCGGAAGATGCCGATGTCATCCTGCTCAACACCTGCTCGATCCGTGAGCGGGCCCAGGACCGCGTCTATTCCCAGCTTGGCCGCTGGCGTGAACTCAAGATTGCCAACCCGGAAATGGTCATTGCCGTGGGGGGCTGCGTCGCCAGTCAGGAAGGCGCCGCCATCCGTGACCGCGCCCCGTATGTGGACGTGGTCTTCGGCCCGCAGACCTTGCACCGCCTCCCTGAGATGATCGACGCCGCGCGCCTGACCAAGCTGCCGCAGGTCGATGTGTCGTTCCCCGAAATCGAAAAGTTCGACCACCTGCCCGAGCCGCGTGTCGACGGTCCGAGCGCTTATGTGTCGGTGATGGAAGGCTGCAGCAAGTACTGCACCTTCTGCGTGGTGCCTTATACCCGCGGCGAAGAAGTCAGCCGGCCGTTCGACGATGTGATCACCGAAGTCTTCCATCTGGCGGAAAACGGCGTGCGCGAAGTGACGCTGCTGGGCCAGAACGTCAACGGTTATCGCGGCGCAACCCACGACGGCCGCGTCGCGGACCTGGCCGAGCTGATTCGGGTGGTCGCGGCCATCGATGGCATCGAGCGCATTCGCTACACCACTTCGCACCCGCTGGAATTCTCCGACAGCCTGATCCAGGCTCACGCCGAAGTGCCCGAGCTGGTCAAACACCTGCATTTGCCGGTGCAATCGGGCTCCGACCGAATTCTCTCGGCCATGAAGCGCAACCACACCGCGCTGGAATACAAGTCCAAGCTGCGCAAGCTTCGGGCTGCCGTGCCGGGTATCAGCATCAGCTCTGACTTCATCGTCGGCTTTCCCGGCGAGACCGAGAAAGACTTCGAGCAGACCATGAAGCTGATCGAAGACGTGGGTTTCGACTTCTCCTTCTCGTTCGTCTACAGCCCGCGCCCCGGCACACCGGCAGCGGACCTGAACGACGAGACGCCCGAGGCCCTGAAGAAAGAGCGCCTGGCGGCCCTGCAACATCGTTTGAACCAGCAGGGATACGAGATCAGCCGACAGATGGTGGGCAGTACCCAGCGGATTCTGGTCACCGACTACTCGAAGAAAGACCCGGGTGAGTTGCAGGGACGGACGGAAAACAACCGCATCGTCAACTTCCGCTGCGCCAATGCCAAGCTGATCGGCCAGTTCGCCGACGTGCACATCGACGACGCCCAGCCCCACTCGCTGCGCGGGTCGCTGTTGCAGTAAAGCGAAATAGCCCTTATCTACAAACACACGTGACTGTAGGAGCGCGCTTGCCCGCGATTGCGGTATTTCTGCGACAGTGCCGTCGCCTGATATACAGATATCGCGGGCAAGCGCGCTCCTACAGCGCAATGCCTACAACACCATTAGTAAGTGAGCCCTTTCGAAGCAATCCCGCAGGGGTTATCCTTCAGTTCACTTCCTATTGCCGTCGGGCGGCCTAAAACGACCTTGAACGCACCCATAGAACCACATCGTTTCACCCTCGAATCCTTTGAGGCACGCCGCTTCGCCAATCTGTGCGGGCAATTCGACGAGCATCTGCGCTTGATCGAGCAACGCCTGGACATCGAAATCCGCAACCGCGGAAATCAGTTCGAGATGATTGGCGAACGCTCCAAGACCACTTCGGCAGAAAACCTGTTGCGCCGGCTGTATCGGGAAACCAAAACCACCGAGCTGTCGCCGGACATGGTGCATCTGTTCCTGCAGGAATCCGGCGTTGAAGCGCTGGACAACCACCCTGCCGCTGAAGTCGGCGTCGCCTTGCGTACCAAAAAAGGCATGATTCGCCCACGCGGCTTGAATCAGCAAAAGTACGTGAAGGAAATCCTCAGCAACGACATCAACTTCGGCATCGGCCCGGCGGGTACAGGCAAGACCTACCTCGCTGTGGCGGCGGCCGTCGATGCGCTGGAGCGCGAGCAGATCCGGCGCATCCTGCTGGTGCGTCCGGCGGTCGAAGCGGGTGAAAAACTCGGCTTCCTGCCGGGCGACCTTGCCCAAAAAATCGACCCGTACCTGCGACCGCTCTATGACGCGCTGTACGAGATGCTCGGCTTCGAATACGTCGCCAAGCTGATCGAGAAGCAGGTCATCGAAGTGGCACCCCTGGCCTACATGCGTGGTCGTACGCTTAATAACAGCTTCATCATTCTCGACGAGAGTCAGAACACCACCGTCGAGCAGATGAAAATGTTCCTGACCCGTATCGGCTTCGGTTCCACCGCCGTGATCACTGGTGACATCACCCAGATCGACCTGCCCAAGGGCACGAAATCCGGGTTGATCCATGTCATCGACGTGCTCAAGGATGTGCCGGGCATCAGCTTCACCCACTTCAAGCCTAAGGACGTCGTGCGTCATCCGTTGGTGCAGCGCATCGTCGAAGCCTACGAGCGCTATGAGGATCGCTTCAACGATCAATCCAACGGGCGGATCGACTCGCCAAGGGACAACCGCCGCGATGCTTGAGCTGGACCTGCAACTCGCCACGCAAGCGACTGCTCCGAGCGAAGCCCAGTTCCGCCTGTGGTGCGAACTGGGCCTGCGCCAGCGCACGGCCGATTCCGAGCTGACCATTCGCCTTGTCGATGAAACGGAAGGCCGCGAGCTCAATCACACGTGGCGGCACAAAGATTACGCCACCAACGTGCTGTCCTTTCCTGCCGATGTCCCGGACGAAATGCTGGATATCCCGCTGCTGGGAGATCTGGTGATTTGCGTGCCCGTGGTCACGCGAGAGGCACACGAACAAGGCAAATTGCTGGATGCCCATTGGGCGCATCTGGTGATTCATGGTTGTCTGCATTTGTTGGGCTACGATCACATCGACGATGACGAAGCCCTGGAAATGGAGTCACTGGAACAAACGTTGCTTGCAGAGTTGGGCTACCCCGATCCATACGCCGACGATGAAAGCGTCGGCTCCTCCCCATTAGCAGCACCCGCAAAGGAACACGAGTAAGGGCTATGAGCGAAGACCGATCGAGCAACGGGCAAAAGTCATGGTTGGGTAAACTGACCCAGGCATTTGCCCATGAGCCGAAAAACCGCCAGGAGCTGCTTGAGCTGCTGCGCGAAGCCCATCAGAACAAGCTGCTGGACAGTGAAGCGCTGGCCATCGTCGAAGGTGCCATTCAGGTCGCTGACCTGCAGGTCCGCGACATCATGGTGCCGCGCTCGCAGATGATCAGCATCCGGGCCAGCCAAAGCCCCCGCGAATTCCTCCCGGCGGTCATTGATTCCGCGCACTCACGCTACCCGGTGATTGGCGAAAGTCATGACGACGTCCTCGGCGTATTGCTCGCCAAAGACCTGCTGCCGCTGATCCTCAAGGAAAACGGCGAGACCAGCGACGTCAAGAACCTGCTGCGCCCGGCCACATTCGTGCCTGAATCCAAGCGCCTGAACGTGCTGCTGCGCGAGTTCCGCGCCAACCACAACCACATGGCCATCGTCATCGACGAATACGGCGGCGTGGCGGGGCTGGTGACCATCGAGGACGTTCTGGAGCAGATCGTCGGCGACATCGAGGACGAGCACGATGTCGAGGAAGACAGCTACATCAAGCCGCTGCCCAGTGGCGACTTCCTGGTCAAGGCGCTGACGCCGATCGATAGCTTCAACGAGTTTTTCGACAGCGAATTCTCCGATGACGAATTCGACACCGTCGGCGGCCTGGTGATGAACGCGTTCGGGCACTTGCCCAAGCGTAACGAAATCACCGAAATCGGCGCGTACCGTTTCCGCATCCTGAATGCCGACAGCCGTCGTATTCACTTGCTGCGACTGAGCCCGCTTTCACGCTCGTAACGCTGTTGTCGTGATGCCGTTTTCGTACTCCCGTTTACCGTTGCAGTAAGGAATGTAAATGCGCTGGATCACCCGCCCCGGCTGGCCCGGTAACCTGCTGGCCATGGTGGCTGGCGCGCTTATCACCTTGGCCCTGGCGCCGTTCGATATCTGGCCGCTGGCGATTGTCGCCCTGGTGGTTTCCTATCTGGGGCTGCGTGATCTGGCCCCGCGTCAGGCGCTGTGGCGCGGCTGGTGTTACGGGTTCGGCCTGTTCGGCGGCGGGACCAGCTGGATTTACGTCAGCATCCACACCTATGGCGAAGCACCGGTCTGGCTGGCGGTCTTCCTCATGGTGTTGTTCTGCGCCTCGGTGGCGTTTTTCTTCGCCCTGCCCGCCTGGTTGTGGGCCCGCTGGATTCGGCGCAACGAAGCACCGCTCGCCGACGCGCTGGCCTTCGCGGCCCTGTGGTTCGGCCAGGAAATGTTCCGTGGCTGGTTTCTCACCGGTTTCCCGTGGCTTTATTCAGGCTACAGCCAGCTCGATGGGCCGCTGACGGGGCTCGCGCCGGTGGGCGGCATGTGGCTGATTTCCTTCTCGCTGGCCCTGACCGCGGCGCTGTTGTGCAACCTCTATCGTCTGCGCGCGCGCAAATCCTTTCTGGCTGCTGGCGTGGTTCTGTTGCTGGCGCCCTGGGTGATCGGGGTGTCGCTCAAGCACCACGCCTGGACTTCGCCTTCTGGCGCGCCGCTGTCGGTTGCCGCGTTCCAGGGCAACGTCGAACAACACATGAAGTGGGACCCCGCGGCGCTGAATGCGCAATTGGCGCTGTACCGCGACATGGCGTTGAGCGCAAAACGGACGGACCTGATTATCTGGCCTGAAACCGCCATCCCGGTCCTCAAGGAATCGGTCGCGGGTTACCTGTCGATGATGGGCAAGTTTGCCGCAGACCGGGATTCCGCCTTTATCACCGGCGTGCCGTTACGTGAGCTGAGCGGACGAGGCGAATACCGTTACTACAACGCCATCACCGTGGCGGGCCAAGGGGACGGGACTTATCTGAAGCAGAAACTGGTGCCGTTCGGCGAGTATGTGCCGTTGCAGGAAGTGCTTCGCGGGCTGATCAGCTTCTTCAATCTGCCGATGTCGGACTTCGCGCGGGGGCCGGCGGATCAATCGCTGCTTCAAGCCAAGGGTTATCAGATCGCACCGTTCATTTGCTATGAAGTGGTGTACCCGGAATTCGCCGCCGGCTTGTCCGCGCAGAGCGACCTGCTGCTGACGGTGAGTAACGACACGTGGTTCGGCACTTCGATCGGGCCGCTGCAACACCTGCAAATGGCGCAGATGCGGGCGCTGGAAGCGGGTCGCTGGATGATTCGCGCCACCAACAATGGCGTGTCTGCGTTGATTGATCCGTTCGGCAAAATCACCACCACCATCCCACAGTTCGAACGCGGCGTGATGTACGGCGACGTGGTGCCGATGCAGAACCTGACGCCGTACCTGCAATGGCGCTCGTGGCCGCTGATCATCCTGTCGTTGCTGTTGGTGGGTTGGGCGTTGGTCGCGAGCCGGATTGCCAAGACCGTTTGATGATCATTCCCACGCTCGGCGTCACTAGTGTCCGGGGAAAATTTGTCATAGCTGAAGGCTGCCCTGGGCAGCCTTCAGCTTTTCAATATTCTGCCTTCGTAGCGTTTGATACTTCCGGGTAAGCGGGCGTTCGAACCAGACGCAGCTCAGACGTCTGGTCAGGTCGAACAGCGACGCCCTTAAGCCCGAACGTCGCTGAAGGATATGCAGCAGTAAATAGGTGATAACGGCAGTGTATATCTGCAAACGCACAGCATTTTCTGAAAAGCCGTAGAAGCGTTTGAGCTTCAAATGCTGCTTTATCCACTTGAAAAAAAGTTCGATCTGCCAACGCTGCTTGTAAAGATCAGCAATCTCTTCGGGTGGGCTTGTCATGTCATTGGTGATCAGCGTGAGCGGGTTTTTCCAGTCCTCGATGCTGACCGAAATGCGCCTGACGGGCGCGTCCTTAAAAGCATTTTGCCGCCTGCCAAACTGCACGATTTCGTCCGTTCGCACCGCGCTCCCGGACGCTGGGGAAGAGTGCCTATGGGACAGTCTCACGTTGGCGTTGGACTTGAGCCGCGTCACAAAATAGGCGCCGGCCGCATGCAGTTCATGCCACCAGCCGTAGTCGCAGTAGCCTTTATCGAACACGTACGTCATGCCCGGCTGAATCGGCATCTTCAGGGCATCGGTCATGTCGTTGATGTTCGCCGGCGTGATGTTGATGTAGGTCGGTGCCAGCTGGACCGGATCAAACCCGGTGTGGATCTTCAAGCCCTGCGTGATGCGGGTTTTGTTGGCCAGGGTCCACTCATCAAACCCCGGGCCTCGCAAGGTAATTGAGGTTGAGTCAATCAGGCTGATCATGCGTCCCAGGCTTCGACTCTGTTGGCCGCCGATGCATTTGAGCAGGTGTTCGGCGGTCTTCTGAAACGGCAAAACACTTCGTTTGTTGAGCGCGTCGGAGAGTGTGGAGCGAGGTATCGACTTGGCATTCAAATGATATTGATGCTCATCGATTGCCTGCGACATCGTGGTCAAACTGCGCAAGCTGTTCGCTTGTTGCAGATGCCCAAGCAGCAGCGTCACCAAGAGATCTCGAGACGTGCAGCACTTGGCATATCGATCTGCCTTGCTGTTTTTGACTTCTCTCTGGAAAAGATCCGTAGGGAAAGCGGTGAGCAACTGACCTAGATGGGTATTTGAAAACATCGCCGAAATCGAGTCTGAAAAGCCTGATTATGCTGTATTACCGCGATATATAACGGGGAGCGAGCTCCCCGTTTTATTTTCCCCGGACACTAGTGACGCTCGGCGTGGGATCAGCTTCTGTACAGGCTGTGTAGGAGCGCGCTTGTCCGCGATGGCGTCCTGTCAGCGGCCAAATGTATGCCTGGCACACTGCGATCGCTGGCAAGCGCGCTCCTACCATGCATCTCTAGCGGTAAACCAACGGATACATCAACAACCCCGCCGCCTCATTGAGCAGCTGCCCGCTCTGGGTCATCGCCTTGGCTTCGGGCAACCAGCCGCCGAACGGGCGGGCGTTGTCCACGCCTAAAAAGCCCACCGGTGCCGCGACCACGGTAAAGCCTGCTTTTTCGAAGCTCCACACCGAACGCGGCATGTGCCAGGCCTGAGTAACCACCACCACACGGTTGATGCCCTGAGGCAGCAACACGGCGGCGGTCATGGTCGCGTTTTCCCAGGTGGTGCGGCTCAACCCCTCCTGCCAGCGCACCTTCACGCCAAAATCATTCTCCAGCGACTCGGCCATGATCGCCGCCTCGCTGGGCGGTTCGCCGTAGTGCAAGCCACCAGTGACCAGAATCGGCAAGCCGGACGCCTTCGACATCCGCGCCGCATAGCGCAACCGCTCCAGCGCAACGCCGGTGGGAATATCCGCACCCCAACTCGGATCATTGCGCTCACGCCCGGAACCCAGTACCACAATGGCGTCCGCGCGTTGGGCCAACGTCGCCCAGTCACTTTGCGGCAATGGCCCGATGCGCTCGATGGCCCGCGCCGACCACTCGACCATCACCGGCATGCTGATCGCCCACAATCCGCAGAAGCCGAGCACGAAACAGGCAATCGCCAGACGCGGGCGCGAGCGCCGCAGCGCACAGGCCAACAGGATAAGCAGCAGAAACAAGCCAGGGGGCAACAGAAGGGTTTTGAAGAAATAGCGAAAAGGCATCGAGCATCTCCAGATGATGCCCGAAGCCTAAAAGGATTTACGCTAAGCAACAATGCTTAAAAGGCGGGCCAGAGGCCCACACGGTCAACGCTTGAAGTGTTTACTGGAACTGTAGCGACTCAACTTCGACGATACGCCAGCGCGCTTCTGGTCCTTCAGCCAGATGACATTGGCCGATGAACGCGGCGCCGTTACCGGCTCGGAAGGCTCCCGAGACAAATGGGTAGTGCGGTTCCATGCATTCGTTGCTTGTTTCACCGCGACTTCGTTTCTGTCCAGATACGCCTCGATCAACTGGAACTCGGCGTAGCTTAATCCACGCAATTCCAACTCTGCGGGGTGTTCGTCACGAAGCCGAACTGCTGTTTTCGCCGTCTCGAGGGCCAGCCCCAGACGATCGATCAAACGCTCGTACAAATCAGGTTGTATTGCGGTGTGCCGCAGCTCTGTCATCCGTTCACCTCACTGAAGACCTCACTTGAAATAAAACCACACCCTCGCCAATCAGCTTAGCGGGGCTGCGCAAACCGGCGCGATACAGCGACAAACGGCGGCAGACCGGGGCTGCGGGCGTAATCAGGGTTTCCCTCGGTATGGAGCCCTCATGTATGCTACGGCGCTTCCTGCAATTCCACTTCGCTCACCCGAGCACGAACGCATCGCGCGGCCCCGGCAATTGCCCGGCAAGCGAGGCCTTTGAGACCCGGCGATGCCGCGAAGCGGTCAAGGGTCACCAATCTCAGTTAAAAGTAGCCATGCACGAACTCTATCAGCCCCGCGAAATCGAAGCCGCCGCCCAGACCTTCTGGGACGAGCAAAAGTCTTTTGAAGTCAGTGAACAGCCAGGCAAGGACACGTACTACTGCCTGTCGATGTTCCCTTACCCCAGCGGCAAGCTACACATGGGTCACGTGCGCAACTACACCATCGGTGACGTGATCGCCCGCTATCAGCGCATGCAAGGCAAGAACGTCCTGCAGCCCATGGGCTGGGACGCGTTCGGCATGCCGGCCGAAAACGCCGCGATGAAAAACAACGTCGCGCCCGCCAAGTGGACCTACGAAAACATCGCCTACATGAAGAACCAGCTCAAGAGCCTGGGTCTGGCGATCGACTGGTCGCGGGAAATCACCACCTGCAAGCCTGATTACTATCGCTGGGAACAATGGCTGTTCACTCGCCTGTTCGAAAAAGGCGTGATCTATCGCAAGAACGGCACCGTGAACTGGGACCCGGTCGACCAGACCGTCCTGGCCAACGAGCAAGTGATCGACGGCCGCGGCTGGCGTTCGGGCGCGGTGATCGAAAAGCGTGAAATCCCGATGTACTACTTCAAGATCACCGCGTACGCCGATGAGCTGCTGGAGAGCCTCGACGAACTGCCGGGCTGGCCTGAACAGGTCAAGACCATGCAGCGCAACTGGATCGGCAAGTCTCGCGGGATGGAAGTGCAGTTCCCGTACGACCAGGCCTCCATTGGCGAAGCCGGCGCACTGAAAGTCTTCACCACCCGCCCCGACACCCTGATGGGCGCGACCTACGTTGCCGTCGCCGCCGAGCACCCGCTCGCGGCCTTGGCGCTTGAGCACATGGACGCCGACAAGGCCGCCGAGCTGCAAGCCTTCATTCACGAATGCAAAAGCGGCAGCGTCGCCGAAGCCGACGTTGCTACCCAAGAGAAGAAAGGCCTGCCGACCCCGCTGTTCGTCGAGCACCCGCTGACCGGGGAGAA
Organism: Xanthomonas sp. WHRI 1810A; assembly: GCF_040202885.1. NCBI lineage: Bacteria > Pseudomonadati > Pseudomonadota > Gammaproteobacteria > Lysobacterales > Lysobacteraceae > Xanthomonas > Xanthomonas sp. WHRI 1810A. The sequence goes on from NZ_JBEGED010000009.1 coordinate 103,984, forward strand.
GCTGCCGGTCTGGGTCGCCAACTACGTGCTGATGCATTACGGCGACGGCGCGGTCATGGCTGTGCCGGCCCACGACGAGCGTGATTTCGAGTTCGCCACCAAATACAGCCTGCCGATCAAAGCGGTCGTGCGCACCAGTGCGGGCGATGAAACCCCTGCGCCATGGCAGGACGCTTATGGCGAACACGGCCAGTTGATCAACTCCGGCGAATTCGACGGCCTGGACTTTGCGGGCGCATTCGATGCCATGGAAGTCGCGCTGATCAAGAAAGACCTGGGCAAATCCCGCACCCAGTTCCGCCTGCGCGACTGGGGCATCAGCCGCCAGCGCTACTGGGGCTGCCCGATCCCGATCGTGCATTGCGACGCCTGTGGCGACGTGCCGGTCCCGGAAGACCAGTTGCCAGTCAAGCTGCCTGAAGACGTGGTGCCGGACGGCGCCGGTTCGCCTTTGGCCCGCATGCCTGAATTCTACGAGTGCAGCTGCCCGAAATGCGGTGCGCCGGCCAAGCGCGAAACCGACACCATGGACACCTTCGTCGAGTCCTCGTGGTATTTCGCTCGCTACGCCTCGCCCAACTACGAAGGCGGCATGGTTGACCCGAAAGCGGCCAACCACTGGCTGCCGGTCGACCAGTACATCGGTGGTATCGAGCACGCGATTCTGCACCTGCTGTACGCGCGCTTCTTCCACAAGCTGATGCGCGATGAAGGCCTGGTCAGCTCCAACGAACCCTTCAAGAACCTGCTGACCCAGGGCATGGTGGTCGCCGAGACGTTCTATCGTCTGGAAGCCAACGGCAGCAAGACCTGGTTCAACCCCGCCGATGTCGAATTCGAGCGTGACAGCAAAGCCAAGATCATCGGCGCCAAACTGATTGCCGACGGCCTGCCCGTCGAGATCGGTGGCATCGAGAAGATGGCCAAGTCCAAGAACAACGGCGTCGATCCACAATCGATGATCGACCAGTACGGCGCAGACACCTGCCGTCTGTTCATGATGTTCGCCTCACCGCCCGACATGAGCCTGGAATGGTCTGACTCAGGCGTTGAAGGCTCTCACCGCTTCCTGAAACGCGTGTGGCGCTTGTCCCAGGCCCACGTCAACGCAGGCCTGCCGGGCAAGCTGAACACGTCCGCGCTGAACGATGACCAGAAAGCGGTTCGTCGCTCGATCCATCTGGCCATCAAGCAGGCTGGTCAGGACGTCGGGCAGCATCACAAATTCAACACCGCCATCGCTCAGGTCATGACGCTGATGAATGTGCTGGAGAAAGCAGCGAACACCACGCCGCAGGATCGCGCGCTGTTGCAGGAAGGCCTGGAAACCGTGGCTCTGCTGCTGGCACCGATCACCCCGCACATCAGCCACGAACTGTGGTCGGCGCTGGGCCACGCGGATCCGGTCATTAACGCCGGCTGGCCGGTTGTCGATGAGTCGGCGCTGGTTCAGGACACGTTGCAGCTGGTGATTCAGGTCAACGGCAAGCTGCGCGGTCATCTTGAAATGCCTGCCGGCGCCAGCCGCGAGGACATCGAAGCCGCCGCACGGGTCAATGAAAACGTGCTGCGCTTCGTCGACGGCCTGATGATTCGTAAAGTGATCGTCGTGCCCGGCAAACTGGTGAACATTGTCGCCAGCTGACTGGATCAGGCGCCCGGCGATTCCGGGCGCTGAAAATACTTCCAGGGTCGGCGGCGCCGGCCCAAACGGATTCAAGGGGAGCAACAAGATGATCAAACGCAATCTGCTGGTTATGGGCCTCGCTGTCCTGCTGAGCGCCTGCGGTTTCCAGCTGCGCGGTACCGGCACCACGGCGCTGCAACTCAAGGAACTGGACGTCAGCGCACGTAACGTCTACGGCGAAATCGTGACTCAACTGACGTCGACCCTGAAAAACAGCGGCGTTCACGTCTACACCGGCGCACCGTACAAGTTGATCCTGGTCCGTGAAGACGAGACTCAGCGCACGGCCAGCTATGCCGGTTCCGGACGTTCGGCCGAATATGAGCTGAACATCGTCGTGAAATACGAAGTCCACGGCATGAAAGATGTGTTGCTGCTGGACGATAACGTGCAGTCGCAGAAGACCTTCGTGCATGACGGCAACAACCTGATCGGTTCGGACCAGGAAGCTGAACAGATCCGCCGTGAAATGCGCAGCGATCTGGTGCAGAAGCTGATGGCCCGTCTGCAACAGCTGACACCTGCGCGTCTTGACGAACTGCAAGCCAAAGCCGACGCAGCCGCCAAGGCCCAGGCCGACGCAGAAGCCGCCGCACAGCGCATCCGGGACGAGACGCCTCAGCAGTCACCTGTTGAAATCCCGAGCAGGTAAAGGCCTCGGGGCTGGTTCGCCAGCCCCGTCCTTCTTCGACCGATGAAACTCGCCCCCGCCCAACTTGGCAAACACCTTCAAGGCAGCCTCGCGCTTGTCTACATCGTCAGCGGTGATGATCCGCTGCAATGTCAGGAAGCGTGCGACGCCATCCGTGCCGCTGCCCGTCAGCAGGGCTTCGACGAACGCCAGGTCTTCAGCGCCGACGCCAGTTTCGACTGGGGCACGCTGTTGCAGGCCGGTGCCAGCATGTCGCTGTTCGCCGAGCGTCGCCTGCTGGAACTCCGCCTGCCCTCCGGCAAACCCGGCGACAAGGGCGCCGCGGCGTTGCTGGAATACTGCGGTCGTCCTCCGGAAGACACCTTGTTGCTGGTCAGCTTGCCCAAGCTCGACGGCAGCGCGCAAAAAACCAAGTGGGGCAAGGCGCTGGTGGAAGGCGCTCAGACTCAATTCGTGCAGATCTGGCCGGTCGACGCCAGCCAGTTGCCACAATGGATCCGCCAACGCCTGTCGCAGGCGGGGCTTTCGGCCACGCCGGATGCGATTGAGCTGATCGCCGCGCGGGTCGAGGGCAACCTGCTGGCCGCCGCCCAAGAAATCGAAAAGCTCAAGCTGATGGCCGAGGAAGGCCAGATCACGGTCGAGACCGTGCAAGCGGCGGTTGCCGACAGTGCGCGGTTTGACGTGTTTGGCCTGACCGATGCGATTCTCAACGGTGAGGCAGCGCATGCCCTGCGCATGCTGGAAGGCCTGCGTGGCGAAGGCGTGGAACCGCCGGTGATTCTCTGGGCCTTGTCGCGCGAGCTGCGAGTGCTGGCCAACCTGGCACTGCAATTCAGTCAGGGCATCCCGCTGGACAAAGCCTTCAGTCAGGCACGTCCGCCGATCTGGGACAAACGCAAACCGCTTATGAGCAAAGCGCTGCAGCGGCATTCGGCCAGTCGTTGGGCACGCTTGCTGATGGACGCCCAGCAGATCGACGCACAGATCAAGGGACAGGCGCCAGGTTCCGTCTGGAGCAGCCTGAGTCGCTTGTCATTGCTCATGGCTGGACAGCGCCTGGCGTTGCCTTCGGAATAAACGCTCATCCCTAGGTAGGAGCGCGCTTGCCCGCGATTGCGGTGTGTCAGGCGAATGACAGGTAACTGACACACCGCGTTCGCGGGCAAGCGCGCTCCTACAATGCATAGTGCGCAGCTAATTTCCGATAGCCCCGCTCAATTGGACACCCCCGCCGATCTGTCCGATGATCTGCCCCGTTTGATCAACCCCCACAGAGAGCACCGCCATGAGCAAGCCGAAGAAACGGCCGAACAAAGCTAAATCCATCATCGCCCAGCCACTGTTCCGAAGCCGTCAGGAACAACCGGCCAAAGGCAAAGGCAGCTACCGCCGCGAAGCCTTCCAGTCTAAAAGCTGGGAGGCTTCTTCCGTTATGGCGGCATGAACGACCACTAAAGCGCCAGAGGCCCCGCCAGGCGGGCAGGCATGGTAAGGTCTGCACCTAACGGTTATTGCTCTGGACCCAAGAATGCCCTTTCGTTTTCCACGTCGTTGGCAGGTGCGCCAACTGATCACTTGTTCCAGCCTCCTCATTTTGGTCGCCTGCGCAGAGCAACCTACCGCGGCGGTTGCCACCCCTCTCCCGGTCACCCGTACGGCGCCGACCGTTCCCAGCGCAGTGGCGCAGCCTGACGACACCAACTTCGAAATCCAGCCGCCCATGACGTTTGCCGAATGGCAGTCGACGTTTCGTGCCCAGGCGTTAGGCGCGGGTATCCGGCCTGAGGTGTTCGATACGGCGTTCGCGGGTGTGACGCCGGACATGAGCGTGGTCAAGGCGGACCGCAGCCAGCCTGAGTTCAGTCGCCCGGTCTGGGAATACCTCGACGGCGCGATGTCGGCGGTGCGGGTGCGCAAAGGCCAGGCATTGCTGAACCAGTACGCTGACGTGCTGCAGCAGATCGAGCAGCGCTACGGCGTTGACCGCCAGGCGTTGGTCGCCGTGTGGGGCATGGAGAGCAGCTTCGGTCAGTTCCAGGGCTCGCAATCGGTGATCCGCTCGCTGGCGACACTGGCCTACGAAGGCCGTCGCCCGCAGTTCGCCCAGGATCAGTTGATCGCCGCCCTGCAGATTTTGCAGCACGGTGACATCGACGCGCCGAGCATGTTGGGTTCATGGGCTGGCGCCATGGGGCAGACGCAGTTCATTCCCACGACCTACAACACCCACGCCGTGGATTTCGATGGCGACGGTCGCCGGGACATCTGGAATAACCCGGGCGACGCCCTCGCCTCCACCGCGCACTACCTGCAAAGCTCAGGTTGGCAAAAAGGGCAGCCGTGGGGGTTCGAGGTGCAGCTGGCGCAGGGTTTTGATTACGCACTGGCCGACTCGTCGACCCGCAAGAGCATTGCCGAGTGGCAGCAGATGGGCCTGAAGCTGCCGAACGGCGCCGCACTGCCCGTCAACCTGCTGCAACAGCAAGCGGCGCTGTTGCTCCCGGCCGGTTACAAAGGCCCAGCGTTTCTGGTGATGGACAATTTCCGGGCGATCCTGAAATACAACAATTCGTCGTCCTATGCCTTGGGCATCGGGCTGCTGTCCGAGCGTTTCACCGGCGGTGGCTACGTGGTGGGCGAATGGCCTCGCGGTGATCGCCCTCTGAGCCGCTCTGAGCGCATCGAGCTGCAAACCCTGCTCTCGTCACGTCAGTACGACGCCGGCGCTCCAGACGGGATTATCGGCGCCAATACGCGTAAGGCGATTCGCAGCGCGCAGCAGTCCATGGGCTGGCCGGCGGACGGTTACCCGACGCATGAGCTGCTGGACAGTTTGCGTAAGCCTTAAATTTTACGCCTGCGCCTTGTGGGAGGGAGCTTGCTCGCGAAGGCGTTGATCGTCCCCACGCTCTGCGTGGGGATGCCGCCTGTGACGCTCCGCGTCACCGAGTGCAGACGCGGAGCGTCTCGAGCGGCGTTACCACGCGGAGCGTGGGAACGATCAAAAGCGATAACGAAAACGGGCCGGATATCACTATCCGGCCCGTTTTTTTGTACGCCAAAAAGCGGCGGTGTATCAGCCCGCAGTCAGCAACGACTTGGCCAGCTTGGCCTGTTCGTCAGCGTGGTACGAGGAACGCACCAGCGGACCGGACGCCACGTTCTTGAAGCCCATCTTGTAGCCTTCCTCGGCAAACCAGGCGAAAACGTCCGGGTGCACGAAGCGCTCGACCGGCAAGTGGCTGCGGGACGGCTGCAGGTACTGGCCCAGCGTGAGCATGTCGATGTTGTGCTCACGCATGCGCTGCATCACTTCGATGACCTCCTCGTCCGTCTCACCCAAGCCCAGCATCAGGCCGGATTTGGTCGGCACGTGAGGCACCATTTCCTTGAAGCGCTGCAACAGGGTCAACGACCACTGGTAGTCGGAACCCGGACGCGCGGCCTTGTACAGACGCGGCACGGTCTCAAGGTTGTGGTTGAACACATCAGGCGGCGTCGCGGCGGTGATTTCCAGCGCGATGTCCATGCGACCGCGATAGTCCGGGACCAGGGTTTCGAGCTGAACGTTGGGCGACAGTGCGCGGATCTCGCGAATGCAGTCAGCGAAGTGCTGAGCACCGCCGTCACGCAGGTCGTCGCGGTCCACCGAGGTGATCACCACGTACTTGAGGCGCATGTCGGCAATAGCGATAGCCAGGTTCTTCGGCTCATCGGCATCCAGTGCCTTCGGACGGCCATGGCCGACGTCGCAGAACGGGCAACGACGGGTGCAGATGTCGCCCATGATCATGAACGTCGCGGTGCCGCCGGAGAAGCACTCGCCCAGGTTCGGGCAGGACGCTTCTTCGCAGACGCTGTGCAGTTTGTGTTTGCGCAGGAGTTGCTTGACGCGGTCGACTTCCGGCGAGACCGGGATACGCACGCGAATCCAGTCCGGCTTTTTCGGCAGGTCCACCGTGGGAATGATTTTCACCGGGATACGCGCGACTTTTTCCGCGCCGCGCAGCTTGACGCCGGCTTCCACTTTCGGACGCCCGGCATTCAAATTGACTGTCGGGATCAGGTTTTGAACGGCCGCAGCCGTGTCATGCGCAGTAGTCATAATCAGTCGATTCCGCCCGTGAGGGTCGTCTGCTCAGCGTAGTCGAGGTGTCTGACAAGCTGCGCACGCAGCCGGGCACTGACCTCGGCAAATTCAATCGGCCCTGCATGATCGCGCAGCTGGGTCATCGCCAGCCCCGAATACCCGCAGGGATTGATCCGTTTAAACGGTTCCAGATCCATGTCGACGTTCAACGCCAGACCATGGAACGAACAGCCGTGGCGGATACGAAGGCCCAACGACGCAATTTTTGCCCCGTCGACATAGACCCCCGGTGCGTCCGCCTTTGCCGCCGCCGTCACGCCGTAACTGGCGAGCAGCGCGATGAGGCTGTGCTCGATCCGGGTCACCAGATCCCGCACACCGAAACCCAGGCGGCGCACATCCAGTAACAGATACGCCACCAATTGGCCTGGGCCATGATATGTCACTTGGCCGCCGCGATCGACCTGTACCACCGGAATGTCGCCCGGCAGCAGCAAATGTTCGGGTTTGCCGGCCTGCCCTTGTGTGAAGACCGGCGGGTGCTGGACCAGCCACACTTCATCGCCGACCTCGCGATCGCGGTCATCAGTGAAGCGCTTCATGGCTTGCCAGGTGGGCTCATAATCGACCAATCCCAGGTCGCGAAAGCCCAGACTGTCAGTCATTCAGAGCACCATGTGCACGAAGCCGGTGGCACGCAGCTCACTGTTGATGTCGTAAAGCTGGTCCTGACCGGTCGCGATGATGTGCAGCTGGACGGTGGTGTACTTGCCGTTGCTGCTTTGGCGTTCGGCCAGGGTGTTGTGGTCGACCGTGGCGTGTTTTTCAAGGATTTCAATGATCCGGTCCTTGAAGCCCACGCCCGTATCGCCGATCACCTTGATGGGGTAGTCCACACAAGGGAATTCGATTTTTGGCGCTTTTACGTCGGAATCTGTCATGGCACTAACGGCCTCGTAAGCCGAGAAAACGGACAGCTCCCTGCCGCGCGGGGCGGCAGGGGCACAAGGAACGGTGGATCAGTTGAACAAGCCGTAGAAGAACAGGCGGATGCTATCCCACAGGCGGCGGAAGATACCACCTTCGTCGACAGCGTCCAGTGCGATCAGATTAGCAGTGTGCACAACCTTGTCGTCCAGCTTTACTTCGATTTTGCCGATAACGTCGCCTTTGGCGATCGGCGCAACCAGTTGCGGGTTCATGGTCATGCTGGCGGCGAGTTTCTTCATTTCGCCTTTAGGCATGGTCATGGTCAGGTCATCAGCCAGGCCGGCCTTGACTTGACGCTCGGTGCCTTTCCAGACCGGCGCTTGAGCCAGTTCGGTGCCCTTCTGGTAGAAGCTCTGGGTTTCGAAGAAGCGGAAACCGTAGGTCAGCAGCTTCTGGGTTTCGGCCGCACGGGCTTGCTCGCTGTTGGTACCAAACACCACTGCAATCAGACGCATGCCATCACGTACGGCCGAGGACACCATGCAGTAGCCGGCTTCTTCGGTGTGACCGGTTTTCAGGCCATCAACGGTCTTGTCGCGCCACAGCAGCAGGTTGCGGTTAGGTTGCTTGATGCCGTTCCAGAAGAACTCTTTCTGCGAGTAGATCGCATAGTGAGCCGGGTCTTCGTGAATGATTGCGCGTGCCAGGATCGCCATATCGTGAGCGGTGGCGTAGTGCTCCGGGTTCGGCAGGCCGGTGGGGTTCATGAAGTGGCTGTTGACCATGCCCAGGTCGCCCGCGGTTTTGTTCATCATGTCGGCGAACGCATCTTCGCTGCCGGCGATGTGCTCGGAGAGCGCAACACTGGCGTCGTTACCGGACTGAATGATGATGCCGTGCAGCAGGTCGCTGACCGTGACCTGGCTACCCACCTTGATGAACATCCGCGAACCGCCGGTACGCCAGGCGTTCTCGCTGATGGTCACCGGATCGTTTTCGCCGATCTGGCCGCGACGGATTTCCAGGGTCGCGATGTAGGCTGTCATCAGTTTGGTCAGGCTGGCTGGCGGCAGACGCTGGTCGCCGTTGTTTTCAACCAGGACGTTCCCGCTGTTGGCGTCCATCAGCACGTAAGCCTTGGCAGCCAGTTGCGGTGGCGATGGCGTCATCTGTTCTGCCGCGAATACTACAGGCGCGGTGAATAGCGGAATAAGCAGGCACAGGCGTTTTGCAAAGGTGGTGATGTTCATCCGTCTCTCGAAATTGCTAATGGGCAAACATGCCCTCGCGGGCAAAGCTATGGTGCCAGGCGACCCTGGCAGACGCGCTTTGCTTTAACAGCAAGACGCGTGAAAAGTTGCTGATAACGCTTGCTCTGTGGCAAGTCGCCGTCGGCAGCAACATCGATTCGATCTCGTCGCCGAGGCTCGAATCACTGATCCGACGTGACAACACTCGGCGAGCCCAGATTGGCCGACCTTACGCTGTTTTGCAGTTGCTGGGCTTCACCCGGCGTGTCGACCGGCCCCATCCGGACGCGGTACAGCGTCTGCTGATTGCGCGCTATCGAACTCACGAAAACCGGTGCCCGCACCATCCCGCTCAGTTTGGACCTCAGCAGCTCCGCAGCGTCCGGGTTGGCGAAGGCTCCCACTTGGAGAAATAGCCCAGACGCTGGTCCGGAAGCGTTTTTTTTTGCGTCGATCTGCACCGGAACAGGCGGGACAGGATCGGCATGCTGCTGCGGTGGCGGTGTCCATTGCTCAATGGTGCCGGCCGATGCGGTGATCACCGGGGCCTGTGCACGGACCGGCGCACTGGAGGCCACTTGCGGCTGATCAAGCATCAACGGCGCAGGCTTGCCACGCTGCGCCCAATACTGGGCCGGGTCGATGCCTTCGACCTTGACCCGGGCGGTGCCGATTTCGGCGTACCCCAGCTTCTTGGCGGCGGCATAGGACAAATCGATGATGCGGTCCGAGTAGAACGGCCCACGGTCGTTGACGCGCAGAATCACTGTCCGGTTGTTGTCCAGGTTGGTCACACGCACGTAGCTGGGCAGTGGCAGCGTCTTGTGCGCCGCGCTCATGCCGTACAGGTCGTAGACCTCGCCGTTGGCGGTGTTCTGGCCGTGGAACTTGGTGCCGTACCAGGACGCGGTCCCGGTCGCCGCGTAGCTCGCCGAATTGTTGAGCGGGAAATACGTCTTGCCCAGCACGGTGTAGGGGTTGGCCTTGTAGGGGCCGGTGTGCAGCGTCGGCACGGCGTCCGGGATGCGCGAGACGTCTACGTCCCACCATGGCGCGCCGTCTTTGTGTGCCCGGTTGATGTCCAGCCCTGGCTGAGCGCGGACAATATTGCCCTGCTGCTTGGCGCGGGTGGTGGGGCTGTTTGATGAGCAACTGACGATTAACAATGTCAGCGCCGTGAAGGCCATCAGCTTCAATGGTTGTTGTATCGGCAAAGACCGCATTACTTGACGCCCCGAGCTTGAACCAATCGTTCAGACAGCTGATGCACGGCCATGGCGTACATCACACTGCGGTTGTAACGCGTGATTGCGTAAAAATTCTTTAAACCCAGCCAATATTCCGGCCCGTTGTCGCCGTCGAGGCGAAACGCGGTGACCGGCATGTCATCGCGCAGCGCATCATGACTCGCCCAACCCAAGGCTCGCAACTCCCCGACGGTCTTTACCGGTTCGATTCCCGGGCTCAAACCTTCGTCGACGCGCTGGCCATTCACGCTGGCAAGGCTGACAACGCCCTCGCCCGCGACCCAACCGTGGCGCTTGAAATAGCTGGCCACGCTGCCGATGGCGTCGTCCGGATCGTTCCAGATATTGATGTGACCGTCGCCGTCAAAATCCACCGCGTACGCCCGAAAGCTGCTCGGCATGAACTGCGGCAGGCCCATGGCCCCGGCGTAGGATCCCTTGAGCGTCAACGGGTCGACCTGTTGTTCACGCGCCAGCAGCAGGAACTCGCGAAGCTCCTTGCGGAAGAAGACAGCGCGGGGCGGGTAGTCGAAACCCAGCGTCGACAGTGCATCGATCACCCGGTAATTACCGGTATTACGCCCGAAAAAGGTCTCTACGCCGATAATCGCCACGATGACCTGAGCCGGCACGCCGTACTCTTGCTCAGCGCGTGCGAGGGTGGCTTCATGCTGCCGCCAGAAATCCACACCGCGGGCGATCCGCGCGTCGGTGAGAAACATGGGCCGGTATTCCTTCCACGGTTTGACCCGTTCGGCCGGCCGGGAGATGGCGTCCAGAATCGACTGCTTGCGTTCCACATCGCGGAAGACATCAATCAACTGCTCCCCGGCAAACCCGTAATCGCGGGTCATTTCCCCGACGAATTCAGCCACCTGGGGGGAACCGTCATAATTGCCGGCGAGTGACTCCTGCACTGTGCCGAGCAAGCTCACCAGTCCGACCAGCGGCGCATATCGAGCAGCCCAGCCACAAACGACTTGCATTGAGTTGTTCACCTTAATCAAACCTGCGCGATCCACTTGCGATGGGTATGGATCGACATCAAAACCCCGAACGCTGACAGTAGGGTCACCAGCGACGTTCCGCCGTAGCTGATAAAGGGCAAAGGCACCCCCACCACCGGCAGCAAGCCGCTGACCATACCGATGTTCACGAATACATATACGAAAAATGTCATGGTCAGACTGCCCGCCAGCAATTTGCCGTAGAGCGTTTGCGCCTGGGCGGTGATCACCAGCCCACGGCCGATCAGCAACAGATAGATCAGCAGCAGCGCACAGATGCCCACCAGCCCGAACTCCTCACCCAATACCGCGATGATGAAGTCGGTATGGCTTTCGGGCAGGAAATCCAGGTGCGACTGGGTGCCGAGCAGCCAGCCTTTGCCGAACACGCCGCCCGAGCCGATGGCGGCCTTGGACTGAATGATGTTCCAGCCGGTGCCCAGCGGATCGCTTTCAGGATCAAGGAACGTCAGGATTCGCTGCTTCTGGTAGTCGTGCATGAAGAAGAACCACATGGCCACCGCCACCGGCACCGCCGCCGCAACCACACTGATGATCCAGCGCCAGCGCAGGCCGGCCATGAACAGCACGAACGTCCCCGACGCCAGAATCAGCAGCGACGTGCCCAGGTCCGGCTGGCGCACGATCAGCACGAACGGAATCCCGATCAGCGCCAGACTCAGCGCCACATGCTTGAGATGGGGTGGCAGCGTGCGCTTGGACAGATACCAGGCGATGGTGGCCGGCATGATGATTTTCATGAATTCAGAAGGCTGGAAACGGATGACGCCCGGGATGTTGATCCAGCGCGTGGCGCCCATCGCGTTGTGGCCCATGACGTCCACCACCACCAGCAACAGGACGCCCAGCACATAGGCCACCGGCACCCAGCGCGCCATGAAGCGCGGCTCCAACTGGGCAATGACAAACATCGACACCAGCCCGATGCCGAACGAGGTGGCTTGCTTGATCAGCAGGTCCCAGCTTTTACCGCTGGCTGAATACAGCACGAACAGGCTGCCGGCCGCGAGGGTCAGGAGCAGGATCAACAGCGGGCCGTCGATGTGGATCTTTTGCAGAAAGGTGGCGCGGCGGCGCATCACGTCTTCGCTGGACAGGATGCGGTCGAAATTACTCTTCACGGGCCGCGGTCTCCGGAGGCTGGGTAGTACTGACGTATTCGGGCTTCAGACGGCCTTGCGGATCCAGCAGCCAGGCGTCCATCACCTGACGAACCACCGGCGCGGCCACACCGGAACCGGATTCACCGTTCTCGACCATCACCGCCACGACGATCTTGGGGTTGTCTGCCGGAGCAAAGCCGACGAACAAGGCGTGGTCGCGGTGGCGTTCCTGAATCTTGGTGCGGTCGTATTTTTCGCCCTGGCGAATCGCGACCACCTGGGCGGTCCCGCTCTTGCCGGCAATCCGGTACTGCGCCCCGATGGCGGCTTTACGGGCCGTGCCGCGTGCGCCGTGCATCACCTGCTGCATGCCGTGATTGACCTTGCCCCAGTCCGACGGATCGCGCAGCACAATATCAGGCATCGGGTTCGGATCGACCGGTTTTTGCCCCTCGATGGTCCTGGCCAGGTGCGGCCGGTTCCATTTGCCCTTGTTCGCCACCAGCGCGGTGGCCTGGGCCAATTGCAGCGGCGTGGCCTGCATGTAACCCTGGCCGATGCCCAGAATCAGCGTCTCTCCGGGGAACCACGCTTGACGCCGGGTGATGCGTTTCCAGTCGCGAGACGGCATCAGGCCGGGCGACTCTTCAAACATATCCAGTGACACTTTCTGACCGATGCCGAACTTGTTCAGGTACGTCGACAGGCGATCAATGCCGACCTTGTGCGCCAGATCGTAGAAGTAGGTGTCATTGGACCGCATGATCGCGGTGTCGAGGTCGACCCAGCCGTCACCCGTGCGGTTCCAGTTACGGTATTTGTGGTCGTAGTTGGGCAACTGGTAATAACCGGGGTCGAACACCCGCGAGCCTGCCGTCACCACACCCGTGTCCAGTCCGGTGATCGCCACCGCAGGCTTGATGGTCGACCCGGGCGGATACAAGCCGCGCAGGATGCGGTTGAACAGCGGCCGGTCTACCGAATCGCGCAGCTCGGCGTAGGCCTTGAAGCTGATGCCGGTGACGAACAGATTGGGGTCGAAGCTCGGCTGGCTGACCATCGCCAGGACTTCGCCGGTGTTCGGGTCCAGGGCGACTACCGCACCGCGACGCCCGGCCAGTGCCGCTTCAGCGGCTTCCTGCAGCTGGATGTCGAGGCTCAGGACGATGTCTTTGCCCGGCACCGGATCGGTCCGCTTGAGCACACGCAACACGCGGCCACGGGCGTTGGTCTCGACTTCTTCATAGCCCACCTGACCGTGCAGCTCGGGCTCATAGAAGCGCTCGATGCCGGTCTTGCCGATGTGGTGGGTGCCGCTGTAGTTGACCGGATCGAGGGTCTTGAGCTCTTTCTCGTTGATGCGCCCCATGTACCCGACCGAGTGCGCGAAGTGCGCGCCCTGAGGGTAGTGGCGCACCAGTTGGGCGACCACTTCCACCCCGGGCAGACGGAACTGGTTCACCGCGACCCGCGCGATCTGCTCTTCGGTCAGCTCGAACAGGATCGGCACCGGTTCAAAGGGGCGACGGCCCTGCTTGATGCGCTTTTCGAAGATGATGCGGTCGTCCGGCGTCAGTTCCAGCACCTCGACGATGGTGTCGAGGATCTGCGCCCAGTCACCCGAACGCTCGCGGGTCATGCTCAGACTGAAGCTGGGACGGTTGTCCGCCACCACCAGGCCGTTGCGGTCGTAGATCAGGCCGCGACTCGGCGGAATCGGCTGAACGTGAACGCGGTTGTTCTCCGACAGGGTCGAGTGGTAGTCGTACTGAATGACCTGCAGGAAATACAGCCGGGCCACCAACACGCAGATCAGCACGATCACCGCCACTGCACCGACCACGACTCGGCTGCGCACAAGGCGTGCGTCCTTCTCGTGATCTTTCAGGCGAATCGGCTGAGACATTTAGGGCGTGTTCACAGTGAATGGCGGCAACGCTACTTGTGATAAGGGTGCCCGGACAGGACGGTCCAGGCGCGATAGATCTGCTCGCCAATGAGGATGCGCACCAAAGGGTGCGGCAGCGTCAGCGGCGATAACGACCAGCGTTGCTCGGCACGGGCGCACACCTCCGGCGCCAGCCCTTCCGGGCCACCCACCATCAGATTGACCGTGCGCGAATCGAGGCGCCAGCGGTCAAGCTCCACCGCCAACTGCTCGGTACTCCACGGCTTGCCCTGCACTTCGAGGGTGACAATCCGCTCGCCCGGCTGCACTTTCGCCAGCATGGCCTCGCCTTCCTGACGGATCAGGCGCGCCACATCGGCGTTTTTGCCACGGGTATTGAGCGGAATTTCCACCAGATCGAGGGCCAGTTCGGATGGCAGACGCTTGGCATACTCATGCCAACCCTCTTCCACCCACTTGGGCATGCGCGAACCAACGGCAATCAAACGCAGACGCACGACGGACCCTTAGCCCTGTTCTTTGTTCAGCTTGTCGAAGTGCTCGTGGGGTGTTTCCGGGCTGTGGTGTGCAGCGCTGGCGGCGCGGCTCTGCTCGGCGCCCTGCCACAGACGCTCCAGGTCATAGAACTGGCGGGCAGCGGCGGTCATCATGTGGACGATGACGTCGCCCAGGTCCAACAGCACCCAATCGCTTTCGCCCTTGCCTTCTTCACCCAGAGGCTGTGCACCCTTGGCCTTGACGCTCTCGCGAACCTTGTCGAGCATCGCGTTGATCTGGCGGTTGGAGGTACCGGTGGCGATGACCATGTAGTCGGTCAGGCTGTGCTTGTCCTTGACGTCGATGACCAGAATGTCCTGGGCCTTGACGTCCTCCAGCGCGGCCTTGGTCAGTTCAACCAGTTCTTCGCCGGAAATCGTGATTTTTTGCTTTGTCATATAAAACTCATTCAGTTCAATTGGGCGCACGGTAAAGCCCGTGCGCCTCGATGTAGGCCAGTACGGCGTCTGGCACCAGAAAACGTACCGACTTCCCGCTGGCCAGCAGTTGGCGGATCTGGGTGGCAGACACCGAAAGCGGCGTCTGCCAGACGAATGTAATGTTTCCGCCCGGCCCCTTGAGGGCCTTCGGATCGCTGACGGCGCGTCCCGCCAGCAAGTTTCGCATGGCGTCCGGTGACTCGCTGTCAGCGTCCGGGCGTTGCAGCACCACGATATGGCAGTGCTCCAGCAACTCTTCCCACCGATGCCAGGAGGGTAGCCCGCAAAACGCGTCCCAGCCCAGCAACAGGAATAACTGGTCGTCGGCGGCCAGTTCAGCGCGCATCGACTCCAGCGTGTCAATGGTGTACGACGGCTTGTCCCGCTTCAGTTCGCGGTCGTCCACTGTCAGCGGCGACACCCCCGCCACCGCGCACTCGACCATCGCCAGACGGTCCTGAGCAGACACATGCGGTGTATCGCGATGAGGCGGCCTGGCGCTGGGCGTCAGACGTAACTCATCGAGTTCAAGCTGCGCGGCGACTTCCAGCGCGCCGCGCAAATGACCGATATGCACCGGGTCGAACGTCCCGCCGAGCATGCCGATGCGTTTCGGCTTGCCCACACCGGGTGTCACCACCCGGGCGGGGTCGACCACAGCATCCGCACCGTCGGCAGCGGGCTGTCGGTGCTGGGCCAAGTCAGGCAGGCTCCTGGCCGCGCAATTGGTGACCGTCGCCGATCACGATGTACTTCTCGCAGGTCAGGCCTTCGAGCCCCACCGGACCGCGGGCGTGGATCTTATCAGTAGAAATCCCGATCTCGGCACCCAATCCGTATTCAAATCCATCGGCAAAACTGGTGGGCGCGTTGACCATCACCGAACTTGAGTCGACTTCAGCCATGAAACGGCGGGTCTGACCCTGATGATCGGAGACGATGGCGTCGCTGTGGTGCGAACCATAGTGGTTAATGTGTTCGATGGCCTGATCAAGACTGTCGACGATGCGAATCGACAGGATCGGTGCCAGGTACTCGGTGTGCCAGTCGTCTTCAGTAGCGGGAATGGCGTCGATCAGGTCGCGGGTGCGGTCGCAACCGCGCAGCTCGACACCTTTCTCACGCAACTGCGCAGCCATTGGCGGCAGGAAGTCAGCGGCAACAGCCTGGTCGACCAGCAAGGTCTCCATGGCGCCGCAGATGCCGTAGCGATAGGTTTTGGCATTGAAGCAGATGCGCTGGGCAGCGGCCAGGTCGGCATGGGCGCTCACGTAGACGTGGCAAATGCCGTCCAGGTGCTTGATAACCGGCACCCTGGCGTCGCGGCTGACCCGCTCGATCAAGCCTTTGCCGCCACGCGGAACGATGACGTCCACGTACTCGGGCATGGTGATCAAGGCACCAACGGCGGCGCGGTCAGTGGTCTCGACCACTTGCACCACCGCTGCCGGCAAACCGGCCTCGGCCAGACCGCGCTGGATGCACGCAGCGATGGCACGGTTGGAATGGATGGCTTCGGAGCCGCCACGCAGAATGGTGGCATTGCCGGACTTGAGGCACAGGCTGGCGGCGTCGATGGTCACGTTCGGACGCGATTCGTAGATGATGCCTACGACGCCGAGCGGCACGCGCATCTTGCCAACCTGGATACCCGAGGGTTGAAAACTCATGTCGCGCAGGGTGCCGATGGGGTCTGGCAGCGTCATTACCTGACGCAACCCGACGATCATGCTGTCGATGCGTGCGGGGGTCAGGGCGAGGCGTTCAAGCAGGGCTGGCTCCAGGCCATTGGCGCGGCCGGCCGCCAGATCGCGTTCGTTGGCGGCGGTCAGTTCTTCGCGTGCCGCATCCAGCGCTGCCGCAGTGGCCTGCAGGGCCCGGTTTTTCTGCGCGGTGCTGGCACGGCCGATGACGCGAGATGCCTCGCGAGCGGCGCGACCCAAGCGGGTCATGTAGTCAAGAACGGACTCAGTCATGGTCTCAGAGGTCTTGGCAAAGAGGAAAGCGGCGGATTATAGCTGTCGGGCGTCCCCAGCGACAGCGGTCACGGGCGGATGGTCGATATAAGCTGTAAACGTTGGGTGAAACGTGTTTTTCACAGGCCGACCTGGCGCTGTAGGAGCGCGCTTGCCCGCGATGGCATTGGATCTGGCGCCTACGATGTTGCAGATGAGGGCGTTTCGCGGGCAAGCGCGCTCCTACAGGCGAAGCAATTCACGTGGTGTCCGGCCATAAAGCTTCGCGAACAAGTTCGCGCCTACAGGGGCGGTTCGCCGTTCAGCCTCAATTAAGGCTGATGTTGCTATCATCGCGCTCACATCCCACGGCCAGCCTGCCCTTCATGCTCGACGAACTTCCTACAGCTCTTCCTGACAGCTTCTTCCACCGCGACGCGCAAACCCTCGCCAAAGACCTGCTGGGCAAAGTCATACGGCACAAGGTCGGTGAGTTCTGGCTGTCCGCGCGGATCATTGAAACCGAAGCGTATTACTTCGATGAGAAAGGCAGCCACGCCTCGCTGGGCTACACCGAAAAACGCAAGGCGCTGTTTCTCGACGGCGGCCACATCTATATGTACTACGCACGGGGTGGTGACTCGCTGAACTTCAGCGCCGAAGGCCCGGGCAACGCGGTGCTGATCAAATCGGCCTATCCCTGGGTCGATGGCCTTTCCAACGAAAACAGCCTCGCCCAGATGCTGCTGAACAATCCCAAACCCGACGGCACGTTGCGCACCCCGGAACGCCTGTGCGCTGGCCAGACCCTGCTGTGCAAAGCGCTGGGCCTGAAAGTGCCGATGTGGGACGCCAAACGTTTCGACCACGAGATTTTGTTTGTCGAAGACGTGGGACAAACCCCGCCGCGCATCATCCAAACCACACGACTGGGCATCCCTACAGGCCGCGACGATCACCTGATGTATCGCTTCGTCGACGCGGTCTACGCACGCTTCTGCACACGAAACCCGCTCAGGCGCGGCCAGGTCGAAGGCCGTGACTACATTCTCATCGAGTAAGGAAACTGATCCATGGGCTCATGGCTCGACAGCATCACCACTTGGCTGACCGCCAACCCATCCTGGCTGAGCGTGGCGATTTTTCTGGTGGCGTTCATCGAATGCCTGGCCATCGCCGGCATTGTCGTCCCCGGCACCGTGGTGCTGTTCGCGATTGCGGCGTTGGCCGGCAGCGGCATCCTGCCCCTGGGCGAGGCCCTGTTGCTGGGGTTTCTCGGCGGATTGCTCGGCGATGCGGTGTCGTATTTTCTTGGCCGACGATTTCATCAGAACATTCGCCGCCTGCCGTTCCTGCGCCACCACCCGGAATGGATCGGCAGCGCTGAAACGTACTTTCATCGGTACGGCATCGCAAGCCTGCTGGTAGGACGATTCATCGGTCCCCTACGGCCGATGCTGCCCATGGTGGCCGGCATGTTCGACATGCCCGTCGTACGTTTCGCGGGCGTCAGTATCATTGCGGCGGCCGGCTGGTCAGTCGCTTACATCATGCCGGGCTGGGCGGCGGGGGCGGCCATGCGCTTGCCACTGCCGGACGGCTTTTGGCCGGAAGCTGCCGCCGTCGCCGCAGGCCTGGCGCTGCTGCTTGGGGTCGCAATCCAGAGCAGCGTTCGCGGCAAACGCTACGCCACCAAACTGATTGCGCTGACCAGCTTCGTCCTGTTGATCGCGGTGTTTGAGGGCTGGCCTTATCTGGCCCACCTGGACCAGGGCCTCATGGCCCTGGTCCAGGCGCACCGTTACGACATTGCCCAGAATTACGTGATTCTGGTCACCGGCCTGGGCGATTTCAGGACGCAGTTCTATGCCGCCGCCCTGTTGCTGATCGTGCTGCTGGTCACGCGCCAATGGCGCCACGCGATCTTTGTGGTGGGCGCGACGCTGGGCGCGGCGCTGGTCAACCAGAGCATGAAGTACACGTTCGCCCGGGCACGGCCGGAAGTATTGCTTGAGCCGCTGACTACTTTCAGCATGCCCAGCGGACACTCTTCGGCGTCCTTCGCTTTTTTCATGACGATGGCGGTGCTGGCGGGGCGTGCCCATTCGGTGCGACTGCGTTTGACGTGGTTGCTGTTGGGCGGGATCCCGGCGACGCTGATTGCCATGTCCCGGGTGTACCTGGGCGTGCATTGGCCGACCGATGTCCTGGCGGGCATGCTGCTGGCCTTTTTCACCTGCTCCGTCAGCCTCGCGTTCGTGCAGAACAAGAAGCCCTTGCCGGCGCTGCCGCTGAAAGTATGGTGGTTGCTACTGCCGCTGTTGGTGGCGTTGTTCGGCGCACTGACGCTGCACACCTTTGCCGATGGCGTGATTCGGTATCAGTACGAGCAGTGACACCCGGGAGATTTACGCCGAAATACGTGCTTCTGTAGGAGCTGACTAGCCCGTGCGAGGCTGCGATGCGGTACACCTGATACACCGCAATCGCAGCCTCGCACGGGCTCGTCAGCTCCTACACGGGCCAGCGCCGTCGAGGATTAAACCTGCATATCCCCCTGCATTTCATCGAGCAGTTCCTGAATCGCGTCGAGGCGCTCTTCAGCGTCGTCGATTTCCAGCAATTCGATCTTGGCTTCTTCAGTAAACGGCAGCAGGTACGCCAGTTGATTGGAGAGTGACTGCTGTCCATTGGCAGTCAGGCCCATGTTCAGGGCGGCGACCATCGGGTGCTCGGCCAGTGCAGCGAGCAGTGCAACCAGATCGTCGTCTTCTTCCTGAAGCGGGTTGTCCACCGGCTCTTCGAGCCATTGCACCTGGGCCGTCAGCAGCTGGTCTTTCTGGATCTCGGTGCTGAGCACGCGAAAACGCCGGCCACCGACGACGCGGATGCCCAGCAAACCGTTGTCCTGCTGCTGGAAATCGGTCACCAGCGCCTCGCAGCCGATGGGCGAGACGCTGTCAGGAACGTCACCCACCTCGCTGCCTTCGGTGATGCAGACCACGCCGAAGCCTTGGCCCTGTTTCATGCAGCGGCCGATCATGTCCAGGTAACGCGCCTCGAATATCTGCAGATCGAGCACACATCCCGGAAACAGCACAGCATTCAGAGCAAACAGCGGCAGCGACATAGACACCTTCCTCAAGCGACCAGAGACACCGCCAGCGGCAAGAACAACGCCGTGGCGACCCCCATCAAACTCATTGCCAGCGCCGCAAAGGCGCCGCATTCCTCACCTTCCTGCAGGGCAGCGGACGTGCCCACCGCGTGGGCCGTCAAACCCAGTGCCATGCCGCGAGCCGCAGGGTTTTCCACGCCGGCAAGGCTCAACAGACCGGGGCCGAAAATACCCCCAATCACACCAGTAATCAAAACGAACACGGCGGCCAGCGCGGCCACGCCGCCGATCTGCTCCGCCACCAGCATGGCAATCGGCGACGTTACCGACTTGGGCGCCATGGTCATCAGGATCATGTGATTGGCGCCCAACGCCCAGCCCAATGCCACGCACAGACCGGTTGCCAGCACCCCGCCAATTACCAGCGTAGTCAAGACCGGCCAGAACAACTGCCGAATCCGGCGCAGGTTCAAATAAAGCGGCACCGCCAGCGCCACCGTGGCCGGGCCCAGCAGGACGCTGAGGATTTCGGTGCTCTTGCGATACTCCGCGTAGTCCACGCCGCAGAACACCAGCACGCAAATGACCACCAGCATCGACACCAGCACCGGCTGCAGAAAGACCCATCGGGTTTTCTCGTAGCCGGCGAGCACCACCTGGTAGGCACCGAGGGTGATGGCGATGCCGAACAGCGGATGATGAATGACGGACAGCCACGCGCCTTGCCAGTCCGGACTCATGACGGGTCTCCGCGACGCGCCTGGCGATCGATGAGTTTCTGCATCAGCCACCCGGCGAAGGTCAGGGAGACCAGCACCGAGATCATCAGCGAGCCGACAATCGCCCAGAAATCCTCGGCGATCTGGTTGGCGTAGACCATCACGCCTACCGCTGGCGGGACCAGCAGCAGCGGCAGATAACGCAACAGACTGCTGGCGGCCAGGCTGACGGGTTCGCTGACTTCGCCACGGGTCATGAGGTAGATCAACAACAACACCAGGCCGATGATCGGGCCCGGCAGCATCGACAGGATCAGGTGATTGAGCGCGGTTCCGACCAATTGGAACAGCACCAGCCAGGTCAGGCCTCTGAGCAACATAAACAACTCCAGCTAATACGCGGCGCGATTATACGCACGCCCTTTCGGTGGCTATTAAGGGATATTCGTCCGATGGCGGGTTCTGGACCCGCCGTGAATGTGTGCTGCTCTTTAAGCTCAGGGCCGTACAAACCCCGTTCGGTTCCATTGAGCCGTTCAACGTTGACTCGCGCGTTCGTCTAAAAGTCGCGCTGACCGAGGCCACCGAGAGGAAACCCGGCCAATGGCTGCTCAAAGCCACGGCCACACTGGGGATAGAGGACGAGGAAAAACCTGCCTTTATTGCCGAACCCCTGTCGCTGTGCTTCGTGTAACGCCCCTGAATCACGAAACAGTCGTATCAGAGTGTTTCTGAGCGTTCCCGGCTGCGGCATACTCGCTGCGGCCGTGGGCCTGCGACGCTGCTCAACTGCGCGCGGATCACGCCGAAACGTCCAATTTTCGGGATTTACCATGCGCGCCCTTGCTCCACTCGCCCTGATTTTATTGCTGACTGCCTGCGGTGACGGTGAATCCCTGTCGCCCCCGGATGCTCGCCTGCCCGACGGCGGTCGCTATCGCGGCGAGGTGGTGAACGGCCTTTTGCAAGGCCCGGGCCGGATCGACTACCCCAACGGCAGCTGGTACGCCGGCGACTTCAAGAACGGTCAATGGAGCGGCCAGGGCGAGTGGCATGCCAGCAATGGCGACGTCTATAAAGGCGGGTTCCAGAACGGCCTGTTCGATGGGCAAGGCACCCTGACAAGCCCTGGCGGCGGCAGCTACGTCGGCGGCTACAAACTGGGGCGCCGCGAAGGCGAAGGCACCCTCAAAGAGCGCGGCATGACGTATCGCGGCGCGTTTAAAGCCGATCAGTACGAAGGCCTCGGGCGCCTCGAACTGGCCGATGGCAGCGAGTATCAAGGACAGTTTGCCAAGGGCAAACCCAGCGGCGAAGGCCAGCGCAGCGATGCCAGCGGCAACCAGTTCAGCGGTAAATTCGTCAACGGCCAGCTCGAAGGGATTGGCAATTTCACCAGCGCCGACGGCGACCAGTACGTGGGCGGCTTCCGCGACAACCAGCTGAACGGGCGCGGCCGCTACGAAAACAGTGACGGCGACGTGTGGGTCGGCGAGTTCAAGGACGGCGCGTTCACCGGCAAGGGCGAGCTGATCGGCTCCGACGGCAGCCACTATCAGGGCATGTTCCGCAACTGGCGCTACGCCGGCGACGGTCGCCTGACCATGGCCGACGGCAGTCTGTTTATCGGCCAGTTCGCTAATGATAACTACGAAGGCCGTGGCGTTCTGATCTTGGCCGATGGCAGCGTGCAAAGCGGCGTCTGGGCCAACGGCCAGCGGGTGCGCGATGCCAAGGGCAAACTGTTGCCCGACCCACTGGAGACCGGCCTGCTCGCTCAAGGCCCCCTGCTTGAAAAAGCCCTCGCATCAGTACCGGCCTCCACCCCCGCCACCGAGCTTTACAGCCTCGTAGTGGGCGGCGACGGCAAGCAAAGCGTATTTATGCGCGAAGCCGATTTCGTCGGCAATCTGCTTTCCATCCGCTTTGGCGCTTACGGGCAGATCAGCCTGGTCAACCACCGCGACCACATGGCAGACCGTCCACTGGCGACGCGGGAAACCATCAGCCGCGCGATCCAGACCCTGGCCCAACGCAGCGGCCCGGAG
Organism: Xanthomonas sp. WHRI 1810A; assembly: GCF_040202885.1. Taxonomy (NCBI): domain Bacteria; kingdom Pseudomonadati; phylum Pseudomonadota; class Gammaproteobacteria; order Lysobacterales; family Lysobacteraceae; genus Xanthomonas; species Xanthomonas sp. WHRI 1810A. The sequence goes on from NZ_JBEGED010000009.1 coordinate 126,700, forward strand.
GACCTGATCTTCATTTATCTGACCAGTCACGGAACGCACGATCACGAACTGGTGCTCGATCAGCCGCGCCTGGAGCTGTCCGATCTGCCGCCCGACGAGCTGGCCACCGCCCTGCTGCCCTTGAAGAACCGCGACAAGGTGGTGGTGATTTCAGCCTGTTACTCCGGAGGGTTCATCCCGGCGATCAAGGATGAAAAAACCATGGTCATCACGGCATCCCGCGAAGATCGAGTGTCTTTCGGCTGTTCCGAGGAAGCGGATTTCACCTACTTCGGCGAGGCACTATTCGCCAAGGCGTTAGTCGAAACCGATGACTTGCAGCAGGCCTTCAACGAGGCCCGCCAGTGGGTTGCCCAGCGTGAGATCGCCGAAGGCTTCGAAGCCTCGGAGCCACAGATGTGGGCGCCCAAGGGCGTCGTTGCGCACTGGCAGCAGCTTCGTAAAAGCCAGGCGGAACGGGCGCTGAACACCGTTTCGGTGCGCAAGGAAGCCAGAGCCGCCACTGCGCATTAACGGCGCACAAACTGCGGCAGGCGATCTGTTCATATCGACGGGCGAGTCATGTTTCATGATGACGCCCGCTGGCAATGTGGCCGGATCGCCTAAGCTGTGACGTATCAAGGGAGAATGACCATGTACTTGACGCCGCAACACATCCTGCTGGCCGGGGCGACCGGACTGACGGGCGAGCATTTGCTGGATCGCCTGCTCAACGAACCCACCGTCAGCCGCGTGCTGGCCCCAAGCCGTCGGCCGCTGGCCGAACACCCCCATCTCGAAAACCCCGTTGGCGAATTCAATGCCCTGCTGCCCGCACTCGGCGGTCAGGTCGATATCGCCTACTGCTGCCTGGGCACCACGATCAAACAGGCCGGTTCGCAGGACGCCTTTGTCGCCGTGGACAAGGACATGGTGGTGGCCTTCGGCGCGCGCGCCCGTGAACTCGGCGCCCGTCATCTGCTGGTGATCAGCGCAGTCAATGCCGACCCCGAATCCAGCATCTTCTACAGCCGCATCAAAGGTGAAATGGAAGAAGCGCTCAAAGCGCAGGACTGGCCGCAATTGACCATCGCCCGGCCGTCGCTGCTGATCGGCGAGCGTCAGGATCAGCGCCTGGTGGAGCAGCTGGCCGCGCCGCTGTCCAAACTGATTCCGGGGAAATACGGCGGCATCGAAGCCCTGACCCTGGCCCGCGCGCTATGGCGGTTGGCGCTTGAGGAGCAGGATGGCGTGCGGGTGATTGAGTCGGATGAGTTGAGGCGGTTGGGCAAATAACGATCCGCGGGCCTCACACGAACTTTCTAACGCCTAGAAACCATTGTGGGAGCGGACCTGTCCGCGAATGCGTCAGTACAGCCGATAGATCTTTATCGACTGTACTGCTCTCTTCGCGGACAGGTCCGCTCCCACATTGTCGTTACGAACGAACCTACAACCCACCCGTCGCCTGAAAGCCCACGCCAATCGCGGTCAGCAATGACAACGGCAGCAACAGCGTGTCCAGCAGCGCACTGCCCGGCAGGTCCAGCCCCGGGTATTTCGGGGCTTCGGTGCCGAAGCGGTCCTTGGCACAGCAACCCCCTTCCATCGCGTACAAATCCAGTCGTGTACCCGCGTACACCACCGGCGCGCCGGGCTGATTGGCGTCCAGGGTACTGACGGTCGCGCAGCCACTGGTCAACAGCAGCCCCAGCGCGGTGAACACCAGCCGCTTATTCATCCGCGCCAAAATGATGCTCCCCCCAGCGCGGCAGCATGTCCTGCGGGATGTTAAGCAGATTCAGGATCCGCGCCACGACGAAATCGATCAGGTCGTCGATGGTCTGTGGCTGGTTATAAAACCCGGGCGACGCCGGCAGGATCACGGCACCCATGTTCGACAGCTTGAGCATGTTCTCCAGGTGAATACTGGAAAACGGCGCCTCACGAGGGACGAGGATCAACTGGCGACGCTCCTTGAGCGTGACGTCCGCCGCGCGCTCGATCAGGTTATTGCACGCGCCCATGGCAATGGCCGACAGGGTCCCGGTCGAACAGGGCACCACCACCATCGCGCTTGGCGCACCGGAGCCGGACGCCACGGGGGACATCCAGTCTTCCTTGCCATACACCCGAATCTGCCCGGCTTCGGCGCCGGTGTACTCGGTGAGAAACGCCTGCATCATCGCAGGCTTAGGCGGCAGCGACACGTCGGTTTCCGTGGCCAGGACCAACTGCGCCGCCTTGGAAATCAGGAAATGCACTTCACGGTCTTCGCGCACCAGACAATCGAGCAGACGCAGCCCGTATTGCGCGCCAGACGCGCCAGTCATTGCCACGGTGATGCGTTCCGGGCCGCTCATGTCAGCGCCTCGGCCAGCTTGCCATGCAGGCCGCCGAAGCCGCCGTTGCTCATGATCACCACATGGGTGCCGGGCTGGGCCAGGGTTTTCACGCGCTCGATGATGGCGTCCAGCGAATCGCAGACCAGGGACGGCACAGAGCACAGTGCAGCGGTGGCCGCCAGGTCCCAGCCCAGGTTGGCCGGGGCGTACCAGATGACCTGATCGGCCTGGGTAACGCTTTCCGGCAGACCGTCACGGTGCGCGCCGAGCTTCATGGAATTGGAGCGCGGCTCAATGATGGCAATGATCGGCGCGTCACCGACCTTTTTGCGCAGGCCGTCCAGCGTGGTGGCGATGGCGGTCGGGTGGTGGGCGAAGTCGTCGTAGATCGTGATGCCGCGCACGTCGGCGACCTTCTCCATGCGGCGCTTCACGCTTTTGAAGGCGCTCAAGGCTTCGACGCCCTGCTTGGGCACGACGCCCACATGCCGGGCGGCCGCCAGGGTTGCCAGGGCGTTGGCGACGTTGTGCTGTCCGGTCATGTCCCAATCAACCGTGCCTTGGGCCACGCCGTCGAAGATCACCTCGAACTTCGAGCCGTCTTCGCTCAGCAATTTCGCCTGCCACTGGCCGTCTTGCCCGGTGGTCTGCACCGGCGTCCAGCAACCCATCTCGATCACACGCTGCAATGCAGGCTCGGTGGTCGGGTGAATAACCAGCCCTTCACTCGGGATGGTGCGCACCAAGTGGTGGAACTGACGCTCGATGGCGGGCAGATCGGGGAAGATGTCGGCGTGATCGAACTCAAGATTGTTGAGGATCGCCGTGCGCGGCCGGTAGTGAACGAACTTGGAGCGCTTGTCGAAAAAGGCGCTGTCGTATTCATCGGCCTCGACCACAAAGAACGGCGTATCGCCCAGGCGCGCCGAGACCGCGAAGTTCTGTGGTACGCCCCCGATCAAAAAGCCCGGCGCCATGCCGGCGTGTTCCAGGACCCAAGCCAGCATGCTGCTGGTGGTGGTCTTGCCGTGGGTGCCGGCGACGGCCAGTACCCAGCGGCCCTGCAGCACGTGATCGGCCAGCCATTGCGGGCCGGAGACATACGGCAAGCCTTTGTTCAGGACGTACTCGACGGCCGGGTTGCCCCGCGACAAGGCGTTGCCGATGACCACCACGTCCGGCGCCGGATCAAGCTGCGCGGGGTCGTAACCCTGGGTCAGCTCGATGCCCTGTGCCAGCAACTGCGTGCTCATCGGGGGGTAGACGTTGGCATCGGAGCCCGTGACCTTATGGCCCAATTCCTTGGCGAGGACCGCCAACGAGCCCATGAACGTGCCGCAAATACCGAGAATATGAATGTGCATGACCGACCTCTTAAACCATGGGCGCAGGTTAGCGTAGGGAGGTTCAAATGGCACCTTCTAGTTGGCGCCCGTGCGGGTGCGACGCAAAGCCGCTCCCTTTGCTCTACGCTTGAAAAAGCGCAAGATCGTCGAGCGACTGTTCACGTCAGCTCTCCCCCACAACAAAAACCCGGAGATATTCACCATGCTTTACGCCCACCCCGGCACTGAAGGCGCCCTCGTCACCTTCAAAACCCAATACGGCAACTACATCGGTGGAGAATTCGTCCCGCCGGTCAAAGGCCAGTATTTCGAGAACACCTCCCCTATCACCGGCAAGCTGATCGCTGAGTTTCCTCGCTCGACTGCCGAAGACATCGACAAAGCCCTCGACGCCGCGCACGCTGCAGCCGATGCTTGGGGTAAAACCTCCGTGCAGGAGCGCTCCCTGACCCTGCTGAAAATCGCCGACCGCATCGAGCAGAACCTCGAACTGCTGGCGATCACTGAAACCTGGGACAACGGCAAGGCCGTACGCGAAACCCTCAACGCCGACATCCCGCTGGCAGTCGATCACTTTCGTTATTTCGCAGGCGTCCTGCGCGCCCAGGAAGGCAGCGCCGCCGAGATCGACGGCAACACCGTGGCGTATCACATCCACGAGCCGCTGGGCGTGGTCGGCCAGATCATCCCGTGGAACTTCCCGATCCTGATGGCCGCCTGGAAGCTCGCGCCAGCGCTGGCGGCTGGCAACTGCATCGTGCTCAAACCCGCCGAGCAAACGCCACTGGGCATTACGGTGCTGATGGAATTGATCGGCGATCTGTTGCCCAAAGGCGTGCTGAACGTGGTGCAAGGTTATGGCCGCGAAGCCGGTGAAGCCCTGGCCAGCAGCAAGCGCATCGCCAAAATTGCCTTCACCGGGTCGACCCCGGTCGGCTCGCACATCATGAAGCTCGCTGCCGACAGCATTATTCCATCCACGGTTGAGCTGGGCGGCAAATCGCCGAACATCTTTTTCGAAGACATCATGAGCGCCGAGCCCGAGTTCATCGACAAGGCCGCCGAAGGCGTGGTGCTGGCGTTCTTCAACCAGGGCGAAGTCTGCACCTGCCCTTCGCGCTGCCTGGTTCAGGAATCGATCTACCCGCAGTTCATGGAGGTGGTGATGCAGAAGGTGCTGAAGATCAAACGCGGCGACCCGCTGGACACCGACACCATGGTCGGCGCGCAGGCCTCGCAGCAGCAGTTCGACAAGATCCTGTCCTACCTCGATATCGCACAGGGCGAAGGCGCCGAGCTGTTGACCGGTGGGAAAGTGGAGAAGATGCAGGGCGATTTGTCCACCGGCTACTACATCCAGCCGACGCTGCTTAAAGGCAACAACAAGATGCGGGTGTTCCAGGAGGAGATCTTCGGGCCGGTGGTCAGCGTCACCACGTTCCGGGATGAAGCCGAAGCCGTGGCCATCGCCAACGACACCGAATTCGGCCTGGGCGCCGGCATCTGGACCCGGGACATCAACCGCGCCTACCGCGTGGGACGCGCGATCAAGGCCGGTCGCGTCTGGACCAACTGCTATCACCTGTACCCCGCCCATGCGGCGTTCGGTGGGTACAAGAAATCCGGCGTCGGCCGCGAAACCCACAAGGTCGCGCTTGAGCATTACCAACAGACCAAGAACCTGCTGGTGAGCTACGACATCAATCCGTTGGGCTTTTTTTAAGCCAGCGGCTTGAGTGATGGACCGCCAACGGCCTCTTCGGAGGCCGTTGGTGTTTTTGGAATTCACGCTTTCCTGTAGGAGCTGACGAGCTCCGCGAGGCTGCGATGCGGTGTGTCATTTAACCGAGTTTTGTCTGATGCACCGCGATCGCAGCCTCGCGCTGCTCGTCAGCTCCTACAAGGTCCTCGGTGCGCCATGTTGGAACGTTAGGCACCCAACATGGAACAAAGAACGCGCTTGAACCCCAACAATTGGCGCTCCCCGCCACGATGGAGTATTAATTGCTTGCATGGCTTCCCACAGTCCACGGCCATGGTCAGCGCCGGGGACACCACGCCCGGATCACCCGTATCCGGCGGCACGGAGAAACGGTATGGCAAGCTTTTCCCACTCTGTCGGCGTCCAGACGTATTGCTTCGACAGCCTCAAGGACGTCATGGCCAAGGCCAGCCCGGCGCGTTCCGGGGATTTTCTGGCGGGCGTGGCGGCCACCAATGACGCCGAACGCGTCGCCGCGCAGATGGCGCTGGCCGACATCCCGCTCAAGCACTTCCTTGAAGAAGCCCTGATTCCGTACGAAAGCGATGAGGTCACCCGGCTCATCGTCGATACCCATGACACCCTCGCCTTCGCCCCGGTCAGCCACCTGACCGTGGGTGGTTTTCGCGACTGGCTGCTCAGCGATCACGCCAACGAAACCACCCTGCAAGCCCTGGCCCCCGGCCTGACGCCGGAGATGGCCGCGGCGGTGTCCAAGATCATGCGCGTGCAGGACCTGATCCTGGTGGCGCAGAAAATCCGCGTCGTGACCCGGTTCCGCAACACCGTCGGCCTGCGCGGTCGCTTGTCGACCCGGCTGCAACCCAATCACCCCACCGATGAGCCGTCCGGCATCGCGGCCAGCATTCTCGACGGCCTGCTGTATGGCAACGGCGATGCCATGATCGGCATCAACCCGGCCACCGACAGCACCTCGTCCATCGTCGCGCTGCTGGAAATGCTCAACGCGATCATCCAGCGCTACGACATCCCGACCCAGGCCTGCGTGCTGACCCACGTCACCACCTCCATCGAGGTCATCAATCGTGGGGTGCCAGTGGATCTTGTGTTTCAGTCAATCACCGGCACCGAAGCGGCCAACAGCAGCTTCGGGATCAATCTGAACCTGCTGCAGGAAGGCTACGACGCAGGCTTGAGCCAGAACCGCGGGACGCTGGGGCAAAACCTGATGTATTTCGAGACTGGCCAGGGCAGCGCCCTGTCGGCCAACGCCCACCACGGCATCGATCAACAGACCTGCGAGGCCCGAGCCTACGCGGTGGCGCGCCATTTCAATCCGTTTCTGGTGAACACGGTGGTGGGCTTCATCGGTCCCGAGTACTTGTACAACGGCAAACAGATCATCCGCGCCGGCCTGGAAGATCACTTCTGCGGCAAGCTGCTGGGTGTGCCCATGGGCTGCGACATTTGCTACACCAACCACGCCGAAGCCGATCAGGACGACATGGACACGCTGCTGACGTTGCTGGGCGTGGCCGGGATTAACTTCATCATGGGCATCCCCGGTTCCGACGACATCATGCTCAATTACCAGACCACCTCGTTCCACGATGCGCTGTACGCGCGGCAAACCCTGGGCCTGCGTGCATCCCCGGAGTACGAAGCGTGGCTGGAGAAAATGGGCATCTTCACTCAGGCCGACGGGCATGTGCGGTTCGGCGATGCGCTGCCACCGGCGTTCCGTCAGGCGTTGGCGCACCTGGCATGAGTACCGGACCCGTGGATAAAACGACCGATCTGACGCCAACCTCAGAAAACCCCTGGCTGGACCTGCGGCGCCTGACGCCGGCGCGCATCGCCCTGGGGCGCACCGGCACCAGCATTCCGACCTCGGCCCAGCTGGATTTTCAGGCCGCCCACGCCCAGGCCCGCGATGCCGTGCATCTGCCGTTCGAACACGCCGCCATCATCGAATCGCTGACCGCCAAAGGCCGGGAAACACTGCTCCTGCACAGCGCCGCCGTGGACCGCGACGCGTACCTGCAACGGCCGGATCTGGGGCGCAAGCTCGATGATGCATCTGTTCAGACACTGACCGAGTACGCCCAGGCCCATCCCGGCGGGGTCGATCTGGCGGTGGTGGTGGCCGATGGTTTGTCTTCACTGGCGGTGCATCGCCACACGTTGCCGTTTCTTGAGCGCATGGAAGAGCAAGCCCGTGCGGAAGGCTGGACGCTGTCACCGGTGGTATTGGTGGAACAGGGCCGGGTTGCCGTGGCCGACGACATTGCCCAGCGCCTGGGTGCGAAGATGGTGGTCATCCTCATCGGCGAGCGCCCGGGCCTCAGCTCCCCCGACAGCCTGGGTCTGTACTTCACTTACGCACCGAAGGTCGGCCTGACCGATGCCAGCCGCAATTGCATTTCCAATGTACGGCTTGAGGGCTTGAGCTACGGGATGGCGGCGCACCGGTTGCTGTACCTGATGCGTGAGGCGTGTCGTCGGCAGTTGTCAGGCGTGAGCCTCAAGGACGAAGCCGAACTGCAAACCATTGAGTCGGACGAGCCGCTCAAGACCGCGGAAAACTTCCTGCTCGCAGGCCCGAAAGACTGATCACAGGTGGGTTTGCCTTTCCTCAAACCGTTCAGGCAATTGAATGATTTTGCCGGTCAGCAAGGGCGCTGGAAGAGTAACCGTAGGAGCGCGCTTGCCCGCGATAACTTTGCCTTCTACAAAATAGTTGTCACAGGCATAAACCTTTCGCAGGCAAGCGCGCTCCTACAACGGTGCGCGGCTAAGGCAACCGACTGCGACCAAATGTTTCAATGTCGACACCCGGCCAGCGCCACCGCGTTGCTTGCCCCTATAATGCCGCCCACATCGCTTGCCCCTCCGACCCGCACGTGACCCTCGTCGGGGTCTCACCACCCAGGTGCCGTACATGGATTTCAACCCGCTCGACCTTATTCTTCACCTCGATGTTTATCTGGATTTACTGGTTACCAACTACGGCACCTGGGTTTACGCCATTCTTTTCCTGGTGATCTTCTGCGAAACGGGCCTGGTGGTGATGCCGTTTCTGCCGGGCGATTCGCTGCTGTTTATCGCCGGCGCAGTCGCGGCAGGCGGGGGCATGGACCCGGTGCTGCTGGCAGGCTTGCTGATGGCCGCGGCCATTCTGGGTGACAGCACCAACTACATCATCGGGCGCACGGTCGGCGACAAGCTGTTCAGCAACCCGAACTCGAAAATCTTCCGCCGCGATTACCTGACCCGCACCCACGAATTCTACGATCGCCATGGCGGCAAAACCGTCACCCTCGCCCGCTTCCTGCCCATCATCCGTACCTTCGCGCCGTTCGTGGCGGGCGTCGGCAAGATGCATTACCCGCGTTTCCTCGGCTTCAGCGCCCTGGGCTCGGTGTTGTGGGTCGGCAGTCTGGTGGCGCTGGGTTACTACTTCGGCAACATTCCGTTCATCAAGAAAAACCTCACCCTGCTGGTACTGGCGATCATCCTGATTTCGCTGGCGCCGATGATTGTCGGTCTGGTGCGCGGCCGCACGGGCCGGTCCGCCGACGCTCGCTGAGCCATGTGGTCGCTCGGCGGCTGGCTCAAACGACGCACCCTGGCGCGTCACCCGCTCCCCGCCGAGCTCTGGGACCGGGTTCGCCAGCGACTGCCGATCCTCGACGGCTTGAGCGCTGAAGAGCACCGCCGGCTGCTGGACAACTGCGTTCTGTTCCTGCAAAGCAAAACCCTGACCGCACTGGAGGGCGTCGCGCTGGACGACGAGTCGCGCCTCTATCTGGCCGCGCAGGCGCAACTGCCGCTACTGGCGCTGGACGACTTGAATTGGTATCAGGGTTTTCACGAAATCATCCTGTACCCCGACGACTTCATCAGCCCGCAACGGCATCGCGATGCCAGCGGTATCGAACACGAGTGGGACGGCGAGCACAGCGGCGAGGCGTGGGCGCAGGGGCCGGTGATTCTGGCGTGGGCCGGCGTGCTGTCCAGTGGCGGCTGTGACGCTTATAACCTGGTGATCCACGAGCTGGCGCACAAGCTGGACATGCTCAACGGCGACGCCAACGGCATGCCGCCGCTCCACAAAGGGATGAACGTCGCGGACTGGACTGACGCGATGCAACGCGCCTACGACGACCTCAACCGCCAACTGGACGCCGATCCCGACGCAGATACCGCCATCGACCCGTATGCCGCTGAAGACCCGGCCGAGTTCTTCGCGGTCACCAGCGAATATTTCTTCAGCGCCCCGGACTTGCTGGCTCAGGCCTACCCCGCTGTCTATGAACAACTGAAAGCCTTCTATCGCCAGGACACCCTCGCCCGGCTGATGGCACTTCAACGCGAAAACCCGGTCTATCAGGCTCATACCCACCTCTAGAAGCCGCCGTGCCACATGGCAACCCTTCTGGAATATGCCTATAATCCGGCCCACTTTTTGGCGTTCATCGCCAGATTCTGACTGGTCAACAAAGGGGGCACTGCCCAATGAGCTATAGCAAGATTCCGGCTGGCAAAGACCTGCCGAATGACATCTACGTCGCCATCGAAATCCCGGCTAACCACGCCCCGATCAAATACGAAATCGACAAAGACAGCGACTGCCTGTTTGTTGACCGCTTCATGGCCACCCCCATGTTCTACCCGGCCAACTACGGTTTCATCCCCAACACCCTGGCTGACGACGGCGACCCGCTCGATGTGTTGGTCGTGACCCCTTACCCGGTCACCCCAGGCTCAGTCATCCGCGCTCGCCCGGTCGGCATCCTGCACATGACCGACGACGGCGGCGGCGACGCCAAAGTCATCGCAGTCCCGCACGACAAGCTGTCCCAGCTGTACGTCGATGTGAAGGAATACACCGATCTGCCGCCGTTGCTGCTGGAGCAGATCAAGCACTTCTTCGAGAACTACAAAGATCTCGAGAAAGGCAAATGGGTCAAAATCGAAGGTTGGGGCGATGCAGAAGCCGCCCGCACCGAGATCATGAAATCGGTTGCCGCCTACAAAGGCTGATCCCGATTTGCTATCTGCAGCTCACCCAGCCTCGGGTGTGCTGCAGGTCGCAGCTTAATAAGCGCGGCAGCACAGAAAATATCTGTGTAAATGTTTAAACATCCCTTCCTGCAAACAAAATGTTTATCTAGCGCAACTTCCAGGCATTTCCTGCCACTTCAAAAGCCGCTACAACTTCGTACCACACTGAAAACTACCTTTTATATCAATGGCGTAGCATTCGCGAGCCGTATGACGCAGTACATCCGGGCCTTTCAGCGTTGTTGACTCAATAAGATACAACTACAGAACCGTCCTACAACTTCAATCTAAAACTGATATTCAAACGCTTATTCAGAACATTGAAGCGGCACGCATTTGAACACTTCGTTTATTTAAACAAACGTGATCCCGCCGTAAACTTCGCCGCATGAATACATCAGGTGATCGATTACGCATGCTATTGCGGGAGTGCCATCTCTCCGCCACGGACTTCGCCGTCAACCGCAAGGTCACGCCTCAGCACGTGAACAACTGGTTCAAACGCGGCGTTCCCCTGGCCCGCATGGAAGAAGTGGCCGAACTGCTCAGCGTCAACGTTCGCTGGCTGCGAACCGGCGAAGGCCCCAAACACCCCGAAGAAGCCCGCGCCAGAATCCAGCACGCCGAGCGACCACGCGGCGAGCGCAGCAGCGCGCGGGATCAACTTGACCTCCCGGTCTACAACGAGCAGCACAACCAAAACGCTCGTCGAACCGCCGTGCGGGAAATGCCCAACCACAAGATTCGCCTGTCCCGCCGCGTGCTCGACGCCATGGACGTCGAATTGCACAACGCCATCTGCATCGCCATGGTCGGCAGCAGCATGGCCGACAAGATTCAGGACGGCTCCCTGCTCGGCGTCGACCGAGGCAAAACCCACATCATCGACGGCGAAATCTACGCCCTCGAACACGACGGCATGCTGCGCGTGAAATACCTCTACCGCCTCCCGGGCGGCGGCTTGCGACTGCGCAGCCACAACGCCGCCGAATACCCCGACGAACTCTTCACCGCCGAGCAAATCCAGGACCAACACCTCCAGGTGCTGGGCTGGATATTCTGGTGGTCCACCCTCAACAACCGTCGACATCCGGCGACCGTGCTGTGACCCGGAATGGCATAGGGCTTACGGGAAAAATCCACGCTGGGAATTCCAGGTCGACATCAGTATCCTGTGCGCCTTCGTTTCATCACCCCACCGCTACCCGCGACGGGATGACAAACCAGGCACCGGCCCCGCGCCCGCCTCGGTTAACTCACACGCGCTCTCCTGCAGCGCACTTTTGCAGGCAGGTGCGGCTAGCCAAAAACTAACCAAACTTGCCCACGAGAAGCCGGCCACAAGCCGGCTTTTTAATTGTCCGAAATAATCCTACCTTGTCTTTTAGATCTCCTGATAGCTTAGCTACGCGGGGGGTTTCCGCTATTCCTTTGTCCGATGCTGCTCGATCAGATTCGACTTCATCCGACAATTACGTGGGGGGACAGGTGGGGGGACAGCGGGCGTCTACAGGAGAAGAACATGGGTAAGCTTAATCCGAAACAGGTCGAAAACCTGACCGAACCTGGCACCTACGAAGACGGCGACGGATTGCGCCTTGTTGTGAAAGCAACAGGACGAAAATCGTGGCTACTGCGTTTCCAACTGGCAGGTCGTCGACGGGAAATGGGGCTCGGCGCATTCCCCGAAGTCAGCCTCAAGAAAGCCAGGCTCGATGCCAGTGCTAAACGCACCCAACTAAGCGATGGCATCGATCCGCTCGCAGCTCGCGACATTGAGCGCGCAACGCAACGCGAAGCACAGCGCGCCAGCGAAGCAAAAAAACTCACATTTGAGATGCTTGCGACTGAGTATCGCGATGCTCACGGTGCCGCATGGTCTGATAAATGGCGCAAGGGCTGGCTTCGTAAGCTGGAGCTGTATGCGTTTGGTCATATCGGCAAACTCGCAACTGAACACATCGACACAGCTCAAATTCTCAAGGTGCTGCAACCCATCTGGGGAATCAAGACCCGAACCGCTGATGAAGTCCGTGGGCAGATCGAGCAAGTCTTAGATGCCGCTAAATCTCGGGGACTGAGAACGGGCGAAAACCCTGCTCGATGGCGTGGACATCTTGAAAATCTCTTGAGCCGGGCCGAGAAGAAGAAAGCACGCAAGCGTGAGCATTTTGAGGCGCTTCATTGGCGGGACGTCCCATTACTCATGACGAAGCTCAGAGGAATTGACACCGCACCATCTAAGGCTGCTCAACTGCTTATCCTGACCAGTGCGCGCGCACACATGGTTAGATTTGCCCGATGGGATGAACTTGATCTAGATGCAGCAATATGGTGTCTGCCAGCCGAGCGGATGAAAATGAGGGTCGCTTTCACCATTCCGTTAGCGAAGGGAGTTTTAGACCTGGTTCGTAGCATTCCGAGAGTGACAGGCAGCCCGTATCTGTTCCCAGGACAAGGTAAGACAGGGGTTACGCATGCAAATGCGATACGCACGCTTTTGCACGGTATGGAGTACGAACACGTCACCCGACACGGATTCAGATCATCCTTTCGGGATTGGGCAGGCGAGTGTACGCATTACGCACGTGAAGTTTGTGAAATGGCCCTCGCACATGATGAGCGAGACCAGACTGAGGGGGCATATTCCCGTTCGGATTATTTGGACAAGCGCCGCTTGTTAATGAGTGAGTGGGCAGGGTTCGTAATTCAGACGAGAAAGGAGGCGGTTAGACCCCCCCTACTTGAATACACAAAATCTGATGAGACACAAAAATGAGCAATCAGTTAACTATCGAGATAACCGAGATAGAAGAAACAATAGCCGGTATGATTGCAGTTCATTTCGGAGACTTTCCAAATACAATCGTGCACGACCTACAGGACAAGGTTAACAAGTGCGTGATCGTTGATTTCGGCACTCCTACAGGTTTGTTCACAGATGAAGTCAAACGACTCCCTATACGCCAGCAGAGCTGCCTTACTGCCTTGACATATTGGTATCTTGCAGTAAAGCAGCGAGACGCGGAAAACTTAGCTGATGCGTGGAAATTTTTGTGCAAAAGTAGCTATTTCATTGGCCTAACGGACGGTAGAGAGGAGCCTAGAGTGGTAGCAGCAGCCAGAGGTCGCTCAGAGAAAAGCCAATGGAAGAAACTTCAGGTTGCTAATCTCATCTCCGGAAGCAGACCTGTAGACGGCTGGAAAACCGAACGAGATGCAGCAAACTCTATTCTAGAGGAAGTAATCAGCCTTAACAAAAAGCTTGAAATGAAATTAACAAAATCGCGACTAGGCAATCTGATTACAGACTGGATGAAAGAAGACGGCTCTGTCGTGAGAGACGCCTTCCTAGGCACCTACGTTAAGGACTCAGACTGAACGCGACACTTTGGTGAATTTCGACGCGGGCGCCCGCCTGAGACCTTCTTAGGTTTGGGCTTTCCGCTTTTACCGAAACATCGCCCCCCCTCCGAGATCACCATTCGCACAAATAAATCGACCTTAGTAAGATATGCCGCTGCAGTGGTTAAGCCATTCCTCAAGTCCAATTCATCGTGACCGATCATTCCAATACCTAGAATGCCACGCGCCTTATACTCAGCCTTGTTGGCATTACAATTATAGTAAATTCCTTTCCCATCAGTGATACAGTTAGACCAATGATCCCCTACAGCCTTAGCGATGACTATATCTTGATGACTCTTAGCACCATCAAAAAACAGCAAAAAATGATAATGATAGGTTTTATCCAGCCCATACTCAAGCTTCCAAGCATAGCCCACGATAGCAGGGGACATCTTCAGCCTAAAATATTTTAGCAAGTCCTCTCTATGCTTTTTAGCCTCCTCGTAACCAACGCTAAGCAATCCCGCAGGAGCGCAATATTTATTTCTATACCCCAGATCCAGACGAACGACCAACAGCCTTGAGTACCGAACATAAAGAGCGTCGATAAGATCTCGCAGCCCTTTATAAGCCTTGTTAGCCGAACGCTTGAAACCATTCAATTTCATTTGAACGGATTCGCCCTTTACTTCAGCGATTAGATTCTCAACAAACTCATGCAGGATGGCGTTGTCATCTTTGGATAAATCAACATAGCAGCGCGTACTGAGCTGTTCAACAACTCCCTTTTCTACTTTAAAAAAAGCATTCACCACCGGATTAAACTGATGATGTGGGAATACGCTCTTCACAAGGCCTGGATCTATTCCAGTCACGCTCAGCACTGCCGCTTCCAACGCAGCACACCGTGCGCTTTTCTTCACCGTTGAGAGGCGCGGCAGGAATAACGGCTTTCCATACCTCACCACAGACTCAATCACATTAACGATACGTCTTAGATCAGCGCTATGCTCCCCGTGATCAGTGACGATGTGCACCGGTACACCATCGTTTTCAGCATAAATGAAAGCCTCATATTCAAGCATCTGCTCAAGGCTCAGATCCACATCAAACTCCATAACTATCACCCACTCTAACAGACTTAAGAGCACCTGCCATTCAACCATCTCTTAGGCATAAGCAATCATATTTAAGCCTTACAAACACTTCCTTAATAACATAGATACCAATACTCAAGCATCGCCAAAACAGCGTAATTTACGGGCAACAATGTCGCGACACCTAAGGAAACACGGGCAATCTAGACAAGCTGATAATATAAGTTAGATCCCCGCTAGCTCTCCAACCTCAGCTATTTGCTCAACCAGTCACTTAACCATTTTTGCACATCCGCTTCCAACCACCCCACAGCGCTCCCTCCCATTTTGAATGGTTTAGGGAATGTCTCGTCGTAACGCTTCGACTCAGGATTAATACGGTCGTAGATAGTAGAGCGAGAGAGGCCCAAGCAGGCGCACAATTGCTTCATCCGGAGGACTTTTACGCCCATACTAGAATATTCCTGCATATCCGATACCTCGTAACTTCGTCTTGTGACGTAACGTACGTTCTCTCAAGCCCACAGTCATTACGTTTACTTCTGGTAAAAAATTCCCTGCAAACGCTGGTTTTGGGGAGGCTACTAGCATGACGGAATCACTTCGGGTTCGTCACGCTCAACCCAGCAAGCAATATCCACATGGGGACACCAGCAAGAAAGCGGCAGCTGCTCGACTTCACCGTTAAACTTCGAGCGTTTTTAACCCACGAAATATATCTCGACATGGTATAGACAAGGATTAATTAGTAGCGTATCACGCGCCTGTGTGCGCACGCGCGGCGCCTTGAAAAGTTGGTTCCCGTTAGAGGAATGTTGGTTCCTTTTGCTTAGAGAACCAACATTTAAACCATGCCAGGTCATATCAAAAAAAAGCGACCATAAGCCGTTTCAATCTAAAAAACATGCTTTATGGCAATGCCAAGGAAATAACAATCTTCGATTCGAAACTTTTAGAAACTCACATCATTGCTTTGACAAATCCCACTAGGAGCTTACCGATGTCATCGCAATGCCCAGCATGCAATTCAACCAAAATCGCATCACTTAAAACCGCAATGAAAATCGGCGCAACCGCCGGGGCAGTTGGCGGCATAGCACGAGGAGCCAGCGCCGCTTTAGCTGGTGGCCAATTCGGCGCCGCCATGGGCTCAACCCTAGGACCGCTGGGGTTGGCGTTAGGCGCTTTCTCGGGCGTAATCCTGGGTGGCCTGGTGGGTGGCGTAGGTGGATGTGCGCTAGGCGCCCAGCTAGGTGAAAAACTGGATCGTCACGTTTTGGCAAATAACCTCTGCCTGATCTGCGGGCACCGCTTCAACCTCCCAACCTCTTCGCCCCGCCCACTCCGCTAACAAACACACCCGTTGATGCTGCGCAGAGCGCAGCACTTTATGCCGCCTCACGCCTTTAGGAATTTGAACCATGGCTCATCTCATAGAAACAATGGCCTACGCTGGCGCCACCCCGTGGCATGGCTTGGGTAATCAGCTCTCCCCAAAGCAACCAATCGAAGTCTGGCAACGCGAAGCCGGAATGGACTGGCAGATCCAAGAAAGCGCAGTTCATTTCAAATCAGATGCTATCGGCCACCTGAGCGCCATCCACAGCTTCCCAGAACAAAAGGTGCTATATCGCTCCGACACAAAAGCGCCTCTGTCAGTCGTCTCGCAGCGTTATCACACGGTACAACCTAGGGATGTTCTGGAGTTTTACCGTGATCTCACCGAGGTCTCCGGCTACGAGCTGGAAACCGCTGGCGTATTGAAGGGTGGTCGCAAGTTTTGGGCACTAGCACGTACCGGTCAGGGTACAGCACTACAGGACAATGATCGGGTCAACGGCTACTTGCTTCTGGCCACTTCCTGTGACGGTACACTGGCGACCACAGCAACGCCGACCACCGTTCGCGTAGTATGCAATAACACGCTGGCCATCGCGCTGGATGGCAATACGCACGCAATCAAAGTGCCTCACAACACCCGCTTTGACCCCGATACAGTGAAAAAGCAGCTCGGCATAGCAGTATCAGGCTGGGACGAATTCATGTACCGCATGCGCCATCTCGCTGAACGCAAAGTTCAGTGGCATGAAGCTCTGGGCTACTTCATGAGCGTGCTGTGCGACACGTCACCAAGCGACAACCTCCCAGGGCAACTGCCCAACGAACGAGCGCTGCGTAAGGTACAGGAACTTTACGAGGGCCGTGGTCGAGGCAGCCAGCTCGCATCTGCGCGAGGTACTGCATGGGGCCTACTCAATGCAGTCACGGAGTTTGTCGATCACGAGCGTCGAGCACGCAGCACCGAATACCGAATGGACTCTGCATGGTTTGGCCAAGGCGCGCAGATAAAACAACGCGCCCTAGATCAGGCCATTCAGCTTGCTGCGTGACATTAAAGCCTCAAGTGCATAGCGCCCGGCCAGCTATAAAGCTGACCGGGTGTCTTTATTTCATGAAAGCCAATCCGTTGAGTGATCCCCAGAACGCTCACACAGCGCTACGCCTGATCAGATCAGCACCAAACAGAGCCACTGAGACCTTAGCGTTACCAGGAAGCTTATGACTACCTGCCGCTGAGCCGTCCTACTAGCTGCTCGATAATGCCCACAACAAGCTCACGATCCTGCTCTCCAATCCTCGCGAGCAAGCCGTAAACACGCCGTGCCTGGTCCTCAGGTCGCGAGCTCCCTTCAGTCAGTAGATCAGCCGCTTCACAACCGAACACGTCCGAGAGCTCGACCAAACGTTCAATATTCGGCATTACGACTCCACGTTCGATTCGGGAGACCGCCTCAACGCCAATCCCAAGCGCCTCGGCTACTTGCTCCTGCTTCAACTCACAATGAATTCGCTGGCGCGCAATCGCCTGCCCCACACGCGTCCTCAGCTGCTTTGATTCGGTTGTCGTCATGCCACCCTCCAGTCCGACCTGGATGGTTGGGCATCAACCTATTGACATGAAGGACCTATAAAACCGAGACTCAACCCTAAAGGTTGATTGCCGACCTTCTAGTACCTCTTTCTACCCGCAGGGAGCTCTAAATATGAATGTCGTAAGCGGTCTGGATGAAGCGGCTGTCGAGGGCCTTGTAAGGTCCCAGGCCACTTTTGAGGTCATTGGCCTTAGGGGTAATTTCAAGGCAGGCATCAAGATGGTCGAGACTAAAATTGAAAGTCTGGGAATGAAATGCCGAGTAAAAAGCGATACCAAAAGCGCCTTAGCTCAAGGTGGTGCGTTTGGTGCGGTACTAGGCATATTGTCTGCCCCTGTGACGATAGCCGCTGGCGTAATCGGCACGGCAGCTTGCGTAGGCCATGCTCTGTCGACTTACAACCCTGATTACGAGATCCTCAAGGACTACATTAACAAGAAGCTGATTGTCCGCTACAAGAAGTAGTCCGTCTCACTTCATCGAACCCTGCCCGAACAATCATCTACGTAAATACCCGACCTTCAAAAGGAAACGGCTATGACAAGCCATCTACGAAAAGTATTAATTGCTATATCGATATTTTTTAAATGGACTACAGCAAGTGCACAAGTAGATTACGGAAGCATGTATTCCCCGAACCTGCCCAACGAAATGAGCATGGAAGGCCTACCCTACGCTATACCTTGCGCTAAGGCCAAGAATCAGTACGGAGCGGATTTTTATCGATGCACTTGGTTTACGCTACCAAGAAACATTACTCAATGGAATGCACAACAAGAGCGAAACGTTACATTTAGCAACCAGCTTAGCGGCAATTGCAGAAGAGGGAAGTGTTTCGTCGCAAACGAGTCTGGGATCTATGGCATCTATAACCAAGATATCAACTTTAGCCTCTCTATCTATTATTACATCTACGAAAGCAAAGACGGCTACCCAATTGCATACCTATTAAGCGGCGGCCCTGACAAGAATGAAAGAACAGTTACTTACTCGGAAGCGAAAACAATTCTCCAAGATTTTTTGCTGGACCGAGGTATAAACCAGAGCACCGTAAAAGACATGATCGACAAATACGACCTAGATACGCAGGCGCTCGGTGACGCCACAGTTGATGACACCCCAGAATCTTCCGATCAGCAGCTCACCAAACCCACCAAAAATGTAGTTGTCGCAAAAGCCTGGTGTAACCCTCGGGCTGACGATGAATGTACGATAAATGATCAAAAGGTGCCCAAGGCAGATCTTAAACAGTACCTACCTGAGATCTACGAAATGGAGGTATTAAACGCCGGTGGCTACTGCGAGCATCCGATTTGCTATGACAAGCATGATAGGCCGGTCGGAATTCATTAAAAACAGGCACGGGTATCCGTGCCTGTTTTTTTATCACAACCAGTATCGACCTCTTAATGCAGCCACGGCATTAAGCGATCCCACGCCAGACCGAGTAGTCTTCTTGATCTTTCGTCTATAAACTCTACGCTCCATTCTTGCGAATATGCTCCAAGTGCCGTTAAATGCGGCATATGTGATGACATCTGAGCAAGTTGCTGAGTTGAGTCGGGAAGACTAATCCCCGCATCGGAAGCAGCAGCCAGTATAGACTCTGCTTCTTGGTGAGATGGAGCCCCTAAAGCTTTGTAGAGAACTCGCTTTTCACTCCACGGTCGATTGCCTAATGAACTGTTGGCATCAGACTGAACAAGCACCAGATTACCAATCCGATGAACAGCCTCTCTATTCACGTAATTATTTTTATCCCAGCCTTCCGCAGACGTTTGCGGGGAGACGTGTTCGAGAGACAAATGACGGTCGTTTATATAGCCTTCATAAGTGAGGCAGGGCGACGAAAACTGTTTACCCAAAACTATCAGCCCATTTCCTGCTGGATCAGCTATAGCGTCGTGATAAGCTGCCAGGAGAATAAATCTTGCAGTGGCCCGACTGTTCTGATACGCGGGAATTTGAGATGCATCGCTAACAAATCTCTCTCGATCAACCATTCCGCCATGATTAGGATGAGTTAAGCGTGCACGTAGCTCTTGCTTTAATTTTGCAACATCAACAATCGGCTCAGGCGAATCTGTGTTTCCTGAGCGGTTCTTCCGTGCAAGTGGCGGGAGCCCCGTTAGCGAGCTTACAGATGTTAAGACCTCTCGATACTCCTGGTCTATGTTCGCAGTACCCCGGTGGGACGCTCGCCACAGAACAGAAAAAGCCGCCATGGCCTTAATAGCCTCTTCAAAATCAGATATCTTCTGAGCTCTTTCATTATCTGAAGCAGAGATGGCAACCGAATAAAATCTTACAAGAGGAGCGAGGACGACAGTATGCTTCAACTCTCGAAAATAGCTAAGGCACAGCTTTACAAAATCTGTAGTAGCATCAACAGGGAGATTTGCTAAAGAAGGAGTTTTATCATTGAACTCCCATGAGTGCTGAATAAAAGTGGCTACATCTCGCAAGTGTGCTACAAACTGTACCCTTTTCTCTTTATCAGACTCATACCTTTCAAATTCTTCCTTTAAATATCGCCGCTGATCCGCCAAACGCTTTGAAAGCTTCTTACCAGTTTCTGCTGCGGCAAAATAAATTAATAAATCCGAAGTTGCAGCTTGTAGCCTATCACCAACTTTAAAACCAGATAGATAATCAGATACAACGTTCAAACAACGTCGAGATTCAGACTGCTCAAACTTAGCCAACGTCTCAGCACTTACAACCCGAGGCTTAAATGTTTCATAGGCCGTGAGTGGCTCTCCCGTGGTATTCAGAGACTCAAAGACTGTAAAGGCATAATCCTCATTCTTACCTCTCACCACAGTCACGGCAACTCTATTAAGCAAGTAACCTGCTAAAAGTATCAGATGCAAAAGACCAGTATATTCTTGAGAAACCTCGGCAGATTCCAACTCATCAATTACTTCCTGCGGAAATTCATGATTAAGCAATGCCTGCTGAAGAGGTTTTGCTGCAAGAACCTCTTTAGTCGTTGGCAACTCTTCGAGCTCTTCTCTTCTTACACCACCCGTAGCTATAGGCTTGAAAATCTTCGACAGCTGAATATATCGTTCAACTAATGCGTCCTCGCCTTCGATGCGACTTTCTCTTTTCTGAGGTTTGAACTCAAGTACTTTATCACCACCCAAGGTAGCTATATATTTGGCAATCAGATTGGCGATGGGGGACTCGTATTTTGCAAGATGAGCACTTCGCGACCACTGATCATCAAACGACCTAATCATTCGAGGATAAAGAGGTGAGTCTCCGAACGCTTGCCGCTCATGAAAAGTTGCCGCTAGCTCCTCCATTACTCTGCGAGCCTGACCGTCTAACCACAAGAGTGCGGCAGGCCACTCACTGGGCGCCAGGGACTTATTAGACTTTAAAAGTTTGCTATGGGCCAGACCAATGTTGTTGTGCAGAGCCAAACAAACTAATAATAAGGTAGTTAAACGCTGCTGCCCATCTATAACTGTCAGCAGTTTACCCGGCACATCTTGGCGAACTATAGGCTGGACTGTTGTGTAATTTATATCGTGTATCGTGATAACCGTACCGAGAAAAGTAAAGCTTTCATCACTCCCGACCAGCATAGCGTAACCATGAAGTGTATCCTCAACCAACTTACTCACTTTATCGGCGTCCCAACCATAAGGACGCTGATACGGAGGCACATACAAACCTAAGCCACGCTCACTCAACAGCTCGCGAACTGTCTTTGAATTTGCCTCAAAAATATCCTTTGCTTCCATTGGCATTTAAAACACTCCTAATAGGTTATTTATGGCAAACTAGACAGGCACCACCGCCTTCATCTAAGAAATACAAATCATCTATATCTGTAGGCTCCCCATCCGCGACTCGCAATGGGTTAGGCTTTCTTCGTGCTAAATCTCGCGCTTTTCGAACTGCAAAATCCTGTTTTATTTGTGCCACACGCTCTGGCTTCTCTAAATCATTTAATGATTCACCCTGACTCCAGGTAAAGGGTGAGCCACTATCGACAGCGTTTTTTTCATATTCTTTTGCTTCTTCAAAGCGATCTGGATGATTCTGCTTAAGATTCACCCATTCAATTTTTTGCTGAAAAAAACAAAAGGTACATCCGCTCCTAGATCGCCAATCATAATACTTTGGTAAGCCCAAACCTGACGCTTCCAAAATATCAATTACTCCTGGCTTATCTACGCCACCTTCTCTGAATGGTAGCTTGACCACGAGATTGTCTTCCCTCGCAATCATACCTTCACGGTGTTCCTCGTCGGCGCGGATTGCTACGTAGCTGTAGACTCTGTCTCCCGCCTTTAACCAGGGATGAATCCACTGTTTAAAAGGATCTAATTTCAGCTTTCTTGTACACCACCGAGTGTTGGCCGATGGTAAAAAATTATTGTATTGACGAAGCCAAAAATCAAAATCCCTATGTGGATTAAGACGCTCGATTGGCTTACCAAGAAACCCCTCCAAGCGCCCTAAAAACTCGTACACCTCAGGAAGTTCTTTTCCCGTATCCGTAAAGAAATACTTAATATTTAGATCGGGATAATGCTGACTCATGTATACAGCTAGTGCAGCACTATCCTTACCGCCAGACAACCCTAAAACATGATGCTCAGTCATTTTGAGTTCTCCTGAACTCGCTGACTCATAAGGAGAGCTCCCGCTTCAGCCAGTGCGGCAATAACGATTTCTCGACTCTCGCTTTGGGTCATCGCGAGCAAACGCTTTACTACTTCATCAACAGCTACAACATCGCTTTCGGCGATATCAATAGAACCTGTCGCATCCTGACCATGCTTCGCACCAAAAACCACGCCAATGACCCTACGGGATGCTGGCCGGCCGTGGAGAGGAGCCATGGCTTCCTCTTTTCTAATTTCTATTGACCATGAGCCAATTTGCGACAAAGCAGCGTCAATATCACGATCCACCCATTGAGCAGGCGGCTTACTAGTTGCGAGGCTAATTATTTTTTCAATGCTTTCAGTATCATCCACATAAGTTTCTAATCTTGTGGCGAAAGCATCCAGCAAAAAATCTCCGGTAATACCCTTAACCCCAGCAGCCCGCTTTTGTAATGCCTCAACGTCTCGCCCAGTATGATCCAATGCCGCGAAAAGCTTTTCCTTAACCCGAGCCAACATCGCAGGATAGGCCGAAAACAGCTCATCAGTTACTAGTTTCAATTTAGCAATAAGATCATCTGAATCAAGAGCACCAAGCACTGTTGGCAAGTCGGCAAATATCACTTTGTGAGGATCATTAGCTTTTAGAAGCATAGCCCTAACATCTTGAGCCATCTGGGAGACCGTGGATGTGCGCCTAGTCCAAGCAGGCAAACCAACCACCATACTTACTAAGCCACGGGCAGCATCCAAAGGTTCAACATCAGCTCCATTCTGAGAAAATATTGAAACAGTCTCAGCAATTGCCGACACAAGCTTTACTTTATCCTTAGAAGCTTCAACAAATTGAAATTTAACCCTTTTTGGGTCTTGAAGCCATTCATCTATTGCGGCCTCTGTGATATCCGGAGTAAAGCCACCGTCAATATACATTGCCAGCGCGGAACGATTTGATAGAAAAAAGGCTAAGGCCAAGACCGGCATCAAGCCCGAGCGAATGCCATAAGGCGGAGCAGCCCAGAATTCATATAAGTCAGCTAGCGACACCGTGCTCTTGGGTTGCAACAGGTAGCTCTCTGTATCCCACCATAAAGAGCTCATGTCATTGTACTTGTACCCTTCTAGTGGCTCACCAAAAGCCCAACCCTCTCCTCTTTCAGCGTGCAGTCCCGTGCTGTGAAGAACGGTATAATAGAGACCAGCATCAGCAGGATGACTCTGATAACCTAACTCGGGTTCAAAAGTATAAGCTATCATCCGATACAGCAGGTCTTTTCGGGCCTTACTTGAATTGCTAGATAGCTCTTCTCTATTTATTAACTCGCTAAGTATCCTAGGAGCTTTATAATATATATCCTTGGCAATCCCCGAGGCTATTACTGAAAGAGATGCAGTTCTAGCTCTCACCTGAACGACACCTTTGTAATACCATCTCGATAGACTAAAGGCATCAGTCAACTCTTCCTCAAGCGAGGATCTAATTGCTGCTACTCGCCCGTTCAACTCCCGCTTCGCGACAGAGTCACCTTCAAGCTCCGGCCTAGTACGCATTACTCTTTCCGAGGCAGCCAATTCAAGACTTAAATCAGCGATTTTTTCTGCGTTAGCCGGCACACCAAAAAGTAGTGCACGCTCGATATTTTCCGAGCTTAGTTTCTTGGCTTGTGAGTCAGCAGCATTTGCCGACTGCCCGACTTCAGGCAAACAAAGAAGAAATGCGCCAACACTACTTCTTTCTGGCTTCAGCTTCTTCAGATACTCACCCGCCTCAGACAAACGGATTATCTGCCGACTAAACCATCGCATTGTTCCAGTTTCTTGATAGAGTCTTTTCGCCAATACTGGCTGAAGATCACTTAAAGCTGAAACTTGGGAAAGCGCATATGTACCTATTTCATATCTAGCTTGATTAACTGCAGCCTCAATATCAAAATCACTTCCAGCATAAACTCCATAAGCGCCTAGGTGCTTACGCTCAATCAAAATCTTCCAATTAACTAGATTTATTAGCGTTTTATGTATATCAACAGAGGAAACTCCAGGAATTGAAACCGAAAGCACTTTCTCTTCCGGCACGATTCCTGAACCATTTCTAAACATCTCAATCAGAGCAACAACCTTTGTCAACTCAACATGCAGGCTATCGCCCTTAGCCTCTGCTCGCTCAACTGCATCACAAGCAACGGCCCATCGATGACCATCGGTAGAAGCAATTATAGCTGGCTCGAGGTTGGCCTTTAAATAATCCCAATAGCGCGCTGGCCCGTATGTTAAATGCTCAGAGCAATTGGTTCCTTCTAAAAACTCAAGAAAGCCAAGCGGTTCACGAGAAGCTAAAAAACCAAAAGTGCTTCTCTCATTTTGGCCAAAACGTCGTTTTGATATCGGCCCCAGAAGTGCAGCGGTAATCGGATGAAGTGGCCAGCATTTTACCAGTCCTGCGCCCATTCCAAGTGGAGTACTTGGCCTCCTGGCTTTTATGGACTTAGCGATGACATCCGACTGAGCGCGAGCATCAACCAAATGTTCAACCGTCGACACCTCGATAGCTTTGCCGATAAGTTCAACGACTTCATCCGTAGCCGAAACTAACGGAATATCAACAAATCGACCTTGAACCTTAGCCCAATCATCTTGCGACTGCCTGCCCAACCTGGAAGCATATGCATCAAAAGCCTGATGCAAAATACCTACAATTATCAACTTTCCGTTACTGCGGCTCGCAGCCTCGGCAAGCTCCTGAAATATGTAAATATCATCGCCATCTTGGGCCGCCGCTTCTAGCAACTTACCCAACTCATCAATTACTAAAAGAACTCCTTGAGGATGGAGTTCTGCTGTAGAGACAATCTCACCTACCACATCAATAGCTTTTTTCTTAGGTGGCGCCTCTCCCTTGGCCTTCGCCAAGGCATTTGAAAGTTCGCTCACAATACTAGCTCTCTTGCCTACGATAGGCACAACCACCCAACCGTCTTCACGGGCGTCAAAAGCTCTGTAAACAACGTTATCGGTAGGAAGATCTAAGATGCTTTTCGCTTTTGCCCTAACTAGCTGGTTTGAGCCTACCAAGGAACAAAGCATTAGAGCGAGGGAAGACTTACCTCCTCCATACGGACCTGTCCACGTAAATGCTCTTTGCTTTGTTTCAGTAATTTGGCGAGCCATATTTTCCAGCAATGCACGCGCAGTCCCTTGGCATACATACCCAGACAATGCGTCATCGCGACCTAGATCGGCATCAAGCCTAACAGAACGAAGAAATTGCCGAGAAATATGAACTACATCCGAAAGCTTATTGACGTTCGGCTCTGCATTCTGCTTAAGCTTTGGCATAGGCGGCCTTCAAAAATGTGCTCTTTGCTTTTTTAATATCGTTCAAGGCATTCCCCTGTCGAGTAACTTGCCGGATACCAGCTTGTTCCGTCCACAGAAGCTGGCCTTTACTTAGCTGTTCAAGCCCCATCAGGCGATCAGCTACGGCATGCTCATCCAGTTTGAAAACCCTTCCAGGAGAACCATAGTCGTGAGCCACGCGATCAAAGGCCATAACTGAACCGGACTGACCCAAATTCTCCCAATAATCAAGTAGGGCATACGCAAATACCCCATCAGGTAATGATCGTTTGGCGCCACGCCGAAATTCGAAACTATCTTTGGTGTTTTGCTGAATCAAACCCAATTCACCAAGAAGAGGCTCACTTATTTCCTCAGGAGAATCGCCCCCAAGCTTTGGGACATAGCTTCTAATACAACACTCGACATCTCTTTTAAGAGTTGCAAGTGAAATACGTAGATTGTGTTCGGAAATCATTCCCGACAAGGCATCGACAATGCTCTCTCGCTTAAATACCTGCTGAACTACATGGTTATAGATGAAATACCATGTCGTGGTCTTCTCCGGGCTACTTGCGAGAAACCAATGCATGAGCCAAGTGGTTGCAGGTTGCTCAGCAAATGGGTCAAGCCCGGTTTCTGGATCAAACAGCATGTCTGCCAATTCAGTTGGCACGAATCCACCATCTGACTCCTCGATGATGTGACAGGCTGTAGCCCAAAACCTTATAGACGTGACCATATTTTTCCCCACCCCGAACCGAGCGATGGCGGAATCCTCCGAAAATACGGTCTTGGGCGCGGTAAGCCCTAGATTCCTATAATAGGCAACAGCATCATAAGCCTTGCGTAGCCAAAGCTGACGAAGGGGGAAGGTCTCGTGACCCGAGAATTGGGGTCGTTGGTTAGGGCGTAATATGATCATAGGCACCAATACTATCCCAGACTGGATGGAGTCACCAGTCTGATAAGGTAGCCATAGTACTGTATAAATACACAGACACAGAAGATGTTCAGCGCTTTTTCTTGACCCCGCTCGTTCGCACCCTATGGTCTTCACTATGCCGAACGAGATTGAGAACCTTGAGATCTATTAGAAATCAAAAATCGATAACCATAAGCTATCAACAGATTGAAGTGTTGCCCAGCGCATGCGTCCCTATCAAAGCATTAAGGTGAAACTCACTCGATACGTTAATGGGGGGACAAATGGGGGGACAAAAGCTTTAGCATCACTTTCACCCAGCAAAAACAACCTAAAAATCACTAACAACGCCGCCCACAAGCCGGCTTTTTAATGCCTTTTTGAAAGCCATTTTTTAGCGGCGACATGAAACTGACAGGCCGCAGATGGCGGGTGGCAAAGCTCGCCTGCAGGAGTGCACGAGGTAACCCTTGAAAATCGGCTGATGGCCTTTTAGAGTCAGGCAGCTCACAACTCTCATGCACCACAAGGCAGGATGCGGCAAATGAAGAACACATGGATGGTCCGGGCCGGACGCGGCGGGATTTACATTGAAGAATTCTTGAAAGGCTACGCCGCCATTGGCTGGTCGGAGTTGGGCAATCTTGCTCAGTACCCGGACCACGCCAGTCTGCGAAGAAAATACGTGGAGGTTTATGGCAACGATAAGCCCGCCGCCATAGCCAACGCGATCGCGATGATCCTCAAATTCCGGGATCAGATCCGCGCCGGTGATCACATCGTCAGTTACAACCCCGAGACACGCGAATACCTGGTGGGTGTTGATAAGGGTGAATATCTATACCAGCCCGGCACAGTGGGTGCCTATGCCAACCTGCGCAAGGTTCAGTGGCTGGGCAAGGTGAGTCGCGATCAGTTGCCTCAGAAGGCGAAGAACTCACTGGGTTCCACCCTGACGCTCTTTTCTGTTAGCCAGGAAATCATCGACGCCCTCATTGCGATCCTGGAGGCCAAGTCTCCCATCCTGTTAACCGATGACACCGACACCGCAGACCTGGAAGTGGAACAGCTCAAAGACGAAACCGTCGCCCAAAGCCATGAACTGATCAAAGACAAAATCGCTGCTCTGCTCCCGGACCAAATGGAAGAATTAGTCGCGAGTATTCTTCGTGCGATGGGCTACAAAGCGAAAGTATCGCCCAAGGGGCCAGACAGGGGCGTAGACGTGATTGCTTCGCCCGACGGTTTGGGGCTCTTGAAGCCGCGAATCAAGGCAGAAGTAAAGCACCGCAACGGCGCGATGGGCGCTCCCGCTATTCGTGGGTTTATCGGTGCTCTGCGAGAAGGCGACTCCGGGTTGTTCATAAGCACCGGAGGCTTCACCCGCGAGGCGCGTTATGAAGCCGAGCGGTCCACATTCCCGCTCACTCTGGTCGACCTGGATGACTTGGCTGACTTGATTGTCAGCCATTACGAGAGCTTCGACCTAGAAGGCCGCGCGCTTGTGCCGCTGGTGAGAATCTACTGGCCTGTGGATTAACCAATGACGCCGTTCGCTAATAGATCACGCGCCGCAGCTGGTATCGCGATTACTTACTGGCGGTTAAGACTCAGGTTATGCGCCCCCCCCCCGTAATTGTCTCAGCAGCGGTGAGACTTTTGCCTCGGCGCGATAAACCTCATGGAAATGGCGCTTGGTGCGCAGCAAATTAAGCAAGGCTCCGCGACTAAAGAACCGCAGCGGTCTGAATTAAAATCCCAGGATATTAGTGTCAGCAGTGCTGACACAATTCTCACCACCCCATCGCCAACTCAGTCGCCAAATGAATCAACACCCCCACCAACCCCCCCACCAGCGTCCCATTGATGCGGATGAACTGAAGGTCCTTGCCGACCTGCGACTCAAGCTGCTCCACCAGTTCTTCATCATTCCAGGCCTCGATGCGTTCGGCGATGTAGCGTCCAATCTCTGAGCGGTACCGCTCCACCAAGGGGCCGGCCAGCGCGAGGATCTGGTCGTTGATCCAGGCTTGCATCGGCAGGTCTTCGCTCAAGGCCTCACCCAGCTTGCGCGTCCCTTTGCCCAGGTGTGTGCGCAGTTCGGAGTGTTCCTGGGCGATGTCAGCTTCGAACCAGTTCACGACGTCGTCGACCAACCCGGTGAGATAGGCGTGAAGCGCCGGGTGCTGGATCAGCTGCGCGCGGAGCTGATCGGCGCGCAAACGAAAGGCCGGCTCTTCCTTGAGCTTGTGAATCAGGTTCACCAACTGCTCATCGAAGTGCTTGCGCAGCGGGTGATCAGGGTCCTGGTTCACTTCGGTGATCACCTCGGAAAGGCGCTTCACCAGTTTTCGCGATGACCAGTTGCCCGCCAGATTGTGCAGCGGCAGCTCTTTACCGAAGAAGCTGAAGCGCAGCACGTCCAGCTCGCTGGAGATGACCTTGGCGATGCGCTGCTGGGTTTCATCGCCCTGCATCCAGACATCGATGTGCGCCAGCAGCTCATCGAGCACTTCCTGTGCGCGACCGTCGTCGGTGAAGACTTCCAGCAATTGCCCGCTGATGCGTGCCAGATCCACCTGGCCCAGCCGGTCCACCGCCGTGCCGCGCACGAAATGACGGACCCGCTCATCGCGCAGCGCGCCCACGCCATGGCTGGCCAGCTTGATCGCCAGCCCCGATAACGCGGTCGCGTTTTCTTCCCGGGACAACCAGTCGGCCAGGCGCTTGGCCGCGTCGAATTCCTGGACCTTGTGCAGCACCTGTTCCCGGGACAGGAAGTGCGTGCAGATGAAGTCGCCGAGGTTGGCGCCGATCCGCGCCTTGTTGCGGGGAATGATCGCCGTATGAGGGATGGGCAGACCCAAGGGATGACGGAACAGCGCAGTGACCGCAAACCAGTCAGCGATCGCGCCCACCATCGCGGCCTCGGAAAACGCGCCCAGGTAACCGCCGAGGGTCGGGTGGGTCGGCGTCAGCAGCAGGGCCACCACGTACAGCAACGCCGCCAGCAACAATAATCCGGAGGCAATGGCTTTCATCTTCGTCAGCGGCGTGTCGAATTTGAGCATCGGGTGATCCTGGAGGGTGACGCGCCATTGTAGGGTCAGGAGCGTCAATGTCTCAAAGTATCACTTGCCCAAGCGCGACTCCGGCAATATCGGGTCGGCCACGGCCGCGGCTTGACGGCGGGAGCGACCCAGCCGCTTGCCCACGGCAATACCGGGCAGTTCGACGAATCGGTAGCTGAGTTCGGCCAACCCGAGGGTGATGAACATCGGAATCACCACCAGCAGGGTATTGAGCGCCACGCTGCCGGTGTCGATGTAGCGGAACAGGGTGCCGGAGGCGACTTCCACCTGGTCGGTCAGCAGGTTCACGCCGTAGCGTTGGGCATAGACGCTCAACACCACCGGGATGACGAACAGCACCGACGCGTGAATCATGTAGATGGAAAACGATAGCGTCCCGAGCCGCTCGAACACTGCGTGCCGCAACCACACCGAAAGCGCACCGGCCTCGAAGGCGTAGATGAATACCGTCAGGCAGAACAGCGGGAGCAGCACCAGATCGCGACTGCCTCCCAGGTAGGTCATCACGCAGTAGATGGCGGCCAGCGCGCTCACTTCCAGCAGGGTCGCCAGCCAATAGCTCATCTTCATCGCCTGCAGGCGCTGATAGATCAGGTAGGCCAGTTGCCCGGCGAAGAAACCGCTCAAGCCTTTGAGGCTGTACACCGTGATCTCGGTGTTGTGCGTGATCAGGGCGAGCAGCGACAGGGCAAGAATACTCAGCGCCACCCAGCGGGTCCGGCCCGGGAGCCAGAGCGTGGTCGCGCCAAACAGCAGGTAGAGGTAGAACTCGACGCTGATCGACCACGCGGGGAAGTTGAACGACATCGCGTTAAAGCCCGGCCACCAGGACTGGATCAGCAGCAGGTTGGGGATGATCTCGGACGGGGCGCGCGCACCCGTGAAGCTGGCATTGGCGAAAAAGACGCCATGGCGCTCGGCGACCATTTTCAACGCTTCAAGCCCGATAAACACCACGAGCATCAGCGCATGCAAAGGGTATAGCCGGAAGAAACGACTGACGATGAAGTCCCGCAACTGGCCTGTCGACTTCAAACGCTGGGTATACGTATGGGTCAGAACAAAGCCGCTGAGAATAAAGAAAAACTCGACGAAATAGTCAGCACTTCGAAAAAAGCGAGTTTCCGTAAACGTAAACATGGCATGAGAGTGGTAGATCATGACGGCGATCGCGCAACAACCTCGAAAGCTATCAAGCACCGCAAACCTTTTCATGCATCTCGTCCTTACAGTAAATGGGCCAGCAACGGCGTTACACAGTGGGTTGCCGTGACCAAACTGTGGGCGAGACAGCCCCAGTGAGACCTCGGATCAATGCTCGAAAACAAAGAATATGCGTAAAAAAGGAGGACATTCTATCCATAAGCGGGCAATATGCCACTAATACACCCGACAAACCGTCAAAATTCTATACCGTCTGGCGGGTCAATTCTCAAAGGTTTACCCGACCACCGGTAAATAATGTGTAAAGCCCGGTTTGTAAGGGTTTCAAGCTGTATATTTCAGGCATAGCTATTGCTTGAAGGGAACAGCCGCGGTCGCATAGACTCACGCCCGGCCCAAGCACCCCGCAGAAAGCGTCAATTTTTAGGCGCACGCTTTCTGCAAAGTTCAGTCTTACCGGCCGGGATGCAATAAATCCCTGCGGTAGCCAGGCCTGTTGAAAGGCAAACTGTATTAAGACGGATATATGACGCCAATTACGTGGACACTTTGAATATTTAAAATCAAAGTTTGCACTTTTTTAGTGCGCCGATCTTGTAGGACAATTGTCTTCATGATTGTTCATTCTTGGCGTTGTTTTTAAACCTTAGCTCTTTTGGCGGCTTTTACCTTGTGCGGTGTTTGCCGCCAGTCACCTCAAGCGAAAGCGAGTGTTTGTTTTGAAATCTTCAACCCCCCCAGGCACGCACAGTTTCATCTATCTCCAATATCTCCGGGGGATTGCTGCGCTGATGGTGGTGTATTTTCATGCGGTGATGCAGCTGAAGAATTTCAGCGCAGAAGCGCCCTTGCTGCCGGTCGTCGGCGAGGCAGGCGTGGACCTGTTTTTCGTCCTCAGCGGATTTCTGATGTGGATCACGACGGCGGGCAAGGACGTGTCGCCCGGCTCGTTCATGCTCAAACGGCTGATGCGCATCGTGCCGCTGTACTGGATGCTGACCATCGTCGCCGGCGCCGTTGCGTTACTGGCCCCGTCGCTGCTCAAGCACACGGTGCTCGGCATGACGCACTTCATCTCGTCGCTGGCATTTTTCCCCGCGCTCAATCCCGCGTATCTGGATTCGACCGACACTGCCGTGCTCATCACCCCGCTGCTGGTGCCGGGATGGACGCTCAACTACGAGATCTTTTTCTATGTGATTTTCGCGGGCGTGCTGTTTTTCCCGCAGCGCCTGCGCCTGTGGTTGATCGGCGCGGTGTTCGTTGCAGTGACGCTGATCGGACGCCTGTCGGGTGATGTCGGCCCGGCGCTGACGTTCTACAGCAACCCGATTATCTTCGAATTTCTGATGGGCATCGGCGTGGCCATTCTGGTGAGACGCCAGATGCTGTTGAACGGGCCGATGGCCTGTGTGCTGACGCTGGTGGCGCTGGCCGTCATGCTGCTGGCCAACTACGCGGATCTGGTGCCGCAGCGCGCCGTAGCGTTTGGAATACCTGCCGCGCTGATCGTTTACGGACTGTGCTGCATGGAGATCCGTGCAACCGTACGGAATTTTGTTTACCTGCGCGTTGTCGGAGACGCGTCCTACAGTTTGTACCTCACTCATGTATTCACGTTGGTGGTGTGCCGACTGATATTCCAGCGTTTCTACAACGGTCACAGCCTGGGCAGTGAATTGGCGTTCATTGCGCTGAGCCTGGTCCTGAGCGTTATCGTCGGCATCATGACGTACTACCTGTACGAAAAACCTGCCTCCGGCGTGTTGAACAAGTTCAAAGCAAGGGCCGTGGTGCCCGCTGATGTGCGCTCATGACCCAAGTGCACGCCCTGTACCCCCTTGGTCGATTTAATCTACGGAAGAGAAACATGAAAAGATCGGCTGTACTGACGGCGACGGTCCTGAGCTCGATGTCGTTCAACCTCTTGGCCGCCCCCACGCCGGTGGAACCTGCCAGCATGGACGTGTTCGGGTTTGACTTCGCACCGTCCCTGAAGCTGAGCGATCGTTACGACGATAACTTCCGCACGCTTCCGAACAGTACGGCCGAGTCGTCCTGGATTACCTCTTTCAACCCGAAGTTCACCCTTCAGGCTGAAACCGAAAGCGCCGGCTATCGCCTGGTGTACGAGGGAGACAAGCAAACTTACTGGGACGCCCGCGAGGCCGACCACACTGATCACCGTGTGGCGTTTGACAACGTCCTGCAATTCGACTCGCGCAACCGTCTGAAATGGAACCTGGGTTACCAGAAACTCCAGTCGACGGTCGATTCGACGGTTCGCACCGAAAACGACAAGTACACCATCAAGGAAGCCGGCGTGGGCTACGTCTACGGCCTGGACGACGCCCTGAACCAGATTGACGTGGACGCCAACTATCAGCAGTTGCGCTTCCAGAACGAAGGCGGCATCAACGACGAGCAAGAGCGCAACACCACGGCCCTGCGCGGCACCTTCTACCACGCGCTGACGGAGAAAACCCGGGCGCTGGTCGAGGTCAAGCACAGCAAGTTTGACTACCTGACCGCCGGCAACCCGCGCAACAACGTTGATACCGTGGCGCTGGTGGGTGCCAAGTGGGATGCCACCGCCAACACCAGTGGCAGCCTGCGCGTCGGCGAGGAAAACAAAAACTTCGACCAGGGCTCGGCGAACGACGATCAGTCGCTGACCTGGCAGGTGGATGCCTCCTGGAAACCTCTGAGTTACTCGACGTTCACACTGAAGTCGCGCAAAGCGTTCGATGAAGGTGATGACAGCGCGTATGCCATCCATCTGACCCGTACCCAGCTCGACTGGGACCACGAATGGACGTCACGCATCAGCACTAACCTCAACGTGCGCCACGAATACCGCGACTACCAGGGCGGCATTGCCCGTGAAGACAAAACCAATGGCATGGGCGGAGGTGTGACCTGGCAGATACGCCGCTGGGTCGCAGCCGATGTCAGCTACAAGCATTTCCATAACAATTCGACCGAAGACGACGAAACATTCACCCGCAATATCTATCTCTTGGGCCTGACTTTCAGCCTTTGAGGGAGTACTTGTCAGCGATATCAGGACACTTTGCCATGACCGTAAAAAATGCATTGCTCGCTTTCTTGTTTCTTGTTTCCGGGACCGTGTTCGCTGCCGTGGACAGCGGCTACCGGATGGGTTCGGGCGACGTGCTCAGCGTGAACGTCTTCAACGAGCCAGACCTTACGTTTGAAAAAATCTCGCTCAACGACACCGGGATTCTTTCCTTCCCGTTGATTGGCGATATTGAAGCCAAAGGCCACACCGTCAGCGAAGTGAGCAAGATGATCACTGACAAGCTGAACGACGGCTATGTCAAAAATCCTCGCGTCACCGTCAGCGTGGCGGCCTACCGCCCGTTCTACATCGGTGGCGAAGTGAAAAAGCCCGGCGGTTATCCGTATCAGCCTGGCCTGAACGTGCGGGCAGCGATTGCCCTGGCCGAAGGCAAGACCGATCGTGGATCCGACAGGAGAATCACCATCATTCGTGCAGCAGATGCCAGCAAAGAGCCGCAGCCAGCAAAGCTGGATGACCCGGTTTCGCCCGGTGACACCATTACTATCGAGCAGGGGTTCTTCTGATGTCCAATCTCAAAACCAAGTCGCAGCACCCCGTTCAGTGGCGAGAGCCCACGGTGACGCTGTCAGCCCCGGATGCAGACTTCATCGAGCCCGGCAAGATCTGGAACTCGCTGTGGAGCCGCCGCTACCTGATCGCCGCCCTGGTGGTGATTGCGGCCGTCGGTTCGGCCATCGTTGCGACCCGGATGACCCCGCAATACTCGGCTCAGTCGGTGCTGATGGTGCAACCTGATGATCCGCTGTTGCTGGCCAAACAGACCGTTACCGACGGCACGACCATCACGGTCAGCGACTACGTACTGACCCAGATGGCGTTGATCCAGAGCCGTGTGCTGTCCGAGCGCGTCGTGCGTGAGCTGGGACTGGACCACCACCCTGAGTTTGACCCGCGCCAACACACGCCTTTGCAGCGCAAAGTGCAGAACTGGATCGGCCGCATGATCCCGGCACTCGCGCCTTCCGACGGTGGCGCCGCGATCAACGAAACTCAGGCGTTCAATGCTGCGACCCGCAAGTTCATGGACCAGACCCGCGTAGCGATTGTTGGCAAAAGCCAGCTGGTCGGCATTACGGTCACCATGACTGACGCGCAGTTGGCGTCCGATGCGGCCAACGCCCTGGCCAGCAACTACATGGCTCGCCAGCAGGAAACCCGTGCCGGTGGCGCCCGTGACACCACCGTCTGGATGGACAAGCGTCTGGTGGAACTCAAGGCCAGCCTGCAGGAATCCGAATCCAAGCTGCAGAAATACCGTGACGCGCAAGGCCTGGTGGATGTGGGCGGCGCGACCGGTGGCGTGTCCACGATTACGTCCAACGAACTGGCGGCAACCAGCGATCGAATGATCGACGCCACCCGCCAACGTGCCGAAGCCGAAAGCCAGTTCCGCCAGATTGCCGCCATGAAAGGCGCAGGCCTTGAGCGTCTGTCCAGCGAACCGGCTGTTCTGGCCAACCCGCTGGTGCAGCAATTCAAAGGCGACGAAGCCCGCGCCCAAGCCAAAGTGGATGAGTTGAGCAAGCGTTACGGCGACCGCCATCCGGCGATGGTTGCTGCCCGCTCCGACCTCAATGCGGCCCAGGCGAGCCTGCGCTCGCAAGTGCAGCAGGTTGTTGCCGGTATCGAGCGTACGTATCAGCTGGCCAAGGCCAACGAAGATGCGCTGCGTGCATCGGTGAACAACAGCAAGTCGCAGATCCAGGACATCTCCCGCAAGGAGTTCCAGCTGCGTGACCTGCAACGCGACGTCGACAGCAACCGTGCGCTGTATGACTCGTTCCAGTCGCACATGCGTGAAACCGCAGCGACCGGCGACGTGGAACAACAGAACATCAAGCTGGTTGACCCAGCGATCCCGCCAATGCAGCCAAGTGCGCCGAATAAGCCGCTGATCGTGTTCATTGCCTCAATCGTTGCTCTGCTGGCCGGTATCGCTTGGGCGCTGATCCGTGATGCAGTCAAGAACACCTTCCGCTCCAGCGATGACATCCGTAAGCAGATCGACCTGCCGATCTGGGGCGTAGTGCCGTTGCTCACCAAGCGCCGCAACCAGAACATTGGTCATCAGTTCGAAGCCAACGAAGACGGTCCGTTCTGCGAGGCCATCCGTACGCTGCGCACCAACGTCATGCTCAATGACAAGAACGGCGCGAACAAGGTTGTCGTGCTCACGTCCTCGGTCCCCGGCGAAGGCAAAAGTGCTGTCGTCGTCAACCTGGCGTTTGCCCTGGGCAAACTGGAGCGCGTGCTGCTGATCGAGGCTGACCTGCGCCGTCCAGTCCTGGCCCGCAACCTGGGCCTGACCGGCACATCGCTGGGCCTGGCCGACCTGATCGCCGGCACGGCCACGCCGGACGCCTGCATTCAGTCCAACGGCGACATCGACATCCTCACCGTGGGCACGCTGCCGGAAAACCCGCTGGAGCTGCTGGCTTCGCCACGGTTCGAGAAGTTCATGGATTGGGTCAAAGGCAACTACGACCGCATCCTCATCGACACCCCGGCCAGTCAGGCGGTCAGTGACGCTGCGCTCATCTGTACGCTGGCCGATAGCGTGATTTATGTCATCAAATCACAAAGCACGCCGGTTGAAGTAGCACAGAAAGGCATCAACCAACTGATCCAGAGCGGCGCGCCGATGCGTGGCGTGGTGCTCAATCAGGTGGATATGCAGCGCAACCCGGGCCAGAACTACCTGGGCGCCTACCAGAACTACGGCACCTTACAGATTCATTGATGCACGCCGTCACCCTTCAACGCCGAGGCGTCGGCGGGTGCCAGCATGACTGCACGGATCATGGGCCGCTGGCCCGTGATCCGAGGCATTTGCTGCAGTTATGCCGAACACCCATCAGGCGCGCGAGCGTCTGCGTGTATTCCAGGAATTTTTCATGATTGAACAGCCCATCAGTCCGCCACTCGGGAGCTCGCCGTTGCGCAGCCTGTTGAGCCGTGTCCGTAACAGCAAATTGTTCCGTAACATCGTCACGGCGGTGTCGGGTACGGCCGGGGCGCAGTTGATCAACCTGGCCCTGATGCCGGTGATCATGCGCATCTACGGACCTGAATCGTTCGGCGTACTGGGCACGTTCCAGAGCGTCAGCATGATTCTGATCACGGTGGCGGCGCTGACGTACCCCACCGCGATTGTTCTGCCGCGTCGTGAAGCGGATGCGCACAAACTGATTCGCCTCTCGTTGAAAGTGGCGGCAGGCATCGCGCTGTCACTGACGGTTCTGCTGGTGCTGTTTGGCAAGCAGATCGCTGAAACGCTGAACATCGAGATTTTGATCCCGTTTCTGTTACTGCTGCCGTTCACCATGTTCACTGGCGCTGTGCTCGAAATCTGCCAGCAGTGGTTGTACCGCACGCACCAATTTCGCCTGACGGCCACTGCCGCCACCACCCATGCCCTGCTTTATAACGGCATGCGCAGCGGCGCTGGCCTGATTGCCGCGTCACCGCCGGTGCTGGTGGTCACGACCGCGCTGTACTACGCCGTGCACAGCTGCATCTTGATCGTGGGAATTTTGCTGACACGCAAAAAACGCGTGCCAGTGCCAGAGCCTGAAGGGATCGAAGAAGAGCCGGTGCAGAGCGTGGCGAAGCGGTATCGGGACTTCCCGATCTTTCGCGCACCGCAGGTCCTGATCAACGCCATCGCGGTGAACATGCCGACCCTGGTGCTGGCCTCGATGTACGGCGCCGTGCCGGCTGGCTTTTTCGCGTTGTGCGCTCAGGTGTTGAGCATGCCCAACAACCTGATCGGCAAGGCCGTCGGGGACGTGTACTACCCGCGCATCACCCAGGCGATCCATGAAAAGGAGCCTCTGGTTCCGCTGTTGCTCAAAGGGATCGCCGGCCTGACCGCCATTGGTTTTGTGCCGTTCGTTTTGCTGTCGATCATCGGGCCCTGGCTGTTTGGCCTGGTATTTGGCGCGCAGTGGTATGAGGCAGGGGAATATGCGCGCTGGCTGGCGCTGGCTGAATTGGCAGGCTTCATGGCACGCCCTTGCATGGTTGCGATTCCGGCACTGGAACTGCAAGGACGCTACCTGATCGTCGAGATCGCCAGCACCGTGCTGCGCATTGGCGGCGCGGTGCTCGGCGGCCTGATTTTCAAGGATCCGCTGGGTGTGGTGACCACTTACGCGGCGGTCAATGGTGCAATCAATCTGACGGTGATTGGCTTGGTACTCATCCAGGCACGCAAATGGGATCGGCGCACTGCCGCTCGTGCTGCGCGTGCGTGACATTCAATGGGGTCACCCGCCGTTCGGGGGCCCGGCGTTATCCCGCTTCAGCACCACCAAGCCACAGGTCAGTGATAGATGAAGATCGCGTACGATTACCAGACTTTCACCCAGCAGACATACGGCGGGATTTCGCGCTATTTCGTGCGGCTCGCCCAGCAGCTGACAGCGGATCAACAGCAGGTGAAGATTTTTGCGCCCTTTCACCGCAACCGTTATGTGGACGAGTTGCCTGCCGGGGTGTTCGAGGGCCGACAGCTTGAGACCTTCCCTCCGCGGACGGCTCGCCTGTTCTCCCTGTACAACCGCGTGACCTCCAACGGGTTGATCAACCGCTGGGCGCCGGATGTCATTCACGAGACCTACTATTCGGCCAAGCCTTCGGGCAGCACGAAGTTGCCTCGGGTGACCACCGTTCACGACATGATTCACGAGCGCTATCCCGAATCGTTTTCGGTGCTGGACGGCTCCTCCAAGCTCAAGCGCATCAGCCTGGCACGGGCCGATGTGGTGATCTGCATTTCGGAAAACACCAAGCGCGACTTGATCGAACTGTTCAACACGCCCGAAGACAAGATCTGCGTGATCCACCATGGCGTGGATCACATCGAGGCGCAGCCAAAAGTGGCACCAGCCGATGGCGTGCGGCCTTATCTGCTTTATGTGGGGCACCGCCCGGGCTACAAGAATTTTGCCAGGCTCATCGGGGCCGTGGCGTCGTCGGACCGCTTGCGCAATGATTTCGACGTCGTGGCGTTCGGCGGTGGGGCTTTCTCCCGCGACGAGCTGCAATTGTTCAGCGACAGCGGTTTGAGGGACGGGCAGGTTCGTCAGCTCGGCGGCAGTGACGACGTGCTGGGCCGTCTCTACGACGGTGCCAAGGCGTTTATTTATCCGTCGATCTACGAGGGCTTCGGCCTTCCCCCGCTGGAGGCGATGGCTCGCCATTGCCCGGTGATCAGCAGCAACACCAGTTCAATGCCCGAGGTGATTGGCGACGCTGCGGCGTTCTTTGACCCGACAGATCAGGACGCCCTGCGTGATGTCCTGGAAACAGAGCTCTACAGCGACACCCGATTGCAAGACCTGGTGAACAAAGGGGTTGAACGCCTCAAACAGTTCTCCTGGGAAAAATGCGCCAGACAGACGCTGCAGGCCTATCACAAGGCCGCCTCCTGACTGGCGCCGATCGACCCTACGACACACTTTTACCTCCGACTCTCCAAAGGTATTTCACATGGAACAGAAACGCGCGCTCATCACGGGCATCACCGGCCAAGACGGTTCTTATCTGGCCGAGTTGCTGTTGGAAAAGGGTTACGAAGTTCACGGCATCAAGCGCCGGGCTTCGTCGTTCAACACCCAACGCGTCGATCACATCTACCAGGATCCGCACGTCGATTCGCCGAACCTGGTCCTGCACTACGGTGACCTGAGCGATTCGTCGAACCTGACGCGCCTGGTCCAGGAAATCAAGCCGCACGAAATCTACAACCTGGGCGCACAGTCCCACGTGGCCGTAAGCTTCGAGTCGCCTGAATACACCGCCGATATCGACGGCATGGGCACCCTGCGTCTGCTGGAAGCCATCCGCCTGCTGGGCCTGGAAAAGAAAACCCGTTTCTACCAGGCTTCCACTTCCGAGCTGTACGGTCTGGTGCAGGAAACGCCGCAGCGTGAAACCACGCCGTTCTACCCGCGCTCCCCTTACGCGGTGGCAAAGCTGTACGCCTACTGGATCACCGTCAACTACCGCGAAGCCTATGGCATGTACGCGTGCAACGGCGTGCTGTTCAACCACGAATCGCCACGTCGCGGCGAAACGTTCGTGACTCGCAAAATCACCCGTGGCTTGACCAACATCGCTCAGGGCCTGGAAACCACCCTGTACATGGGTAACATCGATTCGCTGCGCGACTGGGGTCACGCCAAGGACTACGTCCGCATGCAGTGGATGATGCTGCAACAGGACGTCGCCAAGGACTACGTGATCGCGACCGGCGTTCAGTATTCGGTTCGTCAGTTCATCACCTGGGCCGCTCAGGAACTGGGCATCCGCCTACGTTTCGAAGGCACCGGCGTTGAAGAACAAGCCATCATCGAGCACATCGAAGGCGACATGGCCCCGGCGTTGAAAGTCGGCGACACCATCATGCGCATCGACCCGCGTTATTTCCGTCCTGCCGAAGTAGAAACCCTGCTGGGTGACCCATCCAAGGCCAAGGCCGATCTGGGCTGGGTACCGGAAATCACCGTGCAGGAAATGTGCGCAGAAATGGTCCGTGAAGACTTCAAGATTGCCCAGCGCCACGCGCTGCTGCGCAAACACGGCCTGGAACTTCCGGTCTCCCTGGAGAATTGATCATGGCCAAGACCCAACGCATTTTTGTGGCTGGGCATCGCGGCATGGTGGGGTCGGCGCTCGTGCGTCGGCTTTCCGCCCAAAGCGATGTAGAGCTGGTTGTACGCACTCGCCAGGAACTGGATCTGGTGGATCAGGCCGCCGTGCGCGATTTTTTCGCCAGCGAGCGCATTGATCAGGTGTACCTGGCCTCGGCCAAGGTGGGCGGGATTCACGCCAACAACACCTTCCCGGCCGAGTTCATCTACGAAAACCTGATGATCGAAGCCAACATCATTCACAGCGCCCACGTGAATGACGTCAACAGCCTGTTGTTCCTCGGCTCCTCCTGCATTTACCCGCGAGAGGCGCCACAGCCGATGCGCGAGCAGGCGCTGCTGACCGGCGTGCTGGAACCGACCAACGAGCCGTACGCCCTGGCCAAGATTGCCGGTATCAAACTGTGCGAAAGCTACAACCGCCAGTACGGCCGCGACTATCGCAGTGTGATGCCGACCAACCTGTACGGGCCGGGCGACAACTATCACCCGGAAAACAGCCATGTGATCCCGGCGCTGCTGCGTCGCCTGCATGAAGCCACCGAGCAGAACCTGCCTGAAGTCGCGATCTGGGGCAGCGGCACGCCCAAGCGTGAATTCCTGCACGTCGACGACATGGCCGACGCCAGCATCCACGTGATGAACCTGGACGTCGCGACCTACCAGCGCTTCACTCAGCCCATGCTGTCGCACATCAACGTCGGTACTGGCGTGGATTGCAGCATTGCGGAGCTGGCCGAGACGCTGGCCAAAGTCACTGGCTACAAAGGCACGCTGACGTTCGACAGCAGCAAGCCTGACGGCCCGCCGCGCAAACTGATGGACGTGTCTCGCCTGCAAGAGCTGGGCTGGACCGCGCGGATCGAACTGGAACAAGGGCTAAGAGACGCCTACCGCTGGTTTATCGAAAACCAGAGTCAGGCGCGCGGCTGACGCAGTGGCCGAACAAGGTACCCTTACGTGATCAAGAAACTGTTAGCCAATCAGAATCTGGTGCTGTTGTTGATGCTGCTCAACTCGGGCTGCATCTTCCTGACCGATGACAAGATTGCCGGTATTCCACTCCTGCGCGAGGCCTGGCTTGCGGGAGTCATTCTGTCTGCAGTGATCTTGATGGTGGTGTGGAAACACATCCACCATTCAAAGGCGGCGGCATGGATCTTACTGTTCGGGATGGTGTTGCCCGTCTTTTCTGCGATTCTGGCCAAGCTCAATTGGGGGCAGCCCATCATCTACGGGCTGCTGGAGGAACGGCGTAACTTCGCTTACCTGATCTTCTTCCCGGCCTATTTCCTGATGGTCAAGACCAAGCCTACGCAGGAGCAGATCCAGCAGTTCATGCTGATTTCGGGTCTGGCCTGCGTGTTTGTCGGCTTTCTGTATTACTTCAAGATCATCCCGCAAAACAGCAATATCGCGTTTGCGGTGGACGAAAAGGACGGCGGCGTCAACCTGCTGCGTCCGGACCGTTACCGGATCGGCGCCGGTTACGTGAACCTGTGTGCACTGATGCTCATGTACAGCATCAAGCGCCACATGACTGCGTTCAAACTGGTGGCGCTGGCCATTTTCGCCCTGTACCTGTGGACCGTTCTGCAGACCCGGACAATCATGCTCATCTGGGCGCTGTCCGGCATGTGGATCTTCCGCAACCGTCCGGGGCTGGTGCTGCAGATTGCCGGTTTGGCGGTGCTGGCACTGGCTGCCGCGTATGTGATCGTGCCCGATGCGATCATCGGTCAGTACGACAAGTTCTTCGCCTTGATGGATGAGGCCACTGAAGGGCCTGGCGTACGCGATACCACGATTGCGATTTCCATCGCCGAAGTGGCCAAGAATCACTTTGTCGGACTGGGCGCGTTGTCGCTGCAGTGGCAGGGTGGCTTCTCGCGGATCTACAACGACTGGTTCTATCTGTCGGACGTGGGCATCGTCGGTGTGTATTACCGGTTCGGCTTTTTCGCGCCGTTCATTGCCTTTGCGTTCTACGCAGGCTTCATCCGCATCATGCGTAACTGCAGGAACAAAGGCGATTTGCTGGCCGCCTACCAGCTCGATTTCTGGTTCGCGCTGTTCAACATGGTCCTGTCCAACTCAATCATGTTCGGGGGCGAAAACCTTGGCCTCGCAGCCGCGATCTTCTTGTATGTATCCCGACTGTCCGCACCCGTCGAATCCAAAATAGAGCGTTCAACCTATGACCCGATTTCATATCGTCACTATAAATCGCAATAACCTGGCGGGTCTGATCAAGACTCACAACAGCGTTCAGGCACAGACGTATCGCGATTTCCGCTGGATTGTGGTGGACGGCAATTCCACGGACGGCGCCGTTGAATGGCTGGCGGGGCTGGACAACGACTACACCGAGTCCAACTCCGAACGCGATCGCAGCCTGTATGACGCGATGAACAAAGGTCTGGTCAAGGCGATTACCGAGCCTGGCTACACCCTGTTCCTCAACAGCGGTGACACGTTCCACGACGCCTCGGTCCTGGAAAAAGTGGCGAAGGCCATTGCGGCCAATCCGGGCAAAGCTGAATACGTGTACGGCGACTACTGCCTGTCCAACGCCCAGGGCGAGTTGCGCGAAGTGAAAGCCAAGCCGATCGCTCGCTTGAAGACGGGCATGGTCACCAGCCACCAGGCCATGTATTTCGAGAATGATCGCTTGAGCAAAGTCCGCTTTCGTGAGGATTACCCCCTCTCGGCCGACTACTGCATGATCATTGAGTTCGTGTCCGGCGTGACCAGCCCCACGGGTGTGTTGCAGCTCAAGGACATTCTGTGCGACTTCGACACCACCGGTGTTTCCCAGGTACGTCGTTTCGACGCACTCAAGGAAGACAGGGAGATCCGCAAGCGCTACATGAATATTTCAAGCGCCCAGGCCAGCTTGCTGTACGTGTTGCATTACGTGCACACGCACACCAAGTTGTTGCGCGGTCAGCTGGGTAAGTAACCGCGCGCCTGCCAGTAACAGATCAGGACTGAGGGGCCGTACACTTGTTGGGGGTCTTGATCCATTTGGACAGCACGGTCCACTGTGCCGGCATCACGCCATTCTTCGGCTCGACCGACAATGGGTATTCCGCCCACCATGGACCTGCTGCCCAATAGGCCAGCGGTATGCAGTTCTCGTGCAGGTAGCTGAGCAGGTTATCCATGCCGGCCAGCCACTTGGGATCATTGCCCGGCACGCCGAACTCGCCGAACTGGCCGCGTTTGTTGTTGCGGATCAGCCATTCGACGAAGGGCTTGGCGCGGTTGACCCCGGTCATGGTGTCCCAGTTCGATGAAGTCATCTTGGCGGCGTATTGCCCGCTGCTGCCTTCATCCAGGTAAAGGTGCGCGGAATACACCAGATTGTCGCTGGGATCTTCGAGTGTCAGCAGGTCGGCATTCAGATCAGGAAAAATCGCGGTGTTGGACCAGGCACGCCCTTCCACATAAATGGGGTGTTTGGTGTCGTAGATGCGAACCGCGTTGATACCGGCCTGAGCGGTGTTTTTCCAGCGGACGTCGGCCTCGCCGTAGGGCTCGTTCATCAAGTCATAGCCGTACATGCCAGGGTGATCACCCCAGCGCTTGGCCACTCGCTTCATCAGGTCCGCGTACACAGGGGTCGGCACATCCTTGCTGCCAATGATTTTGTTGTAGTAACGCCCGTAATTGTGGATGTCGATGATCA
This sequence comes from Xanthomonas sp. WHRI 1810A, assembly GCF_040202885.1. Taxonomy (NCBI): domain Bacteria; kingdom Pseudomonadati; phylum Pseudomonadota; class Gammaproteobacteria; order Lysobacterales; family Lysobacteraceae; genus Xanthomonas; species Xanthomonas sp. WHRI 1810A. The sequence continues at coordinate 171,136 of NZ_JBEGED010000009.1, forward strand.
CGCGCATCTTGCGCGCAGCGGCCTGGGTCAGAAACTTATCGATGCCCCTGGCATACGGCACATCGAAAATGCCTTTGGGAGTAGGTTGCAATCGCTCCCATATGATGGAAAACCGGATGACTTCAATACCGCCTGCTTGCCATTTGTCCAGATAGGTACTGTCCGGGAACACATAGTTAGTTCCTTCCTTGCCTGGCAATGTCTCAGGACTAAACCCTGCAGCAGCGACGTTCAAATGTATCAACGGTGCATCAGACTCGTCTGTTGACGGCTGAATACCGAAGGCACTGAACGATGCGGACAACGCGAGCGTCAAAATAACAACAGGTCTCAAAAGTTTCATCTACTGCCTCCAAAAAACCATATTGACGCCGTTCTCCACCCGGAGTGTTAGGGCAACATAACACTTCGTTTAACGGGAAACACAGGCGACCCAATTAAAAAACGAGATAAATCAGGCTAACTAAATGATTTTTATAGTAATTTTTTGTTGGCGCCAAGGTGCTGACGGGGAGATCTCGATAACTATTTGGCGCCTGTTTTTTCCGATTGTTAAGTAACTGGTCACTCCATTGAGCCAATAACTTCCAATGCGCTTTTTTTCAATTTGCCTATTTATTGTCGCTTGCCGCCAACGGGGAGCATGGATACTATGACGCCTTCGGCTCACGAATCAAACTGTTCAAACCTCGTCTTATTTCCGTCATCACGGCAAAAGATGAGGCGTGCCACGACGCTGTCATTGAGCAGCGCTAAAACAATTAGGAGCATTGGCTCCCGCTTTAATACTTTGCCTTGCCTTCTTAACAACGCCATCACACGTGCGGACTGTCTCCGTGCGTCAGCTGGCCTTTGGCAGTGTCCTCAGGAATTGACCGAAAATCCTGGGGCGGTAGCACGTCCGCTGCCCCTCGGCGTGGTACCCAATGTATCGGCAGGCTTGCGCAGAACTCGACATTTTTCAATTCAGTCATTGCGCAACCCAATTCACTCGGGCCAACCCAACGTTCGCCAGCTGCTGTCTTCCACCTCTCCTACAAGGTGCTTGCTATGAACACGATTCCCTCCGGTCCTCCAGAAGGTTGGTCAGCGCTTCAGCGACCTCCAACCGCACTGCAGAGTTATGCCAACTACATTCTGTATTTCACCGATGTCCTGGCGATGGCACTGACCTCGCTGGTGGTCTATTTCGGCGTGCAGTTCTACGTAGAGGACGGCCCGGCTTCCTATTTCCGTTACGGAATGGTGGTGGTCGTGGCGATGATCGCGTTCAGCATTTTCGGTTTTTCCAGCGGCCAGTATGAATGGCAGCGCTTCAAGCAACAGGTGCGTGCGCCCTTCGTGACCTTTGGCGGGCTGGTCTTCGCCTTCGGTGCGCTGCTGTTGCTGGGCTTCATCTTCAAGATCACCGAGCTGTTCTCCAGGCTGTGGATCATCGGCTGGTTCGCCGGTTTCTCCATGTACATCCTGATCAGCCGCCTGATGTTGGTGTGGTACTTCGCGCGCCCTTCCCAGGCCACGCGCGGCAGCATCTTCCGCCGTCGCGCGCTGATTCTTGGTGCCGGTGAGCTGGGCCAGCAAGTGGTGGAGCACATGCGCCGCTTCAACGATCAGAACATCGACGTGATCGGTTACCTGGATGACCGCGGCACACGCCTGCCGCCAAGCCAGAACGGGGTGATGTTGCTGGGCAAGACTGACCTCGCCGAAGAGATGGTGCGCAAGCACGGGATCGATCTGGTCATCGTCGCCATGCCATGGCAGGCCGATGAACGCATCCAGACCCTGGTCCGCCAGTTCTCGTCCTGGAGCGTCGATGTCTACCTGGCGCCGGAAAAACTGGGCTTCATGTATGCGAACCGGCCGGTGTTGACCATGGGCGGTGCGTACTTCCTGAGCCTGCAGGATCGCCCGATCAGCGAATGGAGTGCAGTGATCAAGCGGGCCAAGGATTTCACCTTGTCGCTGATTGCCATCATCCTGTTCTCGCCGATCCTGGCGCTGGTTGCCCTGGCAATCAAACTGGAATCCAAGGGCCCGATCCTCTTTGTTCAAGAGCGATTCGGCTTCAACAACGAAACCATTCGGGTGTTCAAATTCCGCTCGATGTACACCGACCGGGGCGATCTGCGTGGTGCGCAGCAAACGGTGCAGGACGATCCGCGAGTCACGCGTGTAGGGCGCTTTATTCGTAAAACCAGCATCGACGAACTGCCACAGCTCTTTAACGTGCTGCTGGGCAACATGTCCTTGGTCGGCCCTCGGCCACATGCCACCGGCATGCACTCCGAAGGTCATTTGCTGCACGACCTGTTGAGCGACTACGCCAGCCGTCACCGCGTCAAACCCGGTGTGACCGGTTGGGCGCAATGCAACGGATGGCGCGGAGAAACGGACACGCAAGAGAAGCTGGACAAGCGGATCGAGCATGACCTGTTCTACATCGAGAACTGGAGCATTTCCCTGGACATCGTGATCATCGTCAAGACCGCCTTGATGCTGATCCGACGAGACAAAAACGCCTACTGATATTTACCTTGGCCCGCGGGACGGAGGCACTGCCCTCCCCCGGGCCGATGTCGGCAGCTGTCTGGTTTCTGATGCAATCAGGCGTTTCGTTCGGTTTTTGAAGCAGTGACTTCGACAGCCAGGCCTGCAATCCAGGCTTGCAGTGGTGTCGGGGTACCCCATGCGGCTCGATTAACGAAACGGTGTTCCTTGAAGCAGGAGCAGTGGAGATCTTTTATGACGACGAAAACACCCGTAAGAAAAGCATCAGCGCTGATCGACCAACTCCATATCCTGGAGGATGAGCAGCTCGACCTGTTCCTCGACCAACTGATCAACAGCAAATCGCAGAACATTCTGGGGTTCCTCAATCAGCATGCCTACAACCTGGCGGCCGAAAACCCCAAGGTGCTGGAAAGCTTCTCTAACATCGATTACCTGTTAAGAGACGGCATCGGCATCAAGTTCGCGTGCCAGTGGAACAAGACCTCGCCTGGCGCGAACCTCAACGGCACTGATTTCATTCCGGCGCTCATCGCAAAGGCCCACGCCAGCGACGTGGACGTGGATTACTTCGTGTTCGGCACCGAATCCCCGTGGCTCGAAGAAGGCACCCACAAGCTGATGGGCGGCCGTGATTGCCACACGCTTCACGGCTTTCACCACCCAGACGAATACGTCGAGTACGCCCGCAACAATGCGCGTCCGGAAGCCTTGACCATAGTGGTTCTGGCCATGGGCATGCCAAAGCAGGAACACCTGGCGTGGCGTCTGCGGGAGAGTGCCGTGGGCTCGATCCTGGTGGTGTGCGGCGGCGCAATCATCGACTTTCAGGCCGAGCGCTTTGAACGTGCCCCTCCGGTGATGCGCAGATACAACCTGGAATGGTTGTTCCGTCTGGCCAGAGAACCACAACGCCTGTTTGCCCGCTACGTCCTCGGCATTCCAAAGTTTCTTTATTATCTGGTTGTTAATAAATGATCGACCCGCGCACGTTTCGACATGACATCAACGGGCTTCGGGCCTGGGCAGTAGCGGCCGTCGTTCTGTACCACTTCGGCGTGTCAGGCTTCTCCGGCGGGTTTGCCGGCGTCGACATTTTCTTCGTGATTTCCGGTTTCCTGATGACCGGCATCATCGTCCGGGGCCTTGATCCAGACGCCTCCAAGGGCAATCGTCGCCCATTCTCCATCATCGACTTTTACCTCTCCCGAGCGCGACGCATCCTGCCGGCGTTGCTGGTGTTGTGTGTCGCCGTGCTGGTGTTGGGGTGGTTCCTGTTTTCGCCCCTGGAATATAAAGCGCTGGGCTTGCACGCCCTGAGCGCGGTGACGTTCGTCTCGGACATCGTGTTCTGGAAAGAAGCCGGTTACTTCGACGGAAGCTCCCACGACAAGTTACTGCTGCACACCTGGTCGCTGTCGGTGGAATGGCAGTTTTATATCGTGCTGCCCGTGGTGCTCGGCGTGCTGTGGAAGCTCAAGCCCTCACGTCACTTTCTGGCATTGACGATGTTTGCCGGGATGCTCCTGTCCTTGGCCCTGTGCATCTGGATAACACCCTCAAAACCCGGCGCTGCGTTTTACCTGCTGCCCACGCGCGCCTGGGAAATGCTGGCCGGTGGACTGGTCATGCTGCTGGGTCAGCGCGCTGCTGATTCGAAAGTCATCAGCCGCTCGCTGGAACTCATCGGCTTTGCGCTGATTATTGCCACGCTGGCGCTCTACGACCCGCAAACCCTGTGGCCAAGCTGGCGCGCGGTCATGCCGGTGGTCGGCACGGTCATGATCCTGTTGGCTGCCCGCCAGCATTCGCTGTGGACCGCTACCCGGGTCGCGCAATGGCTGGGCGACTGTTCGTATTCGCTGTACCTGTGGCACTGGCCGCTGGTGGTGCTGCTGTCGTACCTGCAATGGCAGAACAACACTTTCGCCATCGCCGGCGGGATCGCGCTGACGCTGGTGCTGGGCTGGCTGTCGTATCGCTGGATTGAAACGCCAGCCCGTAATTCGCTGAACCGCCTGCCACGCTGGACAGGCGCAGCCGCCATTGCCAGCGCGGCACTGGTCATTGTGGTGGCCGGTGTCGTGTTGCGCGTGCAGGACGGCGTACCCAGTCGTCTTCAAGCGTCCGTCGATGCGGTGTTCGATGAAGCCGTGAACAAAAACTCGCGGATGAAGGAATGCACCGTCGAGGCCGCCCAGATGCTGCCTGGCGAGACCCCGATCCCGGCCTGTGAATACGGCGTCGGTTCTTCCGTGGGCGCGATCATCCTCGGTGACAGCCATGCGACCTCTGCCGTCAGTGCGCTGGAAGCGGCGATGCCGGACAAAAAGGTCCTGGCCTGGATTGTCCACGGCTGTCCGGTGGCGCGCGGCATCGAAAGTGCGGACCATTTGTACCGGTGCGGCCCCTTCATCGAGTGGGTGCTTAAACAGAGCGCATCGCTGCCGGCCAATGTCCCGATCTTCATCGTCAACCGCTACAGCCTGTACGCCAAGGGGCCGAACGAGGAGTCCTCGGCGCTGACGCTGGCCACTCATCAAACCCGCTTCGGCAGCATCGATTTCGGCGACGACGGTTTCGCCGAGAAAATGCGCGGCGCGGTGCTGGCCACGGCGTGTGAGCTGTCCAAGACACGCCCGGTCTACATGATCCGCCCGTGGCCGGAACTGATGACTGATGTGCCGAAGAACATGGGCCGCGGCATGATTCTGGGCAAGCCGCGCGATGTGTCGATCACGCTGGATCAATACCACGTGCGAGAAGCCGCTGCCCTGGAAACCCTGGGCCTGGCGGCGCAGCAATGTGGCGTGACGTTGCTCGATCCCGTGCCATATCTGTGCAAAGGCGATGAGTGCCGTGGCGACGTGGCGGGCCTGCCGATCTATTACGACGACAACCACTTGAGCGAGCGCGGTTCAGCGTTGCTGATCCCGATGTTCAAGGCCGCCATCGATCAGGCGGACAAGTCGCAGGTCATGAGCAGCGCGACCCCGCCTGAAGCGCCCTGACCGCAAAGGGCTGCGCGCTGAACTCGCGCCCTGACATCACGCATTACCCTATTAGCCCGGCCTGAACGCCGGGCTTTTTTTTCACCTTTTTTTACATTCCAGGCCGGGTTCAGGCTAAATGACGACCTGATAAATCCACTGCACACCGTGAGCAGGCCGGGAGCCACGCATGCTAAAACACGTTCTGCTGATGGCCGCCCTGCTGCTGCCCGCCTACAGCCTTCAAGCCGACGAGTACCGCGCAGGCTCATTGCAGATCGATCGTCCGTGGTCGCTGCAATTGCCGCCTAATGCGCCGACCGTCGCTGCGTATTTTTCGATTCACAACAACGGCAATGCGCCAGACCGTCTTATCGCTGTGGACAGCCCGATTGCCGGTGCCGCCCAGTTGCACGAGCACGTCCACAAAGACGGGTTGATGAAGATGCAACAGGTGCAGACGGTTGAGATTGCTGCCGGCGCTGATGTGAGCTTTGCGCCGATGGCGTATCACGTCATGCTGCTGGACATTAAAGACCGCGCCAGGCTGGTGGAGGGTCAGCAGTTTCCGTTGACGCTGCACTTCGAGCACGCCGGTGACGTCACCGTTGATGTCCAGGTGCTGAAACAGGCGCCCGACGCATCCACCCCGACTCACGCCCACTGAACCGCTCCAGGCGTAACCTGAACTGACTTGAACCGCATGACCGCGTCACGCAACAGAACCTCCAGCCCCCCGCGCAAGACGTCGGGCACCTGGCTGAGCCTGTTTGCCATGCTGATGATTTTCATCGGACCGCTGATTTCCCAGGCGATGCCGATGGAGCAGCACGCCGGTATGGCGATGCCGGCGACCATGGACATGTCATCCCACGACATGCCGGCCGCTCACGAGGGCATGCAGCACGGTGCGGCGGCCGATACCGCGCCGGTCGACGGTGCCTCCATGGATCACGTGCTGTGGGCCAAATGCGGCTATTGCACGCTGCTGTTCAGTTGCCCCGCCCTGCCCCAGGCGCTGACGATCGTCACGCCGTCGCCACCCAAACCCCATGACTTCTTCAACGCCACGCCGCAACAGGGCCATGCCCGGCGCAGCGTCTTCCCCAATGCGCGCAGTCGCGCCCCGCCGCCCTCGTCACTGGCCTGAAACCCAACCTAAAAGAATTCGCAACCGCTGGCCGCTTCCGGCTGCCAGCGCGCTGCGACGTGTTCATCCCTGACGGGAGCCTTTTCGTGTCTACACCTAACGTGTCTTTCTATAACCTGGCGTGGCGCTGGCATTTCTACGCCGGCCTGTTCGTTGCGCCGTTCATGATCCTGTTGTCGCTGACCGGCATCATTTATCTGTTCAAACCGCAGCTGGACGCGCTGATGTACAGCGACCTGCTGACGGTCACACCAGCCCATCACGCCCTAAGCGCTGACGAGCAACAGCGCCTGGTCTCGCTCGCCTACCCCAACGCCGCTGTCAGCAAGTACTTGCCGCCTCTGAACGCCGAAAGCAGTGCGCAGTTCGTGGTGAACCTGGAGGGGCGCGAGGTGAACCTGTTCATCAACCCCTACAGCGGCGCCGTGCTCGGCACCCAGGACGCCAAACAAAACCTGCAAGCCATTGCCCGCGAGCTGCACGGCGAATTGATGATCGGCACCGTTGGCGACCGGCTGGTCGAGCTGGCCGCCGGCTGGGGCATCGTGCTGGTGGTCTCGGGTCTGTATTTGTGGTGGCCGCGGGGACGATCACCGGCCGGTGTCCTGTGGCCGCGCATGACGGCACGCGGCCGTGTGTTGTGGCGCGATCTGCATGCGGTGACCGGCTTCTGGGGCGCGCTGTTGCTGCTGTTCATGCTGCTGAGCGGCATGACGTGGACCGGCCTGTGGGGCAAGCAATACGCCGACCTGTGGAACACCTTTCCGGCCGCCATGTGGAATGAGGTGCCCAAGTCGGACCAGCAGGCCGGCGCGCTGAACAACGCCAGCGTGCAAACCGTGCCGTGGGCCATGGAAAACACACCGATGCCGGTGTCCACCGGCGATCACGCCGAGCACATGAACCACGCCCACATGTCCAGCGCTCCCGCAGCGCCCGGCATCTCCCTGCAGCAAGTGGTGGAGATCGCCAAGGCGCGCAACATCGCGCCGGGCTACAGCATCACGCAACCAAAAACGGCTGACGGCGTGTTCACCGTCTCCGTGTTTGCCGACGATCCGCGCAACGACGCCACGCTGCACATCGACCAGTACACCGGCAACGTCCTGGCGGACGTGCGTTACGCCGACTACAGCACCGTGTCCAAAGCCACGGAGCTTGGCGTGATGCTGCACGAGGGCAAGTTCTTCGGCTGGATCAACCAGCTGTTGATCCTGCTGATCTGCCTGATGGTGTTGCTCAGTTCGGTCAGCGGCCTGGTGATCTGGTGGAAGCGCCGGCCCCGGAACGGGCTGGGTGTTCCCCCGCTGCGGCACGACCTGCCACGCTGGAAAACAGCGACCGTGGTCATGATTGCATTGGGTGTGGCGTTCCCGTTGGTGGGCATTTCGATGCTGATTGTGTGGGTGCTCGATAGGATAGTGCTTTCGCGCTTTGCCAAATCAGCCGCAACAGCTTAGATTGCGTCCTGCGGGGCCTGAGACCATTGAGTGGCTTTGTGATGAATTCCTCCTCATGTACGGTTTCAGGCCCCGCTCCTCTTCAGATTTGATGAACAAAAACCCCCTGCCTCTGCGCATTTCCTACAAGGCCCCGGCCATTGAGGGAAGTGCCTTCGTCCGCTGTTCCTGACAGACACCCGCCGCCCACTCTGACTCCATGAAATGACTCGCGACCCCTTCGCGACCCTTCCCTTCATGGAGACCGACGTAGACATGAGCAACACCGCCCAACACCCCACGACCTGCTCGCCCGACCTGGACCACGTGGCCTCGCGCCTGTTTCATGAGCTGGTGTCCGCCGATTATCCCGACGTGCAGATCGACACGGCGACTGCCCTTCTGGTCTGCCAGGACCGCATTGAGCGTGACACGGGTGTCAGCCGGGAATATGGCCTGATCAGCAGCCTGATAGATCACTTCACCGGCGCATTGGCCTGGCGCGATTACGAACAGATCAGTATCCACCCTGACCCAGCGACTGAGCCTGATGCCTTCACAAAGGCATTGCTGGACCACGCGCAGGTCGTGAATCTGTACGAGCAGTTCCGCAACCGGTTTGCCGTGGCCTGCAAGCGGGACATGCAGGACTACTGGGACACGGCGCCCCCCGGTGAAACAAGTCGCCGCAGCCAGTTCATCGCCGCCCGTGTCGCCGCGTTGACGCTTGAGGCGAACGCGCGCCTGGAACAGGGCGACATATCCAGTCAGGAATTCACCATGCTGGAAGCCATGTTGGGCTTCGGCGCTGATTACACGAACACTCGGGCCCAGCGGCACGGGGTGTACGGGCTTTCAGTACTCGTCGGTGAGAATTCGCCCGTAACCCTCAGCGATGCATTCGTGCTGATCAGCCAACGCACCACGGCGGTCCCAGACAGCCACGATGAAATGCTGGGCTCGGTGGTTTGCTATCTGCCGACAAGCGGGCTTGAAGCCTTCGGTTCGCTCAGGAAACTGACCGAGAGCCTGATCCAGCGCTTACGCGACCGCAGCCAGCGCCAACAGATGCTTGCCCGTTGCGATCTCAAAGCGCTGGATCAGGAAGCACTGGACGCAGGCACCGTGACGCAGCCCTCGGCCCTGCAATGCCGCTACATCATGATGGAGCGAGGGTTTCTCGGTGTGCAGTTCTCGCAGATGGTGGCACGCCAACAGGCTGAATTCGATCACTCTGCGTGGAGGGCCAAAGCGCTGGGGCTCGATGATGAGACGTTTGACGCGTTGCAGACTCGCTCGATCAAAGCCAGTGCGCCCGTCGACAATCATGCGGCGCTGCGACGCAATGACGCCCGGCAGGTCACTCGACATATGCCCGATTGGTGGCAGGGGATGGACACGACCCATCGCAACCACTGGCTCAGACACGCAAACACCTTCGCCCGCAACATCATCGACTTGAAGACGCTGAGCGATGAACACTTCAAAGGCGACGACTTCACCAGCGATGCATTCCTGAGGCGCCACATTCAGGAGACGATTGACCAGGCGCTGAAAGAGCAAGCCGTGCGCCACAAAGCCCGGGACATTCTGGTTCGGGCCAACAAGTCGTTGCCACTGACCGGTTTCCCGGCACTGCCAACGGTGATTCATATTCCCGCCGGTACGCGCGAGGTTTCGCTGCCGGAATATTGCTACCTAATGCTCACTGGCCCCGACATAAACTACGGGGTACGTACTCGGATGACAGACCGGGCCGGGGCTGACATCGTGGGGCTGGACGAAACATTCTTTAATCAACTGGTCGCCCGCCTGGAGGACAAAAAGGCGTGGGATAACTTTCTTGACCACCACCTGAAGACCTCTGAATACGCCGCGCAACTGAAACGGCTGCAGAGCGAAATCGTGCACGCACAGCTGCGCATGGGGCTGCTGGAAGTAAAGCAACAACGCTTCTCGGCCAAAGGCCTGCAATGGATCCAGGCGGTCCTGGATGGACCAGACCCCGCAACGCGCAAAACGGTGGACTCCAAACACATCGCCGTGCACTGCCTGGAGATCAATAAGCAGAAACTCCCCAACGTTTTCGTGCTGGCTCCGGAAGATGATTTCGCAAAAGGCCCCATGGTCCTCTGTACCCTCGCCGCGCCGGACAACATTGTGTTCCGCTGGTACGACAGCCTGTTCCAACTGGATTTCGGGTTCGTCGAAAACAAGCATTTCCAGCCTTACCTCGCCATGCAACTGGCTGCCTCCAGACGTGCGCAGGCGTGGGGCATGCTGGAGTACAACGCCTTGCTCAGGTATTGGCGCATGCCCAAGATCGTCGAGTACCTGCCAACGCCTTTGCCGATCGCCGACTTTATCTTTCATCCGGTGACGTATTGCGTGCAGGAGGCCAACCTGTTCGACGGCTGCTGGGAGATCAGGAGCGCACAGTTGATCGACGATATCAAAGCTCGCCTTGCAGCCGCGCGCGCGGCGAAGGATCGCAGCGATGCGTTTGACTTCGTCGCCAGTATTGCCCTGTGGTTCCTGCCGCCACCGATCACCATCCCCTTGGCGTTAGGCGCCAGTCTGTGCAAAGCCTGGGACGGTTTTCAAAAGATCGACGAGGGTGACCTGGCAGGCGCTGCCCGCGAATTGCAGAGCGCTCTAGGCTATCTGGCAGTCGCCGGTATCGGCGCGCTTGCGACCTCTGCCGAGGCAGGAGCGGCCGCTGTGGCGCCGGTAAGACGGGCGCACCTGGTGCGCCGGCTGGGTCGCGACGGTGAACAGCAAATCGGCTACCTGATGTCGCCGGCCACCGCCCCATATTGGCCGGAGCCCAGCGCAGTCGCGCAGTGGGATGCCGATCGCTTCAAGGCGGTGCAAGTCGATGGCGAGACAAGCGCCGGCTATGTCGAGCGCCGATTGAACATGTTTGGACGGTCCCGTCTGTATCGCCGCGCGCCTTCGGACGAAAACCTGCTGATCCATGAAGACGACTACGTGGTGCGCGGCAAAGACAATCTCTGGAAGGTCGTCAGCACATGCCTCGTGAAGCTCGGCCCTGCGTTCAAGCGCCGGGCCAGCGCCGAATTGACCCAACTGATACTGGGCTGGCCGACTTCAGTGGCACTGCTGACAGGCGCCGAACGCAGCATCATGCAATCCCAATACCTGGCGCTGGCCAAGGCCTCTAACGCCGAGCTGTTCGGCGAAGTGCTCAGTTACGTGGAGGGCGGGTCGGCTGAGGTCAACGCATGGCTGCGCGCCGGGGCCAGTAATTTGAAGACACGCCGGTTGCTCAACGAGTTCTTCCAGCTCAGGGACTGGAGCGGCGTAGCGTTCCGGGCGACCCACGTCAGCAATGTCTGCTGGCCGATGCTGCAACGCGACCTGGGAACGGTCTTTGTCGACAGAGGCCTGCAGTCGGCGTCGATGAGCCGGATGAACGCTCAGCAGTGGAGCCAGGAAACCTTCGTCTCCCAGCATGCATCAGCGACCAACAAACCTGTGTTCTTCGTCTTTGGGCCGTCGATTCAAAAAAAGAACCTGTTTTGCGAGTTCCTTGGTGATCATGTCTGCGTGCCCCCGGACACGCCGCTGCAATTGCAGGCGTTCAAGGTTCAAAATGACAAGCTGTTCGTTTACTTCGACGCCCCAAGCCATGCAGCCGGCGAGATATTCGACGTCTACACCGGCGAGCGCTATACGCGCGCTTCGCTCTATCAGGGCTAACCGATAGGTCAGGAATCCCGCCGCACACTCCACGGCGAATATTTCAGGCGCACTGTCTTGGCGCGCGCCCTGCACGCACCTGCGGGGAGCGGGCCAGCATGGTGCGCCCGGGGGCCGGCGTGCGGTGGATTCCTTCCAACGCGCAGCGTTTCCGGCGTTTGGCCCAGCCTTTGCTAAAGCCTAAGCAGAGCAAAGCCTGCACCGACACAGCCGTCATTTAAAAAAATCAAAAAATGGAGCTAGCCAAATGAAGCGTCGCAGTTTGATTAAAGCGTTCACCCTGTCCGCATCGATCGCCGCCATGGGCCTGACCTGGACCGTCCAGGCCGCTGAGACCATCAAGGTCGGCATTCTGCATTCTTTGTCCGGCACCATGGCTATCTCCGAGACGTCGCTCAAGGACATGGCGCTGATGACCATCGACGAAATCAACGCCAAGGGCGGCGTCAACGGCAAAATGCTGGAGCCTGTGGTCGTGGACCCTGCGTCGAACTGGCCGCTGTTCGCCGAGAAAGGCCGTCAGTTGCTGACCCAGGACAAAGTCGCCGTGGTGTTCGGTTGCTGGACCTCGGTGTCGCGTAAGTCGGTGTTGCCGGTCTTTGAAGAATTGAATGGCCTGCTGTTCTACCCGGTGCAGTACGAAGGTGAAGAGATGTCGCCGAACGTTTTCTACACCGGCGCGGCGCCCAACCAGCAGGCGATTCCTGCGGTCGAGTACCTGATGAGCGAAGACGGCGGCGCGGCCAAGCGCTTCTTCCTGCTGGGCACCGACTACGTGTACCCACGCACCACCAACAAGATTCTGCGCTCGTTCCTGCATTCCAAAGGCGTGAAGGACAGCGACATCGAAGAGGTCTACACCCCGTTCGGTCACGCCGACTATCAAACCATCGTGGCCAACATCAAGAAGTTCTCCGCCGGTGGCAAGACGGCTGTGATCTCCACCGTCAACGGCGACTCCAACGTGCCGTTTTATAAAGAGCTGGCGAACCAGGGCCTGAAGGCCACGGACGTGCCGGTTGTCGCGTTCTCGGTCGGTGAAGAAGAGCTGCGCGGCATCGACACCAAACCGCTGGTGGGCAACCTGGCCGCCTGGAACTACTTCCAGTCCGTCGAGAACCCGGTCAACACCAAGTTCGTCGCTGACTGGAAAGCCTACGCCAAGAAACACAACCTGCCGGGCGCCGACAAGGCCGTGACCAACGACCCGATGGAAGCCACGTACGTCGGCATCCACATGTGGGCGCAGGCTGCTGAAAAAGCCAAGTCGACCGACGTCGATAAAGTGCGTGACGCACTGGCCGGCCAGACCTTCGCCGCGCCGTCGGGCTTCACCCTGACCATGGACAAAACCAACCACCACCTGCACAAGCCGGTGATGATCGGTGAAATCCAGGACGACGGTCAGTTCAACGTCGTGTGGCAGACCAAGGAACCGATCCGCGCTCAACCGTGGAGCCCGTATATCCCTGGCAACGACAAAAAGCCTGATACGCCGGTGAAGAGTAACTAAGCCAGAAACTGATCGCTGCACGTTGATCGTTCCCACGCTCCGCGTGGGAATGCATCTCGTGACGCTCCGCGTCACCAACGGCGGACGCGGAGCGTCCAGCAAAGCGTTCCCACGCAAAGCGTGGGAACGATCAGCATCAGGTTTTTCAGGACACCCACATGCCCACATCTTTGTACCGCTTCATTGTTGCCATCGCCCTGCTGCTGCCGTTTGCGGCACACGCCAGCGATGCCGGTGACTTCGTGGCGGCCAGCTCCGCCAGACAGGCCGATCTGCTGGAAGGCTGGGCCGCCAAGCCCGAGCCGGCCCGTGTCGAGCTGATCATTGCCCTGCAAGAGGGCCGTATCGCAGGCGACAGCAGCAAACGAGCGTTCATCGAAACCGGTGGCACCTACGTCGCGGTGGACCCCGACGCACCTGCCGCTGCCGATGCCCCTGCCCCTGACGAACCGCGCAAACTGCGCCTGAACAACCGACTGCGCGGCCTGGTCGACACCGCCTTCGCCAGTCACCAATTGCTGGCCGCCGACGAAAAACTGCGTCTGGCCGCCGCCCAACAGCTGCAAAAGAGCGCACGCCCGGCGCAACTGCCGCTGCTGACCCAACAACTGGCCAGCGAGAAAAACGAGACCGTGCGTTCGGCGCTGACCCTGGCCCTGGCCAACCTGCAGCTGGTGGACACCAGCCCCACCGTGCGCCTGGCCGCCGTGCGCTTGCTGGGTGAAACCGGCGACCCGCTGGCCCGCACTCGCCTGGAAACCCTGCTCGAGCCGGCCGTAGAAACCGATGCCACCGTGCGCCTGGCCGCTGAAACCAGCCTGGCCCAGGTAAAACGCAAACTGATGGTCGGTGAAATCCTCGGGCAGGCCTTCAGCGGCATGTCGCTGGGTTCGATCCTGCTGCTGGCTGCGCTGGGCCTGGCCATCACCTTCGGTTTGCTGGGCGTGATCAACATGGCCCACGGCGAAATGCTGATGCTCGGCGCCTACTCGACCTACGTCGTCCAATTGATGTTTCAGCGCTACGCCCCCGGCGCCATCGAGTACTACCCGCTCATCGCGCTGCCGGTCGCCTTCTTCGTCACCGCCTGCATCGGCATGGCGCTGGAGCGCACGATCATTCGACATTTGTATGGCCGCCCGCTGGAAACCCTGCTGGCGACCTGGGGCATCAGCCTGATGTTGATCCAGTTGATCCGGGTGGTGTTCGGCGCACAAAACGTTGAAGTCGCCAACCCCGAATGGCTGTCCGGCGGCATTCAGGTCCTGCCCAATCTGGTCCTGCCCTACAACCGGATTTTTATCATTGCCTTCGCGCTGTTCGTGGTGGTGCTGACCTGGCTGCTGCTGAACAAGACCCGTCTGGGCCTGAACGTGCGAGCCGTGACCCAGAACCGCAACATGGCCGCCTGCTGCGGCGTGCCCACCGGACGCATCGACATGATGGCCTTCGGGCTGGGTTCCGGCATTGCCGGGCTCGGCGGCGTAGCCCTGAGCCAGATCGGCAACGTCGGACCCGACCTGGGCCAGAGCTACATCATCGACTCCTTCCTGGTGGTGGTGCTCGGCGGTGTCGGTCAGTTGGCCGGCAGCGTGATGGCGGCCTTCGGGCTGGGCATCGCCAACAAGATTCTCGAGCCACAGATCGGGGCGGTACTGGGCAAGATCCTGATCCTGGCGCTGATCATTCTGTTTATCCAGAAACGTCCGCAAGGGCTCTTTGCACTTAAAGGACGGGGGATCGACTGATGAATCAACCATTGCTGGTCACCGCCGCGCAACGCGTCGGCACCCGAATCACGGTCTCGGCCGGCGTCGTCATCCTGGCCGTGTTGATTGCGCTGCCGCTGTTGTCGCTGCTGCCGGAAAGCAACGGCCTGCAGGTCTCGGCGTACACGTTGACCCTGGTGGGCAAGATTCTCTGTTACGCCATCGTCGCGCTGGCGCTGGACCTGGTGTGGGGTTACGCCGGTTTGCTGTCCCTGGGCCACGGCCTGTTTTTCGCACTCGGCGGCTACGCCATGGGCATGTACCTGATGCGTGAGGCCGCAGGCGATGGCTTGCCCGCCTTCATGACCTTCCTGTCCTGGACTGAAATTCCGTGGTACTGGGCCGGCACGCAGCATTTCCTCTGGGCCATGTGCCTGGTGGTGTTGGCGCCGGGCTTGCTGGCGCTGGTGTTCGGGTTCTTCGCCTTCCGCTCGCGGATCAAAGGCGTTTATTTCTCGATCATGACCCAGGCCCTGACCTTCGCCGGGATGCTGCTGTTCTTCCGCAACGAGACCGGGTTCGGCGGCAACAACGGCTTCACCAACTTCCGCAGTATTCTGGGCTTCAGCATCACCTCGCAGGGCACTCGCGCGGTGCTGTTTCTGCTGACGGTGGTATTGCTGGTGGGCAGCCTGTACGTGGGCTGGCGTCTGGCGCAAAGCAAGTTCGGCCGGGTGCTGACCGCATTGCGCGACGCCGAGAACCGCCTGATGTTCTGCGGCTACGACCCGCGCGGCTTCAAGCTGTTTGTCTGGGTCTTGAGTGCGGTGCTGTGCGGACTGGCCGGGGCGCTTTATGTGCCGCAGGTCGGCATCATCAACCCCAGCGAGATGTCCCCGACCAACTCCATCGAAGCTGCCGTGTGGGTGGCCCTCGGCGGGCGCGGCACGTTGATCGGCCCGCTGCTGGGCGCAGGCGTGGTCAATGGCATGAAGAGCTGGTTCACCGTGGCGTTTCCGGAATACTGGCTGTTCTTTCTGGGCGCGCTGTTCATCGTGGTCACGTTGTACCTGCCCAAGGGCGTGATCGGCCTGCTGAAGAAAAGGGGCGAACAATGAAAGTCACGCCTACACCAGCCTTTGATCCGACGCTGGAGCCCGGTCTGGACCCCAACAGCGACGCCGGCACCAGCCGCGACGCCATCGGCCTGGGCCAGGTGGCGGGCACGGGGCTCAATACCCGGCACGGTACGATCCTGACGCTGGAAGACATCAGCGTCAGTTTCGATGGCTTCAAGGCGCTGAACAATTTGAACCTGTACATCAGCGTCGGCGAGCTGCGCTGCATCATCGGCCCCAATGGCGCGGGCAAGACGACGCTGATGGATGTGATCACCGGCAAGACTCGCCCCAGCCACGGCAAGGCCTGGTTCGGCGAGACGCTGGACCTGACACAGATGAGCGAAGTGCAGATCGCCCAGGCGGGCATCGGTCGCAAGTTCCAGAAGCCCACGGTGTTCGAGGCGCTGAGCGTGTTCGAGAACCTTGAGCTGGCGCAGAAAACCGACAAATCGGTGTGGGCCAGCCTGCGGGCCAGACTCAACGGCGAGCAGCGCGACCGCATCGACGACGTGCTGGAGACCATTCGCCTGACCGGCTCGATGCAGCGCCCGGCCGGGCTGTTGTCCCACGGGCAGAAGCAGTTTCTGGAGATCGGCATGTTGCTGGTACAGGACCCGCAGTTGCTGCTGCTGGACGAGCCGGTAGCGGGCATGACCGACGCCGAAACCGAATTCACCGCCGAGCTGTTCAAGGGCCTGGCGGGCAAGCATTCGCTGATGGTGGTCGAGCACGACATGGGCTTCGTCGGCTCCATCGCCGACCACGTCACCGTGCTGCATCAGGGCAGCGTGCTGGCCGAAGGGTCGCTGGAAGATGTGCAGATGGATGAAAGAGTGATTGAGGTGTATTTGGGGCGCTGAAACAGCCCCTGTAAGAGCCAACTTGTTGGCGAACCGAACAACGCGGTGCACCTGACACACCGCTTCGCGAATAAATTCGCTCCTACAGGTTGACCACTTATTTGCCTGGGATCTGAACATGCTCCAAGTCGAAAAGCTTCACCAGTTCTACGGCGGCAGCCACATTCTGCGGGGCCTGTCTTTTGATGTGAAGGTCGGCGAAGTCACGTGCCTGCTGGGCCGTAACGGCGTGGGCAAAACCACGTTGCTCAAAGTGCTCATGGGGCTGCTGCCTTCCAAAGAAGGCGCGGTGCAGTGGGAAGGCAAGGCGATCACCACGTTCAAGACCCATCAGCGTGTTCACGCCGGCATCGCTTACGTGCCCCAGGGCCGGGAGATTTTCGGGCGTCTGACGGTGGAAGAAAACCTGCTCATGGGCCTGTCGCGATTTCCCGGTTCCGAAGCCAGGGAGGTCCCGGCTTTCATCTACGAGCTGTTCCCGGTGCTGCTGCAAATGAAGCAACGCCGTGGCGGCGACTTGTCCGGTGGCCAGCAGCAACAATTGGCCATCGGCCGCGCGCTGGCCAGCCGCCCTCGCCTGCTGATTCTCGACGAACCCACCGAGGGCATTCAGCCGTCGGTGATCAAGGAAATCGGCGCGGTCATCAAGAAGCTGGCCGCGCGGGGTGACATGGCGATTCTGCTGGTCGAGCAGTTCTACGACTTCGCCGCCGAACTGGCCGATCAGTACATCGTGATGTCCCGTGGCGAGATCGTGCAGCAGGGCCGTGGCGAGAACATGGAAGCCGAGGGTGTCCGGGGTCTGGTGACCATTTGAGACGCGAATCCGGTAAGGTGCCCAGCTTGAAAACCGATAAAAGAGCGCTATGAATCTTCCTGCCCACACCGCCCTGTTCACCCCCAGCTGGCACGCCGAGCTGGCGCTGGGCTATGGGCGTTTCGGCGACAGCACGCGCCCGACCGAACGCCGTCACAAAGGCCCGCTGCGGGTACAGAAACACCTGTACCCCGAAGGCCCGCAAGTCTGCCAGCACATCATCGTTCACCCGCCCGGTGGCATTGCCGGCGGCGACCGTCTGGACATCGACGTCCACGTCGGTCCGGATGCCTGGGCGCAATTGACCAGCCCCGGCGCGGCCAAGTGGTACCGCGCCGCAGGCCCAGCGTTTCAGCAACTGACGATGAAGGTCGCGCCGGGCGCTACGCTGGAATGGCTGCCTCAGGAAACGATCGTGTTCAGCGACGCCAGGGCCGAGCTCAGCACCGCCATCGAGTTGCAGGGCGACGCGCGTCTGCTTTATTGGGACGTGGTCGCGCTGGGTCGTCCGGCCAGTGGCGAACGGTTTGAGCGCGGGCATTTTCAGTCGCATCTGGATATTCGCCGCGACGGGGAATTGCTCTGGCACGAGCGGCAGCGCATTGTCGGCAGCGACGGTTTGCTGGATTCGCCCATTGGCCTGGACGGCAAACCGGTATTTGCCACGCTGATCATCACCGGCGAAATCGACGCGCAACTGATGGAAACCTGCCGCACCCTGGCTGAGCATTCGCCGGTGCGCGGGGACGTCACTCAATTGCCGGGCCTGGTGGTGGCGCGCTGCCTGGCCGTAGAAGCGCTGCATGCGCGAGCCTGGCTGATCGCTTTATGGAAGCTGCTGCGCCCGGCGCTGTTGGGCCGAGAAGCGGTGGCGCCGAGGATTTGGAGTACCTAGCGCTGTTGATCTTTGTAGGAGCGCGCTTGCCCGCGATATCGGTGTGTCAGTCGCCCCGATGTCGCAGACATACCGATATCGCGGGCAAGCGCGCTCCTACAGGATCTGCATCGAACCGATAATTTGATTGATTCAACGGACCCGAACATGGACCTGACCCCACGCGAAAAAGACAAGATGCTGATCTTCACCGCAGGCCTGGTGGCCGAGCGGCGCCTGGCTCGCGGCTTGAAACTCAATTACCCGGAAGCCATGGCGTTTATCTCCGCCGCGCTGCTGGAAGGCGCGCGCGATGGCCGCACGGTCGCCGAGCTGATGCATTTCGGCACCACGCTGCTGACCCGTGAGCAGGTGATGGACGGCATCCCGGAAATGATCCCTGAAATCCAGGTCGAGGCCACGTTCCCCGACGGCACCAAGCTTGTGACCGTGCATCAGCCGATTGCCTGACACCTGAGAAGACCGACCGAACATGACTGACTCGATTCGTGACGCACTGCCGGCCGACATGCCTGCAGTGCTCGCCATCTACAACGACGCGGTGCTCAACACCACCGCGATCTGGAACGAACAGCCCGTGGACCTCGCCAACCGAGAGGCGTGGTTTGACGCCCGGGCGGCGCAGGGCTACCCGATTCTGGTGGCCGTCGATGCCGCTGACGAGGTGGTGGGTTATGCCTCGTTCGGCGACTGGCGCCCGTTCGAAGGCTTCCGCCACACCGTGGAACATTCGGTGTACGTGCGTGCCGACCAGCGCGGCAACGGCCTGGGTCCGCGCCTGATGACGGCGCTGATGGAGCGGGCGCTGGCCTGCGACAAACACATCATGGTCGCCGCCATCGAGAGCGGAAACGCGGCGTCCATTCATCTGCACCAGAAGCTGGGCTTCAGCATCACCGGGCAAATGCCGCAGGTGGGCACCAAGTTCGGTCGCTGGCTGGACCTGACTTTCATGCAGCTCGACCTGTCGCCGGGCGCGAGTGCCCCGCCGTCACAGGCCCCCGCTGCATCACACACGGCTTGAGTTTCACTTTCTGAAAGGACGCCCCAACCATGAACACCGCCCAGATTCGCCGCGTCACCAATGAAAGCTTCGCGCACTACCGCGAGGGCCTTGCCCGGTTGCTGCTGG
The DNA here is from genome assembly GCF_040202885.1 of Xanthomonas sp. WHRI 1810A. Lineage (NCBI taxonomy): Bacteria > Pseudomonadati > Pseudomonadota > Gammaproteobacteria > Lysobacterales > Lysobacteraceae > Xanthomonas > Xanthomonas sp. WHRI 1810A. Next base: position 190,996 of record NZ_JBEGED010000009.1, read on the forward strand.
ACGCGGTTCATCACGGCGCTTCGGTGGGCTTCATGGCGGATGTGGACATGGATCAGGCGCTGGCCTGGAGTGACGGCGTCAAGGGCGAAATCGAACAGGGCCAACTGATGCTGTGGGTTGTGGTGGAGGACGAGCAAGTGCTCGCCACCGTGCAGTTGGCGCTGTGTCAGAAGGCCAATGGCTTGAACCGCGCCGAGGTGCAGAAGTTGCTGGTCCTGCAGGACGCACGTCGTCGCGGCCTGGCGTCGCAGCTGATGCAAACGGTGGAACTGGCGGCCAGTCAGCTCAAGCGCGGCCTGTTGTACCTGGACACGCTGGACGGCTCGGACGCCGAGCATTTCTATCGCGCCCTGGGGTATCAGCTCTGCGGAACACTGCCGGACTACGCCTGCAACCCCGACGGTGAGTACCGAGCCACCGCCATCTACTTCAAATTATTGTCGAGGAAGACCGCATGATCCCTGGCCAGTACCAGATCCAGCCCGGCGACATCGAACTCAACGCCGGCCGCCGCACCGTCACGCTCAACGTCGCCAACAGCGGCGACCGGCCGATTCAGGTGGGCTCGCACTATCACTTTTTCGAAACCAACGACGCCCTGACCTTCGACCGCGCCGCCAGCGGAGGCATGCGCCTGAACATCCCGGCCGGCACCGCCGTGCGCTTCGAGCCGGGGCAGTCGCGGGACGTGGAACTGGTGGACCTGGCGGGTAATCGTCGGGTGTTTGGGTTTGCCGGGCGGGTGATGGGTGATCTTTGAGCGCGAGACCTACTTGAGTTCCTTGTAGGAGCGCGCCGCCCGCGATATCGGTGTGCCAGACGCTATCGATGGCGCAGTCAAACCGCAATCGCGGGCAAGCGCGCTCCTACAGGTCCGCCGTTGCCCACGACATTATTTTCAGTTCAAGGAATCCCCATGAAGATCTCCAGACAAGCCTACGCCGACATGTTCGGCCCCACCGTCGGCGACCGTGTGCGTCTGGCGGACACCGAGCTGTGGATCGAGGTCGAGAAGGACTTCACCACCTACGGTGAAGAAGTGAAGTTCGGTGGCGGCAAGGTCATTCGTGACGGCATGGGCCAGGGCCAGGGCGTCGCCGCCGAAGTGGTCGACACGTTGATCACCAACGCGTTGATCGTCGATCACTGGGGCATCGTCAAAGCCGACGTCGGCATCAAGAACGGCCGCATCGCCGCCATCGGCAAGGCGGGCAACCCGGACATCCAGCCCGACGTGACCATCGCCATCGGCGCGGCCACCGAAATCATCGCCGGCGAAGGCATGATCCTCACCGCCGGCGGCGTCGACACCCACATTCACTTCATCTGCCCGCAGCAGATCGAAGAAGCGCTGATGAGTGGCGTGACCACCATGATCGGCGGCGGCACCGGCCCGGCCACCGGCACCAATGCCACCACCGTCACGCCCGGTCCGTGGCACATGGCGCGCATGCTTCAGGCGGCCGAAGCGTTCCCGATGAACATCGGCTTTACCGGCAAGGGCAACGTCAGCCTGCCGGAGCCGCTGATCGAGCAGGTCAAGGCCGGCGCCATCGGTTTAAAGCTCCACGAAGACTGGGGCACGACCCCGGCCGCCATCGACAACTGCCTGAACGTCGCCGACCAATACGACGTGCAGGTGGCGATTCACACCGACACGCTCAACGAGTCCGGCTTCGTCGAAACCACGCTGGCCGCGTTCAAGAACCGCACGATCCACACCTACCACACGGAAGGTGCCGGTGGCGGTCACGCGCCGGACATCATCAAGGCCTGCGGCTTCCCCAACGTGCTGCCCAGCTCGACCAACCCGACGCGGCCGTTCACCCGCAACACCATCGACGAGCACCTGGACATGTTGATGGTCTGCCATCACCTGGACCCGAGCATCGCCGAAGACGTGGCCTTCGCTGAGAGCCGCATCCGCCGCGAGACCATCGCCGCCGAAGACATCCTGCATGACCTGGGGGCGTTCTCCATGCTCAGCTCCGACAGCCAGGCCATGGGCCGCGTGGGCGAGGTGATCATCCGCACCTGGCAGACCGCCGACAAAATGAAGAAGCAACGCGGCCCGCTGCCGGAAGACGGCGAAGGCAACGATAACTTCCGCGCCAAGCGCTACATCGCCAAATACACCATCAACCCGGCAATCACCCACGGCATCAGCCACGAAGTGGGCTCCATCGAAGTCGGCAAATGGGCGGACCTGGTGCTCTGGCGCCCGGCGTTCTTTGGCGTGAAACCGACGCTTATCCTCAAGGGTGGCTCCATCGCCGCCAGCCTGATGGGTGACGCCAACGCCTCGATCCCGACTCCGCAACCGGTCCACTACCGCCCGATGTTTGCCAGCTACGGCAGCTCGTTGCACGCCAGCAGCCTGACCTTCATCAGCCAGGCGGCGATGGACGCCGGCGTGCCGGAACAACTGGGGCTGAAAAAGCAGATCGCCGTGGTCAAAGGCTGCCGCAACGTGACCAAGGCCGACTTGATCCACAACGACTACCTGCCCCACATCGATGTCGATCCCCAGACTTACCAGGTCAAGGCCGACGGCGTGCTGCTGTGGTGCGAGCCGGCGGAAGAGCTGCCGATGGCGCAGCGGTATTTCCTGTTCTGAAGACAACGCCTTGTAGGAGCGCGCTTGCCCGCGATGTGCGGTGTGTCTGTCAATGTTTCATCGGCTGACATACCGTAATCGCGGGCAAGCGCGCTCCTACAATTGACACTGCATAGAAATGTACTCCCCTAAAAAAACCTTCAAGCGTTAAGATGCGCGTCTCCCCACAGCTGCGCCAGCAAGGTAATTGTCCATGCGTCTTTCCGACTTCATCGTTCAGCAAGTCGACCGCATCGTCGATGAGTGGGAGAAATTCGCCAGTACGCTGACCCCTGCCGCCGACACGCTGGGCTCCGTGGAGCTGCGCGATCACGCCAAATCCATTCTGCTGGCCGCTGCAAGCGATATGAACAAAGCGCAGACCAAAGCCGAGGAAATCGCCAAGGCCCAGGGCGCAGAGCTCAACAAAACCCCGACCCTCGATGAAGCCGCCGCCAGCCATGGCGAGCTGCGGCACACCGTGGGTTTCGACCTGGTGCAGATGACCTCCGAGTTCCGGCACTTGCGGGCCACGGTGATCCGCTTCTGGGTCGAGAGCCTGGATTCGCCCGACCTGGCCTCGTTTCAAGACATGATTCGCTTTAACGAAGCCATCGATGAGGCGCTGGCCGAGTCCACGGCCGCCTACGCCGAGCGCGCCGCCCGTTCGCGGGATATTTTCCTCGCGATCCTGGGGCATGACCTGCGAGCGCCATTGCAAGCGGTGAGCATGTCGTCGGAAGTGTTGATGCGCAAAACAGGCCTGGACGCGGCCTCGCTGGCTTATGCCGAGAGGATCCACAGCAGCAGCCGGCAGATGGCCACGATGGTCGGGGATCTGTTGGAGTTCGTGCGCAGCCGCCTGGGTGTCTCGCTGCCGGTGGTGCGTCAGCCGATGGAAATGACCAGCGCTTGCCGCGACGCCATCGAAGAGGCTACGGCGGGCCACCCCCAGTGCAACGCGATGTTTAGCACTTCCGGCAACACTCAGGGCGAATGGGACCGCAACCGCATCGACCAGCTGCTGCGCAACCTGATCGGCAACGCGCTGCAGCACGGCGCTGCGACGCATCAGATCAAGGTGACGCTGTCTGGTGGGGACCACTACGTGACGCTGTCAGTCCACAACGACGGTGAGCCCATCGCAGAGGAAGCGATCGGCAGCATCTTCGATCCGCTGGTAAGAAGAACCAACGAAGAAGTCGGCAATCACAACCCGTCCACCAGCCTGGGCCTTGGGCTGTTCATCGTCAAAGAAGTGGTCAACGCCCATGGCGGCAGCGTAACGGTGACGTCGAACTTCGGGGATGGCACGACGTTTACGGTGGTGTTGCCCAAACACGAGTGATCTCCTCCTCGTGGGAGCGGACCTGTCCGCGAAGGCATTCGTAAATCCGCTGAAAATGTATCGCCGGAGCCATCGTCTTCGCGGACAGGTCCGCTCCCACAAGGGTGATGCCCGACGTTACACAGTTGTCCGTGCGCGTCTTATTCCAGCAAAAACCGCCCCAACCGCTGCTTGAGCATGCGGTTTTCTGCGCGCACGTGGTCCAGTTCATCCAGCAGGTCCAGCGCCAGGGCGACGCCGTCCCATTCCAGCGCCAGTTCGTGATGCAACTTGGCCGCGCGCTTGGCCACCGATAACGAATAGGTATCAAACAGCCATTCGTCGGGCTTTTTCCCCTGCGGTTCGAGAATGCCGTGCTCGACGATCTTGATCACGTAGGCGGCCGGCATATCGACCACCTGACAGAATTCCTTCATATCCAGCTCTACAACCAGGGTGCTCATGATCAATTACTCCATTGGGCCCTCGGGTCGAAAGCGGCGGTTTCAGCCAGCTTTTCCCACAGGGCCTTGGCGGCGTCATCAGTTGACTTGGGCATGACAATTTTGAGTTGAGCATACAAATCGCCACGTTGCCCCTGCTTGTTCATCAGGCCGTTGCCCTTGACCCGCAGCCGCTGCCCGGTCTGACTGTCCGGGCGAATCGTCAGGTTGATCTTGCCGGTCAGGGTCGGTACCGCGATTTTCGCGCCCAGCGCTGCTTCCCACGGGGCCAGCGGCAGGGTGATGATCAGATCATGGCCTTCGACGTCGAACTTCGGATGCGGCGCCAGACGCAGGGTCAGGTACAGGTCACCATTTTCACCGCCCGCAATACCCGGCGCGCCCTGGCCCTTGAGGCGAATGCGTTCGCCGTCGACGACACCGGCCGGGATTTTCACGTTCAGCGTCTTGGTGATGTCGGCCATGCGCTGGCCACTGGCGTTGTGTTGCGGGCCCTTGAAGCTGACCTGCTTGGATTCGGTCGACAAGGTCTCTTCCAGGAATACCGGCAGCTCCATTTCCACGTCTTGCCCTCGACGACCACTGCTGTAGCCGCGCCCGCCCTGCTGAGCCCGACCACCGAAAATCGAGCTGAAGAATTCGGAAAAATCACCGTTGGCGTCGAAACCCGCGTCACCGCCCCCGGCGCCGCCACGGCTTTGCCAGCCCGGAGGTCCCTGGAACGGACGGCCTTGCTGGCCGTACTTGCGAATGTCGTCGTACTCGGCGCGCTTTTCAGGGCTGCTGAGCACTTCGTAGGCTTCGTTCGCCTCTTTGAATTTGTCCTCGGCGCCCTCCTCTTTACTGACGTCAGGATGATACTTGCGCGCCAGCTTGCGGTAGGCGGTCTTGAGTTCCTTGTCGTCAGCGGTCGGCTCGACGCCAAGAATCTTGTAATAGTCTTTGAAATCCATCTAACGATCACCCATTCGGATTATCCAGTCCCGTTCCGAGCAGCGTTTTGCGTTGAGAACGCCTGGCGCGCTGGATGTTGCAATAGTATCGGCACACGAACTCACGGGCTTTAAGCATCGCTCAGAGCGGTCGTGCACAGGAAGAATTACCAACGAGAATGGGGGCGGATCCCGGCAGTTCAAGCCAAAGGGGTCAAATAGACGCGTAACGGTGTATAAACCGACGTTCCGCGCTACGCATCCTTCCCACACTCGCATACACTGCGCGGCCGTTTTTTGACTGGAACGTAAAGAACATGAGCAAGCAAACTCCAGCACGTGCCTGCGGTATCGACTTCGGCACATCCAACTCCACCGTCGGCTGGTTGCGACCGGGGATGGAAACCATGATCGCGCTGGAGGACGACAAAATCACCCTGCCATCCGTGGTGTTCTTCAATATGGAAGAGCGTCGCCCGGTGTACGGTCGTCAGGCGCTGCACGAATACCTGGAAGGCTACGAAGGCCGCCTGATGCGCTCGCTCAAGAGCCTGCTGGGTTCCAAGCTGATCAAGCATGACACCAGCGTGCTGGGCACGGCCATGCCGTTCAAGGACCTGCTGGCGCTGTTCATCGGTGAGCTGAAAAAGCGCGCCGAAACCATCGCCGGTCGCGAGTTTGAAGAAGTAGTGCTGGGCCGTCCGGTGCATTTTGTCGACGACGACATCATGGCCGACCAGGACGCCGAAGACACCCTGGCCGAAGTAGCGCGCAAGATCGGCTTCAAGGACGTGTCATTCCAGTACGAACCCATCGCGGCGGCGTTCGACTACGAGTCGACCCTGGCGCGCGAAGAGCTGGTGCTGATCGTCGACATCGGCGGCGGTACCTCGGACTTCTCGCTGGTGCGACTGTCGCCGGATCGACGCTTCTACGACGACCGGCACGAGGACATCCTCGCCACCGGCGGCGTGCACATCGGCGGTACCGACTTCGACAAACAGCTGAGCCTGCAGGGCGTGATGCCGCTGTTCGGCTATGGCAGCCGGATGAAAAGCGGCGCCTACATGCCCACCAGCACCCACATCAACCTGGCCACCTGGCACACCATCAACTCGGTGTATTCGCAAAAGTCTCAGCTGGCACTGGGCAGCATGCGCTATGACGTCGAAGACACCCAGGGCATTGACCGGCTGTTCAAGCTGATCGACCAGCGCGCCGGGCACTGGCTGGCGATGGAAGTGGAAGAAACCAAGATCCTGCTGACCCACGCCGAGAACCGGGTGGTGGAAATGGATCGGGTCGAGTCGGGCTTGAGCGTCGACCTGACGCGGGCACTGTTCGAGTCGTCCATCGACGCATTGCTCGAACGCGTGCGCAACAGCGTGACCGCGCTGCTCAAGGATGCGGGCGCGGCGGTAACCGACGTGGACACGGTGTTTTTCACTGGCGGTTCCAGCGGCATCCCGGCCCTGCGCAACGGCATCGCCGCCATGCTGCCCAACGCCCGTCACGTGGAAGGCAACATCTTCGGCAGCATCGGCAGCGGGTTGGCGATTGAAGCGAAGAAGCGGTATGGCTGAGGTTTGAAGTTCCGCTTCTGCCCGGAGGGCGTGGGAGTCCAGCTTGCTGACGATCTGCCGGGCACCGGCAGCAAAACATCTAAATACAATTTGCCTGACGTAACCGGGTAGTTGCCTTCAGGGCTGCTTCGCAGCCCATCGCTGGCAAGCCAAGCTCCCACGGCCTCCGGCCAGAACCAAAAGCCGGCAGGCCAATCTGCCGGTCACACCAAATCAGCCCGCCGCAGTTCGCTTTTCAGATACGCATAATAAATCGGCCCCGCCACCACCCCCGGCAGGCCGAACGCGGCTTCGAAAATCAGCATCGCCAGCAGCAACTCCCACGACTTGGCGCTGATCTGCCCGCCGACGATCCGCGCGTTGAGGAAATACTCGACCTTGTGGATCACGATCAGATAACCCAGCGCCGCCAGCGCCACCCAGATTGACAGCGACATGCCGACGATGAAGATCAGCGTGTTCGACATCAAATTCCCCACCACCGGCAACAGGCCCAGCAGGAACGTCAGGACGATCAGCGTCTTGGTCAGCGGCAGGTGCACGCCACACAATGGCAGGACCACGGCCAGGAAGATCGAGGTGAACGCCGTGTTGAGCAGGGAAATCTTGATCTGGGCGAAGACGATGTTGCGGAAGGCCTGGCTGAGCAGGTGCAGACGCTCGAACAGGGCGGCTGCCAGCGGTTTGCGCTTGGTGACATCGGGCACCCGCTGCAGGGCGATGATGGCGCCGAGCACCATGCCGATCAGCAAGGTGACGAACATGTGCGCCGCGCCTTTGCCCAGCAATTGCAGCTCGCCGACGTGCTTGGTCAGCCAGGCCCCCAGCGAAACGCGAAACTCGGTGGCGCTGGCGGGGAGGTAGCTGTCGATGAACGGCGGCAGCTGGCCTCGCGCACGGTCCACCAGGATCATGAACTTGTCCAGCGAGGCACCTGGGTTTTCGGCTTCGTGCAGCAAAAAGCTGATGGCGCCAGCGAACAGCAGCGCCAGCACCGTCACCACCAGCGTCCCCAGCAAGGCCACGGCCAGCCAACGCGCACGCTCTCCCGCGATCAGCCGCTGAAGCTGCGGCGTGAGCATGTCGACCAGTTCGTACACCAGCAGACCGGCGAGCAAACTGGGCAGAAGGTTGAGCGGAAGGACCAGCAACAAGCCGCCGAAGACGAGAATCCAGCTGGCCAGGAAAACGTGACGTGGCGAAAACGTTGGCATACAGCCTCAAAACGAGCGGCCCTAAGAGGTGGGCAGTCTGCCAGCGTTCCGGGTGGAGAACCAGCAGTCCGCAAGGCCATTGCGCGTTCCGTGTCAGGACGCCACGACCGCGCCCCGAAACAGCGGCAACCATTGCGGCCAGCACGCCGCCGCTTTCGGGTTTTCGACGCCAGGACGGGCGCGCTGAATCTATTTTTTCTTCAGGCAATCACTCATGAACGTTTTGCGCGCATCGCCTTTGAGGGCCTGGGTGCTGGCGGTGGCGTTGCAGGTTTTCATCTTCTCCTGCTGGGTCGCGGCCGGTGCGGGGGCAGCCTTTAGACAGGTGCTCATGAAGGTTTTGCGCTCATCGCCTTTAAGGGACTTGGCGCTCGCATCGGCGTTGCAGGTGGTCATTTTGTTTTGCTGCGCGGTGGCGGCAAAACCTTGGGCGCACATCAGCAGACCCACGACCAACAGGGGAACACGCAGCATCTTCATCGACTCATCTCCGGGATCGCCGCTCAGAGGGCGGCTTTCGGTCCAGTGTAGTCAACAATTTGTTGCGCCATATTTCGCCCGCTCAACTGTAGGAGCGCGCTTGCCCGCGATTGGGATTTGTCCGCAACATCAGTGGCGATTGACACACCGCAATCGCGGGCAAGCGCGCTCCTACAAACGGCCACTCCAAACGTTGTATGGACGCCAACCGCGACAAGCGGATAATGCGCGCTCATCTCCCAGCGGCAGCCCCCATGCAGTATTTCTACCCTTTGTTGACCGTGTTCATCTGGGCGGGCAACAACGTCATCACCAAGGCCGCTTCGGGCCGGATCTTTCCCGCCGAGATCGGTTTCTACCGCTGGTTGCTGGCCGGCCTGCTGTTCACGCCGTTTCTGCTGCGCCCGGTGCTCAACAATTGGCCGATCATCAAGCCCAATCTGGGCAAGGTCGTGCTCCTCGGCGTGCTGGGCATGGTCATTTATCAGAGCTTGGCGTACTTCGCCGCGACCATCACCACCGCCACCAACATGGGCATCATTCTATCGCTGGTGCCGATCGTGACGCTGGCGATGTCCATCCTGACCCTGGGCAATCGCCTGACCATCGGCGCGTTGCTGGGCGCGATTCTATCGTTCGTGGGGGTGTTGTTCGTGGTATCGCAGGGCAGCCTGACGGTGCTGATGGCACACGGCGTGAACCTGGGTGACGCGATGATGCTGATCGCTACGGTGGCGTACGCGACCTACAGCACGCTGCTGAAGAAATGGAAACTGGGGATCCCGCCGCTGCAGTTACTGTACCTGCAGATTCTGGTGGCCATCGTGGTGTTGCTGCCGCTGTTTCTGCATTCGCCGAAAACCGGGCTCACGCTGAGCAACATCCCGCTGGTGCTCTACGCCTGCATTCCGACTTCGATGCTGGCGCCTTTGCTGTGGATGAAATCCATCAGCCTCTTGGGCCCGAGCCGCACGACGCTGTTTTTCAACCTGCTTCCGCTGCTGACGGCGGTGATTGCCTCGCTGGCCCTGGGTGAGCGGTTGGCGATGTATCACCTGCTGGGTGGGGCGCTGACGTTGCTGGGCGTGATCCTGGCGGAACGCTGGACCACACCGTTGCGACCGTCCGCACCGGTGTGACCAGGTGCAACATCAGGCGTTGCCGGACTCTTCGACGCTGTGGATCGATACATCGGTAATGCCCGCGACATGCGGCAGGTCCAGATGCAGCGAGCCTGAGGCCAGTGGATCGTCGTCCACGGCCACGTTGTGCTTGAGCGCGAGACCGTGGACCACTTCGATGATCGGTACATCCAGATCTTCGATCAGGTCCACATGGTGTTCACCGGCCAGGGTGTACTCGATTTCATACAGTTCTTTATCGCTCATCGCATCACTTCCTCAACGACCATCTTGGCGCCGACTGACTACGACATTCGGCTTATAAAGTTAAAGGCCGGCGGCTTTGAGGCGCTCGGCATGTTCAAGGAACAGCCCGACAGGATTAGCTCCCTTGCCGACCAGGCCGAGGCGCTGGTTGACGATATCAAGATGGTCGAGCGGGTAGTCATCACCGATGACAGTGCCCAGGTGTGAACTGAATCGCCCGACCATGCCATCAGATTGACCTCGCTCTTTTGTGAACGTGCGAGCGAATATTCGACAGGTCACGTTGGTAACGTCGAGAAGGTTTACACCGCGATTAGTTCGACCTTTTTGCACGGTTCCGGACCAAGAGTAATAGCGCACGCCGTTGACCAGTTCCGGCCCCTGACCGCCCCAGGTCGAGGGCAGACCCTGCGGGTATTTGAGGTTGAAGCGGGCGACGCCCTGGGTGGTCAGCGAACGATGCGCGGCGTCCAGGTCGGTTGGCAGGCGCGTGCCGCGATAACCGGTGTCGAGCCGGTGCATCGTCCAGCCGATCAACAGCATCGCGGCGTTGAGCAGACGACCGCGTGCGGTGTGGCGGGGAAAGCGCGATTCCAGAAAGTCCGCCAGCTCCGAGCCGTGATTGGGCCCGGGAACGGAAGTCACCGACGCCACCAGGTCCGGGCGCATGGCGGCGGCATAGCGGATGGTCAACGCGCCCTGGCTGTGGCCGATGAGATTGACCTTCGCCGCACCGGTCTGCCGCCGGATGTCCTCGATGCGGGCCAGGAGTTGCTCGCCGCGGACCTCCGAGGAGTTCATGGCCGAGACCATCACCGGAATCACCGTGGCGCCCGTCTTGCGCAAGGCCGGCACGATACCGGGCCAATAGGGGTACACCACCAGCTTCACAAAACCCAACAGCCCGGGGACCAGCACAATGGGGTAACGCGTGGCTTGATCCTGGGTCATGGACAGGCTCCTCATAAGTCGTTTGTTGGAGCGAGGCTTGCCCGCGAAGGGTTATTTGCGACGCAGGATTGGGGTGGATGCACCGGCTTCTTCGCGGGCAAGCCTCTCTCCAACAATTGTTCGCGTTCCAACCGCTGAATTTTGGTGTGACGTGAAAACACACGTAATGCCCCATCGCCATCAATTGAGTAGAACTCTTTCATATCTCCGATGCTCATAACAGCATCGGGCCAATCAATGGCCCTTTCCCTGGAGTGACCTTATGTTCAAGCAATCCTTTGCAGTAGCGTGTGTGGTAGCCGCGTTGGCGGGTTGTTCATCGACTACGCCCGCCAACCCTGTGGACTACGTGACCTACCGCAATCAGCCACTGGTCAAGCAAGTCGAAGAAGGCATGACCAAAGAGCAGGTCCTGACCATCGGCGGCACACCGTCGACTACCGTGCAGCGCAAAGCGCACCCTGGCACGTGCAACAACTACGTGCTTAACCGCGAAGGCCATCAGCAGCCTTACTACATCACGTTCGACAACAACGGCCGCGTCAACAGCAAGGGCTTCATGACTTGCGAGCAACGTGACACCAACGAACGCGCCATGTAATACGCTCGAACGGCAGGCATAAAAAAGCCCGAATCGCTCGGGCTTTTTCATGGGCGTTAATCCGGTGTATTCAGAACACCAGCTTGAACAGGGCGATAACCACGATCAGGCCGATGATGAAAATGATTCCGACGGTGCCACCAAGAAACTTCAGCATTGGTTCTCTCCATTGATTTTTTCAGTCTCAAGTCTGGGACCGCAACGCACGCTGCGGGTTTCGTCTTTCTGCACCGTTCGCCGCCATTGTTAAATCGAATAAAACTTTTCAGTTCCCGCGCTACTCACACGTTAAGACCCGATCATGCCGAGTGTCAGTCATCACCCACGACTGACGCATACAGAGCGCGACGGGATAAACCGGATTAGCCCTGGAGAATGATGATGACCGAACTATCGAGTGTGGCTGAACTGCGCGAACGCGCACGTCGTAACGTGGAAGACGGGGCTGTGACCGAGTCCTACAGCGCCGACATCGACACCGTTATCCGTCTGCTCAACGAATCGCTGGCCACGGAACTGGTCTGCGTGCTGCGCTACAAGCGCCACTACTTCATGGCCAAGGGTGTTAAAGCCCACGTCGCGGCTGAAGAATTTCTTGAGCATGCCACCCAGGAAGCGCAACACGCCGACAAACTGGCAGAGCGCATCGTGCAATTGGGCGGCGCGCCGGAATTCAACCCGGACCTGCTGTCGAAGAACTCCCACGCGCAGTACGTGGCAGGCAACACGCTGAAAGAGATGGTGACTGAAGACCTGGTGGCCGAGCGCATCGCCATCGACAGCTACCGTGAAATCATTCAGTACATCGGCGACAAAGACCCGACAACCCGCCGTATATTCGAAGAAATCCTGGAACAGGAAGAAGAGCACGCCGACGACATGGCTGACCTGCTCGACGGCATCTGATCCCCTTCGCCGTTACGTAAAAAGCCAGGACCTGAGTCCTGGCTTTTTTTGTGTGCGTTTTTTGTGCTGATCGTTCCCTCACTCCGCGTGGGGAACGATCATTAGCGCGGTTACTGGACCGTCTTCGGCGCCTTGCCCGAGCGCATCTGTTCCAGCAAGGGCCCGCACTGGTTCTGATCATCACCGCCGCTTGGCGCCACCAGGGCCAGCAACCCGGCCGCAGGCCCGGCCACCGCACCCAGCAACACCATCCCAGCGCCACGCAACAGCAAGGGGCCCGATTGCACCCCGGCGCCCGGCTTGGCGAACGGACCACGCACATACAACGGCGAACGCAGCGAAAACACGCGGAAGCCCTTGGATTCAGGGGTGATCTTCATGTCCAGCTGTTCAGTCTTGAAGTTGGCTGTGCCGTCGATATAGATGATCGCGTTCTCGGTATCGAACACCGACAGCTTGGTGCTTGCCAGGCCGTTCTTGATCTCAAGCGCAGTCGCCGCACAGTTGATCTTCACATCCTTGTCGCCGAACAGCCGGCCCACTACGTAGTTACCAACGTTCAGCCCGGCGATTTCCATCAGGCCGCGGCTGATGGCGCCGTCGTTGACCAGCATCTTCAATTCGCCGTTGGACGTGCCCAACAGCGCCGCAATGGAGTTGCCCTTGCCGCTGATATCGGCATCGCCGTTCAACTCACCGAAGCTGGTTTTCATCGGCTCGAAGGTCGGGAACAGTTGCTTGAGCTTGAAGTTACGCGCGCTCAACTTCGCTCGCCCTTCCAAGGGCTGGCTGTGCCCGTTCAAGCGGATGTCGGCGTCCAGCTTGCCGCCGGCCACGCCGAAACGAAGCGGCTGCAAACTGAGCTGGCCATCGTCGAGCACCACGTGGGTGTACAGATCGGTAAACGGCAGCTCGGCGCTCTGGACGATTTTCTTGCCGGTGAACTCCACGTCGGCGTCCATCGCGCTCCAGCGATCAGTCTTGAACTCTTCCACCGGCAAGACCTTGTCCGCAGGCTGTTTGCTTTCGCCGCCACGGCTCTTTTGCTCGGCATTGGAGTCAGCGCCGATCAACGGCTTGAGGTCAGCCATCAGCAATTGGTTGGAGACCAGCGCACCAGACAATTTGGGACGCGGCTGGCTGGCGACAAAGCTCAAGTCACCGTGGATGTCACTGTTGCCGATCTTGCCGTTGAAGCCTTCATACTTGAACGACGCTCCAGAAGAATCATGCAGATGCGCGATCAGACGGCCGTCGGTGGAGTAAGGCGGCGAATCCGGCAGCGTTACGCCGGTCAGCGGGTAGAGATTGCTCAAGCTGTCGCCCGCCAGTTTCAGGTGCAGATCAAGCTCGCCCAGGTTCTGTGGATCGGTGACTGTCCCGGCAATCGCAACGCGGGTTTTGCCGGCGCTGACGTCGGCCTGCACCGGAAACGGCTGGGAGGCGTCCTTGAGTGCGAGCAAACCACCGACCTTGCCGCTGCCATTGAGCTTCTCGCCGTGATACTGACCCTTGGCCGTGAAGCCAAACGCGTAGTCCTGTGCTGAGCCGCCTTTGTCCTGCACCTTCTTCGCTTCGCCGCTGCCGGCGATGTCGCTGAAAGGAATCGGCTTGCCCAGTGGATCGATGACTACATCGACCTGGGTATTGATCTTCTGGTCGTTGTAGCTCACCAAACCTTTATCGAACCCGATGGAGCCAATGTCCATGACCCATTTGGATGGCTCGGCATTGGGATCGCTTTTCGGCAGATCAAACACCCAGTTGGCGCGACCGTCTGCCAGGCGCTCGAGCCTGGCATTGGGTTCAGTCAGGTCGATGCGCGGGATGGAGATGGTCTGCGTCAGCAGCGGCAGAGGCGAGAGTCGGAATTCGACACGTTTGAGGGTGACCATTTGCGGCGTCTTCGACCACTCCGGGTTGCCCAAGGCGATGTCTTCAGCCGACATGTGCGGCCATGGCACCCAGGCCCGCCAGCCGCCTTCATCGGGTTCACGGCTCCAGTGCACCGCCAGATTGCCGTTGATTGCAAAGGGCCGATGCAGCGCTTCAGAGACTTTTTCGTTTAGCGTCGGCTTGATCCGGTTCCAGTCGAAGGTGGCGATCACAATGATCAGGATGGCAATCAACAGCACCAGAATGGCGCCCGTCCAGGCAAAAATCTTACGGCTACGCGTCATTGCGTGTTCTCCCCAAATACCGACGCGCTGTCCGAGGCGCGTCGCAACGTCTTAAGCGCTTCGACTGACAAATGTCCCGGGGGTTTGATTGATGTTGCAAGTTTTCCACTTGCAGAATCATTTCGGTCGATTGTGACCATCAAGACGATGAAGTTTTATAGGGGAAATGCGCCTGTATTATTCGCTTCATGTTCTTTAAATGCCCTTCCGGGGAGTACCCCTCATGAAACGCCAACTGCTGCTTAGCCTGACACTTTCCCTCCTCGCCACGAGCGCGTTCGCCATGCCTGCCAACGAGCAGACGCTTCTCGGCGAGATGAAAGCCAGTCAGCGAGCGGAACTGCCCACCCTCGCTCAGGACGGCAAATTGATTCAGCAATACCAGCGTGTGGCCGACAACGGGCCAGATCGCGTCATTCAGCAATATCAGCGGGTGTCTTGATCCCGCTGTTTTTCTCCACGAAGCCCGGCCCTTGCGCCGGGCTTTTACATGTTGACCCTTGGCGCTTTCACTCTTGCGCGGCCAGTAAACCGGGTTCGACGCAGCGCGAGCGCATTTGTTAGAGTGCAGCGCAATGCTCAGCCAGAACGCTACCCGCCCCATGCTGCCCCGCGCCGAACAAAAACAGCAAACCCGCCACGCCTTGCTCGACGCAGCCAGAGGCTTGATGGACAGCGGCCGAGGGTTCGGCAGCCTGAGCCTGCGGGAAGTGGCGAAAACGGCGGGCATCGTTCCTACCGGCTTCTATCGTCACTTCGATGACATGGACCACCTGGGCCTGGCGCTGGTCAGCGAAGTGGGTCAGACCTTCCGCCAGACCATTCGCCGGGTCAGACGCACCGACTCCCTGGCGACCGGCATCATTGATGCGTCGGTGCGCATCTTCCTCGATGACGTGGCGGCCAATCGCTCACAGTTTCTGTTTCTGGCCCGCGAGCAATACGGCGGCTCGCTGAAGGTGCGTCAGGCGCTGGGGGCACTGCGCGAAGCGATCATTGCTGACTTGACCACTGACCTGGCGTCGATGCCCAAATTTCGTCACCTCAACACCAACGATCTGGCGGTCATGGCGGACCTGGTGGTCAAGAGTGTGTTCGCCATGCTCCCGGAATTGATCGACCCGCCACCGCCGACCCTGGCCGAACACCTCACACCCCGGGCGAAGATTACGCAGCAGCTACGTTTTATCTTCATCGGTGCCAAACGCTGGCAGGGGTTAGGGAGTACGGAATAAACGCAGGCGACCTTCTGTAGGAGCGAATTTATTCGCGAACGGGATTGTTAAACCGCTACAGATGTATAAACCGTGATGACCTTTCGCGAATGAATTCGCTCCTACAAATTCTTCGGCGCTCTGACATTGTGCGCATTGCCAGATGACGCACCAATACCGATCACGAGTTCGCGCTCAGGTTTGTCATAACGCACCGAATGTAGGCAGTTTCCTACAGCCTCCCCTGTTGGCAAGCCCCTTGCTCTGGCTATTGCATCGCACTTGGCTGGAAGCTTCCTGATGCTGGTGATTCACAAAAAAGTCGAACCTCACGCCGAATGGGCCGCCGAGCTGCATTTGAATTTCGAAGCCCGGAGCAAGACGCGCCTGCGCTGCTTCAGTGCAGAAGGCGAGGACGTCGGGTTGTTTCTCGAACGTGGCCAACCGCCGTTGCGCGATGGCGATTTCCTGCAGGCCGAAGACGGCCGTGTGGTCCGTGTCTGCGCCCGCCCCGAGGCGCTGATGCACGTCACCTGCGCCAGCGCCTACGAACTGACCCGCGCCGCCTATCACTTGGGCAACCGCCACGTAGCGCTGCAAGTGGGTGACGGCTGGCTGCGGCTGCTCGACGACTACGTGCTCAAGGCGATGCTCGACCAACTGGGCGCCACCACGCAGTCCATCGACGCGCCCTTCTCCCCTGAACACGGGGCCTATGGCGGCGGGCATCATCACTCCCGTGCAGGCGAAGAGGATTTCAACTACGCGCCCAAGATTCATCATTTCGGCGTGCGCTTATGAACAGCGCCTGGGCGCTATTGCGCCTGGCCAGCCCGCAGCTGCCCATTGGCGGCTACAGCTATTCCCAAGGACTGGAAATGGCGGTGGAGCAAGCCATCGTCACCGACCCAGCGAGTGCCGGGCGCTGGATCGGTGATCAACTGCTGCTCAACCTGGCGCGCTTTGAAGCGCCGCTGCTGCTGGCTCACTGCACAGCGGCCGCCGAGGACGATTGGGCGACGCTGCTGCAGCTAAGCGAAGAACACCGCGCCAGCCGCGAAACCCGAGAGCTGCACCTGGAAAGCCGGCAGATGGGCTATTCGCTCAAGCAATTGCTGCTGGGGCTCGCGGAACTCGATGAGTCCGCCCGGCTGTTTCTCGAACAAACGGACGAGCCGCATCTGGCCCTGTGCTGGTCGCTGGCCGCACATGCCTGGCACATCAATCCGCAAGACGCGCTGGCCGCCTGGCTCTGGAGCTGGCTGGAAAACCAGTTGGCGGTGCTGATGAAGACCCTGCCGCTGGGTCAGCAGGCGGCACAACGGCTCACCAGTGAACTGGTCCCGCTGCTGCAACGGGCGCAGCAACAGGCCACGGCGCAGGATGCGCGCGACATCGGCAGCGCCCCGTTCGGCCTGATTCTGGCGAGCATGGCCCACGAACGCCAATACAGCCGACTGTTTCGGTCCTGACGGTATGGCCAAGACAATCAGCGTACAGACAAGATCAATGGAGAACACACAATGAACAGCCAACCTTTGCGCATCGGTATCGGCGGCCCGGTCGGGTCGGGCAAGACCGCCCTGACCCTGGCGCTGTGCCTGGCCCTGCGCGACCGCTACAACCTGGCCGTGGTCACCAACGACATCTACACCCGCGAGGACGCCGATTTTCTGGTGCGCAACGAGGCCCTGGCGCCGGAACGCATCATCGGCGTGGAAACCGGCGGCTGCCCGCACACGGCGATTCGTGAAGACGCTTCGATCAATCTGGAAGCCGTTGACCAACTCAATCGCCGATTCGCCGGTCTGGACGTGATCATTGTGGAATCGGGCGGCGACAACTTGTCCGCGACGTTCAGCCCGGAGTTGTCGGACCTGACCATCTACGTGATCGACGTCTCCGCCGGCGACAAACTGCCGCGCAAGGGCGGTCCGGGCATCTGCAAATCCGACTTGCTGGTGATCAACAAAATCGACCTCGCACCGCTGGTGGGCGCGTCGCTGGAGATGATGGACCGCGACACCAGAAAGATGCGCGGCGAAAAGCCGTTCGTGTTCAGCAATCAAAAAACCGGACAGGGTCTGGAAGCCATCATTGCCTTCATCGAGCGTCAGGGTCTGCTGACCGAAGCCGCCTGAATCATCCACCTCAAGGAGCGTTTCATGAACTACAAAAAAGCGGCCAGCGTCCTGGCCCTGCTGCTGGTGCCGGCACTGGCCTTTGCTCACCCGGGTCACGATGAAAGTGGCTTGGTAGCCGGTATCAGTCACCCGCTGGGCGGCCTCGATCACTTGCTGGCGATGATTGCCGTCGGGTTGTGGGCGGCACAACAGAAAGGCGCCGCGCGCTGGGCCCTGCCGTGCACGTTCGTGGGTGTCATGCTGATCGGCGGCCTGCTGGGTTTCGAGGGGCTGGCGTTGCCGGGCCTTGAAAGCGGCATCGCGGCGTCGGTGTTTGCCTTGGGACTGGCGGTGGCACTGGCGGTACGTCCTCCGCTGTTCATGGCGGTGGCAGCGACGGCGCTGTTTTCGATGTTCCACGGCGTGGCGCATGGTTTGGAACTGCCTGACATGTCCAGCCCGTGGGGTTACGCGGCAGGGTTCGTCGGCGCTACGGCTGCGCTGCATGCGGCGGGCTACGCGGTTGTCCGTTTCCTGCCAGCGGCCGCCGCGCCCGTGGTCCGCGTTGCAGGCGCCCTGGCTGCCGCGACCGGTGTCTGGTTGTTTGCGGGCTGAATACCACCATCCTGTAGGAGCTGACGAGCTGCCGAAGGCTGCGATGCGATACATCTGACGCACCGCAATCGCAGCCTTCGGCAGCTCGTCAGCTCCTACAAAAGCGAAGGCGGAGTCGACTCCAGATTTGCATCTGACTCCAAATCCCGCCGCCTGCTACCATGTCGCGCAATTTGCCGCTGCCGTGACGCCTACTCAATGCCTGACGCCTCCCCCTCCGCCAAGTCGACCCTGAACGCCGTGTTCACCGCCGTGCGCCAGCATTTCATGCAGGTGATCGTGCCGATGTGGCTGCGTTCGGGCTGGAACGCCGAGCTGGCCCTGCCTTACGAAGCCGTCGACGCGAATCATCAGCCGCTGCCACCCCAGCGCTACCGGGCAATGGCCTGTGCGCGACAACTGTTTCTGTTCTCCAGCCTTATCGATGACCCTTCCGTGCCGCAGGCCAGTGCCCGCGCCGCCGAACTGTTTCGCTCGCTGCAGCAGCATTTCCACGATGCCGAGCACGGCGGCTGGTTTTACAGCATCGACCCGCAAGGCGCGCCGCTCGATCGGCGCAAAGACCTCTACACCCACGCCTTCATCGTCTTCGCCTGCGCCCATTACTGGGCCAAGGTCCGGGAGCCGCTGGTGGAGTCGGTGCTCAATGCCGCGCTCAACGTGATCGCCGAGCGCTTTGCCGACGGTGACGGCTTGTATGAGGCGGTGCTGGGCGAAGACTGGTCATCGCTGGACGCCGGGCCGCTGCAGAACCCGTTGATGCACCTGGCCGAGGCGTTTCTGGTCACCGTGGAGGTGCGTGATGACGCCCCCACCCTGGCCGCGCTAACGGTCTTGATCGACGGCATGCAACGGCGCTTCGTCGATGTCGAGCACGGGGTGATGCTGGAGAAACCGTTGGATGCTGTGGATAACTGGTCCGAACCCGGCCATCAGTTCGAATGGTTTTACTTGCTGGAATCGTCGGCGCATCTGCGCGGCAGCCCGCTCCATCGCTCGCTGACCACCGCGTTTGTTCACGCGCAGGCACAAGGGGTCGACCCCGTCACCGGCGCCGTGGCGGCCATGCTGGAAGTGGACGGTTCGATGAAGGACGGCACGCAGCGGATCTGGGCGCAGGCCGAGTACTTGCGCGCCCTCACCTTGCGACCGGACAGCGAGGCATTGCTGGCTCGACAGCTGACTGCGCTGCAACAGCGCTTTCTGCACGCCACCGGGTGGAATGAATGCCTGGAGAGCGACGGCCAGGTCAGCCGCAGCGACATGCCGTCCACCACGCCTTACCACCTGGCGACCTGTTACATCAGGCTAACCGAGTACGTCAAAAACGTCGCAACCCTGTAGCAGCGAACGTGTTCGCGAATCGCCAGCCTTGGCATGCCGCGCCCCCCCTCGCCTGTAGGAGCAAGTCAGCGGCTAGTACTGGCCTGACAGGAGATGCCCGGCGTTCGGCACTTTGGCTACAAGGCCCAGGGTTTTGAGGATCTGATACACGGTCGCCACCGAGGCCGACAGCACGGGCTTGTCGAGACGATCCTGCACCACCTGAATCGCGGGCAATGACGGCATCTGCACGCAGCACGACAGCACAACGCCGTCGGCCTGTCCGATGTTCAACCGGTCGGCGTGGGCCACCAGATCCATCGGGTCCAGACGACCGACTGCGAGGTTGTCGGAGACTTCCAGGCTGATGGAATCCACCACCTCGATACCGGCCGCTTCGATGTAGTCGATGACCTGTTGCGTCAGTGGCTTCATGTACGGGGTGATGATCGAAACTTTCTTGTAGTTCATCAGGTTCAAGCTGTCGATCAACGCACCGGCGGAGCTGAGCACAGGCGTCGGCGCCTGGTTGTCCTGCACGGTTTTGCTCAGGCGGTCCTGGGAGACTTTGTGGTAGCCGGCGCCCTGACACATGATGGCTACCAGGCAGGCGTAGGCCATGACATCGACCCGCGCATCGCTCAGTTCCAGCGCGCAGCGGTCACTGTCGATGTCCATCTTTTTCAGCTCTTCGGGGCTGACCTTCATCATCCGCATACGCGAGGAGTGAAACGTGAAACGCTCGTCCGGGAAGAGCGAATACCGCGCGGTCAGCATCGCCGGGATTTCGGTTTCCATGGTGGTGTTGGAGCTGGGAACGATTTGGCCGATTCGAAAGTTTTTCATGTGCAGTCCTCAAACGTGGCGAACGAAGGTCTTCTGCGACCGATGTTAGGCGTGAGGGTTGAACCGGCATATCAGCCATTGGCGAGCCTGCCATCGCGTTGGGCGATGGCAGCGGGCACCACGCGCAGGTTCGGCTGTCGCATTCAGTAACGTTGCACCCTGGAGCTCACTTCTGAATGAGGAAATCCGGCATGACTTCATCGACTCAAAAACCCGTCTGGTTCATCACTGGCTGCTCCACCGGCTTCGGTCGCGAGCTGGCTTTGCACACCCTCAGCCTGGGTTACCCGACCGTGGTCACCGCGCGCAATCCGCAGCAGGTCGAGGACATCGTCAAGGGCCACGAAAGCAACGCGCTGGTGCTCAAACTCGATGTCACTGACACGGCGCAAGTGAACGCCGCGGTGAAAGCGGCGACCGAGCGTTTCGGCCAGATCGATGTGCTGGTCAATAACGCAGGGGTAGGCTACTTCGGCGCGTTCGAGGAAAGCGACATCGGCGACGTGCGCCAGATGTTCGAAATCAATGTCTGGGGCCTGACCGAGATGACCCGGGCCGTCTTGCCGGGCATGCGTCAGCGTCGTGCCGGCACGGTGGTGAATATTTCCTCCGTGGGCGGGCTAGCGGCATTTCCGTCGCTGAGTTTTTATAACGCGTCCAAGTTCGCCGTGGAGGCGCTGTCCGAATCGCTCTCCCAGGAAGTGGAGCCGTTGGGCATCAAAGTCCTGCTGGTAGAGCCTGGCCCGTTTCGTACAGACTGGGCGGGTCGTTCTGCCAATCAAGCGAGCAATACGATTGCCGATTATCAGGAAACGTCCGGCAAACGCACCGAAGCGACCCGTGGCTACAGCGGCAACCAACCGGGCGACCCGAAACGCGCGGCGGCCGCCATCGTCGATACCGTGAACGCGGACAACCCGCCGTTGCGCCTGTTGCTGGGCAAGATCGCGGTGGGCGTTGCCCAGGGCAAACTCAAAACCCTGAGCAAAAATTTCGAGGACTGGGCCAGCGTCAGCGAGGGTGCGGATTTCCCTGAGTGACGACGGTGCGGTCACTGTTTGAATGAATGCTCGTTATGAGTATTCAATCGTCTTGAACCTTTAAGAGGCCACCATGAAAGCCATTGCATTTACCCAACACGGCCTGCCCATCGACGACCCGAAGGCGCTGATGGACATGGACCTGCCCAAGCCGACCCCAGGTCCGCGTGACCTGCTGGTAGAAATTCGCGCGGTGTCGGTGAACCCGGTCGACACCAAGATCCGCGCCGGTTCCGCCGCCACCGAACCGAAGGTCGTGGGTTGGGACGCCGTCGGCACCGTGCGTGAAGTCGGCCCTGAAGTGACCCTGTTTCAACCGGGCGATGAAGTGTTCTACGCCGGCTCTATCGTCCGCCCGGGTTCCTACAGCGAGTTTCATCTGGTGGACGAGCGCATCGTCGGTCACAAGCCGAAATCGCTGGATGCCGGCCATGCTGCTGCGCTACCGCTGACCTCGATCACGGCCTGGGAATTGCTCTTTGACCGCCTGGGCGTTGAGGAAGGCGGCGGTGAAGGCGACAGTTTGTTGATCGTCGGCGCTGCCGGCGGGGTCGGCTCGATCCTTGTGCAACTGGCCCGTCAACTGACCAAGCTGACCGTGATCGGCACCGCTTCTCGTCCTGAAACCCGGGATTGGGTCCAGCAACTGGGCGCGCACCACGTGATCGACCACAGCAAGCCGCTGGTCGAGCAACTGGAGCAGATCGGTGTGGGCCAGGTGAGCCATGTCGCCAGCCTGACCCACACCGACAGCCACTTCGCGCAACTGATCGAAGCGCTGCGCCCACAAGGCAAACTGGCGTTGATCGACGACCCGAAAACCCTCGACGTGGTGCCGATGAAACGCAAGGCGCTGTCGCTGCATTGGGAGCTGATGTTCACCCGTTCGCTGTTCGAAACGCCGGACATGATCAAGCAGCACGAACTGCTGAACCGCGTGGCCGACCTGATCGACGAAGGGGTGCTGAAGACCACCCTGGGCGAGCACTTCGGCACGATCAACGCTGCCAACTTGCGTCGCGCACACGCGGTGATCGAAAGCCATCAGGCCAAGGGCAAGATCGTGCTTGAGGGCTTCTGATGCTTAAATCAGGACCGCAATACCTGTAAGAGCGCGCTTGCCCGCGATTGCGATACGTCTGCGATAAATCTATCGCCTGGCACACCGTTATCGCGGCAAGCGCACGCCCGCAGGGCTGTCCTGCGTCAGGCCGGTCAGCGCCTCTCATTGCCCCATTGCCGACGCTCTGCTAGTGTCGCGCCCGTTTAACGTCTACCGGGATTGCCGCCATGGCCCGCAAAAAAGCTGCACTGGATTTCGAACAGTCCCTCACGGATTTGCAAACGCTGGTTGAGCGTCTCGAGAACGGCGAGCTGTCGCTGGAAGATTCGTTGACCGCCTTTGAACAAGGCATCCGCCTGACGCGCGAGTGCCAAAGCGCGCTGGCCCAGGCCGAACAGAAGGTTCAAGTGTTGCTCGAACGCGACGGTGAACTGGCCGAGGAACCCTTCGACGCGGAACAGCCCGAATGATTTCCGACTACCAGGCCCTGAGTTCGGCACGCGTCAATGCGGCGCTGGACAGTCTGTTTGTCGCACCCAGCCCCGAACTCACTCGCCTCTATGACGCCATGCGCTACAGCGTAATGAACGGCGGCAAGCGTGTGCGCCCGCTGCTGGTCTACGCCGCCTGCGAAGCCCTGCGCGGTGCTGCCGACCAAGCCAATGGTGCGGCCTGCGCAGTTGAGTTGATTCATGCTTATTCGTTGGTGCATGACGATCTGCCTGCCATGGACGACGATGATCTGCGTCGCGGCCAGCCCACCACCCACAAAGCCTTCGACGAAGCCTGCGCCATTCTGGCCGGTGACGGCCTGCAAAGCCTGGCGTTCAGCGTGCTGACCGATGCGCGCCTGACGCCGCAGTCCGCCGACACCCGCCTGACCATGGTCAGCACGCTTGCCCAGGCGGCAGGCCCGGCCGGCATGGTAGGCGGTCAAGCCATCGACTTGGGCTCGGTAGGTCTCAAGCTCGACCAGACCGCGCTGGCGTTCATGCATCGGCACAAGACCGGCGCGTTGATCGAGGCCAGTGTTCGGCTCGGTGCACTGGCCAGCGGCAAGGCCAGTCAGGATTCGCTCGACGCCCTGCAAACCTACGCCCGCGCCATCGGTCTGGCGTTTCAGGTGCAGGACGACATTCTCGACGTCGAGAGCGACACCGCGACGTTGGGCAAGCGACAGGGCGCCGACATTGCCCGCGACAAGCCCACCTACCCCGCGCTGCTGGGGCTGGAAGAGGCCAAACATTACGCCCTTGAACTGCGTGACCAGGCGCTCGACGCGTTGCAGCGGTTCGACGATGCCGCCGAACCGCTGCGGGCGCTGGCGCGTTACATCGTTGAGCGGCGTAGCTGAGGATCGATTGACCTGTAGGAGCGAACTTGTTCGCGGATCGTTTACCCGATCGATCCATCTTTCTCATCTGATGAGGGGATTCGCCAACAAGTTGGCTCCTACAGATTGCGGTGCTTCGCCAACAAGTTGGCTCCTGCAGATTCAAATAGTCGAACCGATTGCGCATTCGACACTCCGAGTGTCATGCCTTGCTTTTTCAATCTGAGCATCCATCGCTTGCAGTTCATGTGCAGCATGCGATGCATCAGGTAAACTGCCGCCTCTTTTACTTATAACGATTCGCCTGATGCCCACGACGTTCAAAGATATTCCCCGCGAGCGCCCGTCCACGCCTCTGCTCGACAGTGCAGCGACGCCGGATGGCCTGCGCCGGTTAGGTGAAGCCGAGCTCGAAGCCCTGGCTGACGAACTGCGTCTGGAGCTGCTCTACACCGTTGGCCAGACGGGTGGCCATTTTGGCGCCGGTCTTGGCGTCATCGAGCTGACCATCGCCCTGCATTACGTCTTTGATACCCCCGACGACCGGCTGGTCTGGGACGTCGGCCATCAAGCGTATCCCCACAAAATCCTCACCGGACGTCGCCAGAAGATGTCGACGCTGCGCCAGAAGGGCGGCGTTGCGGCCTTCCCCCGCCGCAGCGAGAGCGAGTACGACACCTTCGGCGTCGGCCACTCCAGCACTTCGATCAGTGCCGCGCTGGGCATGGCCATCGCCTCGCGTCTGCAAGGCAGCGACCGCAAGGCCATCGCTGTGATTGGCGACGGCGCACTGACTGCTGGCATGGCCTTCGAAGCGTTGAACCACGCACCCGAAGTCGCCGCCGACATGCTCGTGATCCTCAACGACAACGACATGTCGATCTCGCGCAACGTGGGCGGGCTGTCGAACTACCTGGCCAAGATTCTCTCCAGCCGCACCTACACCAGCATGCGCGAGGGCAGCAAGAAAGTGCTGTCGCGTCTGCCGGGCGCGTGGGAAATCGCCCGCCGCACCGAGGAATACGCCAAAGGCATGTTGGTCCCCGGCACCCTGTTCGAGGAGCTGGGCTGGAACTACATCGGGCCTATCGACGGCCACGACCTGCCGACACTGGTCGCCACCTTGCGCAACATGCGGGACCTCAAGGGCCCGCAGTTTCTGCACGTCGTGACCAAGAAGGGCAAGGGCTTCGCGCCCGCCGAGGTCGATCCGATCGGCTATCACGCCATCACCAAGCTCGACCCGCTGGATGCACCGGCTGCCGTCGCAAAAACCGTCAGTGGGCCGAAGTATTCCGGTGTGTTCGGCCAGTGGCTGTGCGACATGGCCGACGCCGATTCGCGTCTGGTGGGCATTACGCCGGCCATGAAAGAAGGCTCGGACCTGGTTGAGTTCAGCGAGCGCTTCCCGGACCGCTACTTTGACGTGGCGATTGCCGAGCAGCACGCCGTGACACTGGCGGCCGGCATGGCCTGCGAGGGTGCCAAGCCGGTGGTGGCGATCTATTCGACGTTCCTGCAGCGTGGCTACGATCAGTTGATTCATGACGTCGCGGTGCAAAACCTCGACGTCTTGTTCGCCATCGACCGCGCAGGCCTCGTGGGCGAAGACGGCCCGACGCACGCGGGCAGTTTTGACCTGTCCTTCCTGCGCTGCATCCCCGGCATGCTGGTGATGACGCCGAGCGACGAAAACGAGTTGCGCAAGATGCTCAGCACCGGCCACCTGTTCAACGGCCCGGCCGCCGTGCGTTACCCCCGCGGCACAGGCCCCAACGCCGTGATCGACAGCAGCCTCGAGCCGCTGGAAATCGGCAAGGGCATCGTGCGCCGTCAGGGCAGCAAGGTCGCCATGCTGGTGTTCGGCGTGCAAATGGCCGAGGCGCTGACCGTGGCCGAGAAGCTCGACGCGACGGTCGTCGACATGCGCTTCGTCAAACCGATGGATGAAGCACTGGTTCGGGAAATGGCCGCCGGCCACGACCTGCTGGTGACCCTCGAAGAGAACGCCATCATGGGTGGCGCCGGTGCCGCCGTCAGCGAATTCCTTGCGCGGGAAGACATTCTCAAGTCAGTGCTGCACCTGGGCTTGCCGGACATGTACGTCGAACATGCCAAGCCTGCGCAAATGCTGGCTGAGTGCGGGCTTGATGCGGCAGGAATCGAGGCTTCGATCAGCAAGCGCCTGCAGAAGATTCAGCCGGTCTGACGCAAACCCACGGGGATCCGCCGCAACTTCACGGTTTCGGTGGATCAGGCCAGCTGACGGGGAATGCGGTAAAGGTACAGCAGGATCACGCTCGACAAGGCCAGCAGTGCCTGGGCCACCGGCTCCAACCCCACGAATACCGATACCGCGGCAATCCACGCGGGTAACCCGGCGGCGAGAAAGGCGGCGCGACGATCAGCCGCCAGCTTGATCCACGCAGCAGGTTCTTCGGGGGTGTTGAGCGCGGCCTCGGTGGCGATCAGTGAGCGCTTGTAAACGCCGAAAGGCTTGAGGCTGACGAACATCGACGCGATACCGGCGATGAAAAACGGCATGGCCAGCGTAGGAATCACCGGGGTGTTGGTGCCGAAAAAGACGCTGACCACAAACAGCGGGGCCAACGTCAGCAACAGTTGCCACCACCAGGCTATCGCCAGGCGCCGACACACGTTGCCCCGTGTCACGCGGGATCAACCTCACTCTGGTGCTCGTTGCCCATCATGTGGCCGAGTTTGCCGGCCTTGGTCGCCAGATACAGCTTGTTGTGGGGGTTGTGACCGGTATGCAACGGCACGCGCTCGGCGATGGTGATGCCCATCTCGGTCAGCGCCTTGACCTTGCGCGGGTTGTTGGTCATCAAGCGCAGCGAATGAATGCCCAGATGATCCAGCATTGGCAGGCAAATGCCGTAATCGCGTTGATCGGCGGCAAACCCAAGCCGCTCGTTGGCTTCAACGGTGTCGGCGCCGCCGTCCTGCAATTCATAGGCGCGGATCTTGTTCATCAGGCCGATGCCTCGGCCTTCCTGACGCAGGTACAACAATACCCCGCGCCCCTCGGCGGCGATTGCGCGCAGGGCCGCTTCGAGCTGGGAGCCACAATCACAGCGCTGACTGAACAGCGCATCACCGGTCAGGCATTCCGAATGCACCCGACCCAGCACCGGCGCGCCATCCGACACATTGCCGAGGGTAAGCACCACGTGCTCACGACCGTTTTCCTCTTCGAGGAAACCGTTCATGGTGAATTGCGCAAAAGGGGTAGGCAGCTTGGAAGCGGCGACAAAGACGACGGGCACCGTGTGCTCCTGATCAATATGGCGACTGGAGATTCAAAGGCGGCATTGTAACAGCAGCTTTCAGCAGACGCTTAGGCTGAATTGTGGCGTAAACAGATCGGGATGTTTGATGGGAGCGCTCCGGACAATGCAATTCCTGCAGGAGCGAATTCATTCGCGAAGCGCCCGGCCATATCACCGCTTCGCGAATAAATTCGCTCCTAAAGAGGCGTTGAGTGTCTCAGAAAAACCCCATCGCCCACATTTTCGCCCAGCCCCACACCAGCCCCTGCATCGCCAGCCAGGCAAAGACCCCGGCCAGAACGTCGTCGAGCATGATGCCGACGCCGCCGTGCACGTGCTTGTCGATCCAGTGAATTGGCCATGGCTTGAGAATGTCGAAGAAGCGAAACACCAAAAACCCCACCAGCAGCCAGCCCCAACCTTCGGGCACCAGCCACAAAGTGATCCACATGCCCACCATCTCATCCCAGACGATGCCTTCGTGGTCGTGGACGCGCAGGTCATCGGCCACTTTGCCGCACAGCCAGAAACCGAACAGCATGGTGATGCCGAGCATCAGCCAGTAACCCCAGTCCGGCAGCATCTGCCACAACGGAATGAACGGCACTGCCACGATGGAGCCCCAGGTGCCTGGCGCTTTTGGCAGCGTGCCGGAGCCGAAGCCGAAGGCCAGGAAGTGCCAGGGATTGGTCCAGACTGAGGGCGGAACGTTTTCCGCCGGAACCTGATTAGGATGATCTGTCACCGTGACTCCCGAAAATGTTGATAGCCCCGAGTGATCGGAGTGACGTCCTGGCCTTGGCCATAGACGAGCGATACGCCCTGCCCTTCTACTGCTCGACCGATAACGGTAATGGGCCAACCCTCGGCCTGCAGTTCGGGTAACAACGACGACGGCAGTGTGAAGGCGAGAATATAGTCATCGCCGCCACTGAGCGCGGCCTGTAACGCCGCATCGTGTCCGAAACTGGCCTGCAGGGCGTCGGACATCGGCACCTTGTCCCGCTCCACCAACAGCCGAACGCCGGAGGCCATCGCGATGTGCCCGCAATCAGCGAGCAGGCCGTCGGAAATATCCAGCGCCGACGAGGCCCTTCCCCGCAATGCCTGTCCCAGCCCCAGTTGCGGCTGCGGAGACCAGTAACGCGCCAGCAATGCCTGTGAGGTAGACGTCTGGGTGCCGCTCGGGTTCAACACCAGGGGCAAGGCCCCGGCGCCATCGCCCAGATCGCCGCCGACACACAGCAGGTCACCGACCTTCGCACCGCTACGGGTCAAGGCCGCACCGCAGGGCACACGGCCGAACACCGTGACCGTGATGCTCAGCGGTCCGCGCGTTGTGTCGCCGCCAATCAAGCGCATCGAGCAGCGTTGCGCCATCTGGTTCAAACCCTGGGCGAACGCCTGCAGCCAGTCGGCGGACACGTCCGGCAAGGTCAGAGCAAGGGTAAAAGCGAGCGGCGTGGCGCCCATGGCCGCCAGATCGCTGGCCGAAACGCCGAGAGCGCGCTGGCCCAGCAGGAAAGGGTCGCAGGCGTCGGGGAAATGCACCCCGACCACCAGCGTGTCGGTGGAAATCGCCAGCTGTTCGCCGGGCGGCACCGACAACAGGGCGCAATCGTCGCCGATCCCCAGCGCAACACCTTCGCCCGGCTGTGCGCAGGGCGCAGCGGCGAAGTAAGTGCGGATCAGCTCGAATTCGCCCATGGCGTCAAACACTAGGTCCCGGGAAGCCCGGAGGCCCTTAGCGCTTGTGGGCCTTCACTTCGACTTCGCGCAGACGCGGAGCCAGTTTGTCGAGTACGCCGTTGACGAACTTGTGGCCATCGGTGGACCCGTAGACCTTAGCCAGCTCGATGCCTTCGTTGATGACGACGCGGTAAGGGACGTCGATGCGCTCAAGCAATTCCCAGGTCGACAGACGCAGAACAGCCAATTCAACCGGGTCCAGCTCGGCGATGGCCAGGTCCAGACAAGGCGCCAGCGCCGCGTCAATCTTGTCCTGCTGTTCCGGGACACCGTGCAGGATGTCGTGGAAATAGCTGGCATCAACGGCGGTGAAGTCGTTGTCGACGCGAAATTGGGCCTCGATCTCGTTCAGCGACTGACCGGCCATGTGGCGCTGGTACAGGGCTTGCGTCGCCATCTGGCGGGCAGCACGACGTTTTTCGCTCTTAGAGGGTTTGCCAGCGTCTGCCGCACGTGGATCACGCGGGTTGAACTGGTCGCTTTCGTCGTTAATCACTTGGCCTCCAACTGCGCCAGCAGGCTGACCATTTCAACGGCGGACAGCGCGGCCTCAGCACCTTTGTTGCCGGCTTTGGTGCCGGAACGCTCGATGGCTTGTTCAATGGAATCGACGGTCAATACGCCGAAGGCCACCGGGACACCGAACTCCATGGAGACCTGGGACAGGCCCTTGACGCATTCGCCCGCGACGTATTCGAAGTGCGGGGTGCCGCCACGGATGACGGCGCCCAGGGCGATGATCGCGGCGAATTCGCTGCGTTGAGCGACCTTCTGCACGACCAGTGGAATTTCGAAAGCACCCGGCGCGCGGATGATGGTGATGTCGTCTTCGCTCACGCCATGGCGAACCAGGGCATCAACGGCACCGCTCACCAGGCTTTCCACGACGAAGCTGTTGAAGCGGCCAACCACTAGGGCGTAGCGGCCTTGCGGGGCGATGAAGGTACCTTCGATGGTCTTCAGGGTCATTCGGCTGAGTCTCGTATTCTCGTATAAAGAGCAGGCAAGCGCGCATCAGGCGCGCGCTTCCAGGAATGTTAGGCCACGAATCGGGACGGTAGCGGCAAATGCGCGAAACAACGGGTGCCGCGCGCATCGCTCTGCCGGTCTTTATTCGGAGGGCACGTATTCTACAACTTCCAGATCGAAACCGGATATCGCGTTGAACTTCATTGGCGAACTCATCAGGCGCATTTTGCGTACGCCCAGGTCGCGAAGGATCTGCGAGCCGGCGCCCACGGTGCTGTAAGTGGTGGGCGACTTGATGGTGGTGTGCTCTGCCGTGTCGCGGATATGCGCCAGCAGCACGTCGCCATCCAGGGGGTGCCCCAACAGCAACACCACGCCGCTGCCCGCGTCGGCCACAGCCTTCATGGCCGCGCGCAGACTCCAGCGGCCGGGCTGCCTGACCATCAACAGGTCGCGCAACGGGTCCATGTTGTGGACACGAACCAGCGTCGGTTCGTCAGCGCAGATCTTGCCCAGCGTCAGCGCCAGGTGCACGTCGCCTTCGACCGAATCGCGGTAGGTCACCAGATTGAACTGGCCCAGTTCGCTGTCCATGGGCTGCTCGGCAATCCGCTGAACGGTACGCTCGTGGATCATGCGGTAGTGAATCAGGTCGGCGATGGTGCCGATCTTGATGTTGTGCTCGGCGGCAAAGGCTTCGAGTTCAGCGCGCCGGGACATGGTGCCGTCGTCGTTCATCACTTCGCAGATCACCCCGGTGGGCTCGAACCCGGCCATGCGCGCCAGATCGCACGCCGCCTCGGTATGACCGGCACGGGACAGGGTGCCACCGGCTTGCGCCATCAGCGGGAAGATGTGGCCGGGGCTGACAATGTCGTCGGCGCGAGCGTTTTTCGCGGCGGCCGCCTGGACGGTGCGCGCGCGGTCGGCAGCGGAAATACCGGTAGTCACGCCTTCTGCGGCTTCGATGGAGACGGTGAACTTGGTGCCGAAACCAGAACCGTTGCGGGCCGCCATCAGCGGCAGCTTCAGGGTTTCGCAGCGCTCGCGGGTCATGGGCATGCAGATCAGGCCACGGGCACAACGCGCCATGAAGTTGATGTGCTCGGCCTGCACGCACTCGGAGGCCATGATCAGATCGCCTTCGTTCTCGCGGTCTTCGTCATCCATCAGGATGACCATCTTGCCTTGGCGAATGTCTTCGACCAGTTCTTCGATGCTATTGAGCGCCACGCGGCACCCCCTTAATCAGGATTTGAGGTAGCCGTTGGCGGCGAGAAAGCCTTCGGTGATGGTGCCGCCCTGGGCGGGCGTCGGGTCGGCGGCCTTGTCGCCCAGCAGCAGACGCTCGAGGTAGCGCGCCAGCAAGTCGACTTCGAGGTTGATCTTACGGCCCGGGCGGTAGTCGCCCATGATGGTTTCAGCCAGGGTATGCGGGACGATGGTCAGTTCGAACTCGGCGCCGTTGACTGCGTTGACCGTCAGGCTGGTGCCGTCGACGGTGATCGAGCCCTTGTGGGAAATGTACTTGGCCAGCTCACGCGGGGCGCGCATGCGGAACTGGATTGCGCGGGCGTTTTCTTCCCGGGACACGACCTCGCCGACGCCATCCACGTGGCCGCTGACCAGGTGACCGCCCAGGCGAGTGGTGGGTGTCAGGGCTTTTTCCAGGTTGACCCGGCTGCCGGCCTTGAGATCGACAAACGCCGTGACGTCCAGGGTTTCGCGGCTGACGTCAGCCCAGAAACCATCGCCGGGCAACTCCACTGCCGTCAGGCAGACGCCATTGACCGCGATGCTGTCGCCGAGCTTGACGTCGCTGAGGTCGAGTTTGCCGGTCTCTACATAAACGCGGACGTCGCCGCCTTTAGGGGTCAGGGCGCGGATGCTGCCGATGGATTCGATAATGCCGGTAAACATGGGTCCTCCAGGAGAACAGGGCCAGCGTTAAGCAGTGGCCGGAAATTATACGCCGGGGTGCGGCACAGGTATCGCAATGACTCTCCAGTCATTGCCGACGGCGCGCATCTCGACGATCTTCAATTCGAACGCTTCGCTCATTTGCGCGAGCGGCAGATCCAGCAACGGGCGGGCACTTGAGCCCATGAACTTGCCGGCGACAAAAATCTGAAACTCATCGACCAGGCCCATTCGCGTAAACGCACCCGCCAGTTTCGGGCCTGCTTCGACCAGTACGTCGTTGACGCCGCGCGCCGCCAGTTCGACCAGCAGCTTGCGCAAGTCAACATGCCCGCCACTGCTGGGCAGCGCCAGCATGTCGTGGCCTTCGGCGTGGTATCGCTCGCGGGCCGAAGCGGCGGCGCAGGTCACCACCAGCGCGCTGCCGGCCTTGAAAAACGGCGCATCCAGCGGGACGCGCAAACGGCCATCAATCAGCACACGCAAGGGCGGGCGTGTCATGGCCAGCGCGGTCAGTTCGGCACTCAGGCCCAATTCGTCGGGGCGCACGGTCAGGCGGGCATCATCGGACAGCACGGTGTCGGCGCCGGTCAGCACCACACTGGACTGCGCGCGCAATCGCTGCACGGCTGAACGGGCGTCAGGCCCGGTGATCCACTTGCTTTCGCCGCTGGCCATGGACGTGCGGCCATCCAGACTCATGGCCATTTTGACGCGCACGTACGGAAGGCCGTGTTCCATGCGCTTGAGAAAGCCCTTGTTGATCGCCCGCGCTTCGCTTTGCAGCACGCCGCTCTGCACGTTGACCCCAGCGTTCATCAGCCGCAACAGCCCGCGACCGCCCACGTCAGGGTTGGGGTCCTGCATGGCGGCCACCACCCGCGAGACGCCCGCTTCAAGCAAGGCGTCCGCGCAGGGCGGGGTCCGGCCATGATGGCTGCACGGTTCGAGGGTGACGTAGGCGGTGGCGCCCCGGGCTTTTTCGCCCGCATGACGCAGGGCATGCACTTCGGCATGGGGCTCGCCGGCGCGGACGTGCCAGCCTTCACCGATCACTACGCCGTCACGCACAATGACGCACCCGACCCGAGGATTGGGGTGGGTCGAGTACACGCCCTTGCGCGCCAGTTCCAGCGCACGGGCCATGTAAAAAGCGTCCAGCGTTGCTTGTTCAGTCGAAGACATGCTCACTCTTTAACCGGCTCGCGCGCCAGTCGATCGATTTCTTCGCGGAACTCGTTGAGGTCCTGGAACCGCCGATAGACGGAAGCAAAGCGGATGTACGCCACTTCGTCGAGTTTTTGCAGCTCGCCCATCACCAGTTCGCCGACGATCAATGACTTGACCTCGCGTTCACCGGTGGCGCGCAGCTTGCTTTTGATATGAGCGATGGCGGCTTCAAGGCGTTCAACGCTGACGGGGCGCTTTTCCAGCGCACGCTGCATGCCGGCGCGCAGCTTGTCTTCGTCGAACGGTTGGCGGCTGCCGTCTTGCTTGATCAACCGGGGGAGGACCAGTTCAGCGGTCTCGAAGGTCGTGAAACGCTCGCCGCAGGCCACGCATTCGCGGCGGCGACGGACTTGATCGCCCTCGGCAACCAGGCGTGAGTCAATGACTTTGGTGTCGTTGGCACCGCAAAAGGGACAGTGCATGGTGGCAGGCAACAATAAAAGGGAGGGCCATGGTAGCGCATCCCGCCCGCAAGACAAGTCTCGGGGTTTGCGGTATACAGACGCGCATCAGGCGCTGCTAAAGCGGCCGCCGTCGGCGATACTGCGTACCCTCACGCCCGCCCCCACGTATTTGTTTCTGCCGGAGTTGTTCATGACGCTACGATTGCTCGCCGTATTCAGCTTTGCCGGCCTGCTGGCCGCCTGTAGCAGCACTGAACCGCCGACGCCTGCGCCAGCGGCCACCGCCACCAAAACCGCACCGCTCAAATTGCCGGAAGGCCCAGGCCCCTTGCTGCCCTACCAGCGCGAGCTGAGCGGTCAGTTGCTGGGCGTGCCGGCCGGTGCGGAAGTCGAACTGGCGCTGCTGGTGATCGATGACCGTAATCGTCCGCAAAAGCTGCTGGCGAGCACCAAACTGGTCGGCAACAGCAAGTCGCTGCCCTTTCAGTTGCGTTTCAACCCGGAAGCCTTTCCGGTGGGCGCCCGGGTCGAGTTACGTGGCCGCGCCAGCCAGTCCGGCCAGTTGATCCTGCATTTGCCGTCGGTGCTGATCCAGACGCCGGAAACCCAGGCGCTGGGGCAGATGCAGTTCGTCACTGCGCCCTGAGGGCTTATGTAGGCGCGCTTGCCCGCGATGGCGTTGGATCAGTTGCCTCATCGGCGTCTGACACAACGCCATCGCGGGCAAGCGCGCGCCTACAGGTAATCGTCCTACATCCAACACACCCCGCTTCCGACAATCCCCCCAGCGCTTTATAGTTGCCCCATTCAGGAAATTCCGAGACTAGCGATGAGCCAGGACACCCCCTACATCTTCGATGCAACCACTGCCGACTTTGATCAGCTGGTGATCGAGAACTCGTTCCACAAGCCTGTGCTGGTGGATTTCTGGGCGGAGTGGTGCGCGCCGTGCAAAGTGCTGATGCCCATCCTGCAGAAGATCGCCGAGGAGTATCAGGGCGAGCTGCTGCTGGCCAAGGTCGACTGCGATGCCAACGAAGAGATCGTGGCGCGCTTCGGCATTCGCAGCCTGCCGACGGTGGTGTTGTTCAAGGACGGCCAGCCGGTGGACGGTTTCTCCGGCGCTCAGCCTGAGCCGCAGATCCGCGCGCTGCTCGAGCCGCACGTGCAAATGCCCGAGCCGATCGACGCAGAGGCCGATCCGTTGGAAACCGCCCAGTCGCTGTTTGCTGAGAGCCGTTTTGCCGACGCTGAAGCGATCTTGAAAACCCTGCTGGCCGAAGACAATACCAACGCGGCGGCGCTGATTCTGTACGCACGCTGCCTGGCCGAGCGTGGCGAACTGGTAGAAGCGGGCACGGTGCTGGATGCGGTCAAGAGCGACGATCACAAGGTCGCCCTCGCAGCCGCCAAGGCGCAGTTGACCTTTCTGGCCGAAGCCGCTGCCCTGCCGGATGTCGCGGACCTGAAGACCCGTCTGGCGCAGAACCCGCAGGACGACGAAGCCGCGCATCAGTTGGCGCTGCATCAGTTGTCGCGCCAGCAGTACGAAGCGGCGCTGGAAGGTTTGCTCAAGCTGTTCATTCGCAATCGCAGCTACAACGAAGGCCAGCCGCACAAGACGCTGCTGCAGGTATTCGATCTGCTGGGTAACGACCACGCGCTGGTGACCACCTACCGCCGCAAGTTGTTTGCTGCGTTGTATTGATCGCCACGCTCTTGTAGGAGCGCGCTTGCCCGCGATAGCGTTTTGTCAGTCGCCCATTACGGCGTCTATAGCAATCGCGGGCAAGCGCGCTCCTACAATGGGAGCAATCAGCGCTCCCGCGACCTCACCCCACCCAGCAATAAATCGGCGTATCCGCCCCGCTCTCGACTTTGACCTTCGGGTTATGCCGCAACCGTACCAATAGGCGTTTGCCGGCCGCCGAGCTGCCGGTCAGTCCTTCCAGTTGCTCCAGCAGATCCGGTCCGCTGACCTGTCCGGCTTTTTGCAGCAGCTCCAGGGCGATCTCCCACATCTTGTCGTCCTGGCGCACTGGCGTCGCGCTCACTTCTTCAGCCGCCGGCTTCGCCGCCTGAAGCTGAGCACTCAAGTGCGCCCAGTCGCCCTCGTCCAGTTCAAGGGTCAAATCCACCGGCAGATCACCGACGGTTCCACGGATGCGTAGCATGATTGGTTTCCTCTGATGGGCGGCAGGAGATGGTCCCACAAAAATATTGATGAACGCGATCCTGTAGGAGCGCGCTTGCCCGCGATTGCGGTGTGCCAGACACCAGTGATGTGTTTGATCCACCGCAATCGCGGGCAAGCGCGCTCCTACAATATAAAAAGTTAAGAACCACGTTGACGCATTGTTATAAGATCACATAACAACACCCTCACCCCGGAGCCCTCCCCCATGCGTCGTCTGCTACTTGCCCTGCCCCTCGCGCTGCTGCCTTTCACCATCGCCCACGCGGCGGATGAGCATGACCACGATCATGAGCATGGCAGCCTCGGCGCTCACGAACACGGGGTTGCACGGCTGGACGTCGCTCAGGAAGGCACGACGCTGGAGCTGGACTTCAACAGCCCGGCCATGAACATCGTCGGTTTCGAGCACGCCGCCACCAGCGATGCCGACAAGGCCAAACTGGCCGACGCCCGCGCCGCCCTGCTCAAGCCCCACGGCCTGTTCAGCATTCCCGAAGCCGCTCAGTGTTCCGTGACTTCGCA
Source organism: Xanthomonas sp. WHRI 1810A (assembly GCF_040202885.1). Lineage (NCBI taxonomy): Bacteria > Pseudomonadati > Pseudomonadota > Gammaproteobacteria > Lysobacterales > Lysobacteraceae > Xanthomonas > Xanthomonas sp. WHRI 1810A. The sequence continues at coordinate 227,456 of NZ_JBEGED010000009.1, forward strand.
AAAGATCACCAGCCCGCTGTTTGGCGACAAGGATGAAGACGGCGATGCGGACGAGCACGGCGATGATCACGACCACGAGCACAGCGAAATCCACGGCAACTACCAGTTCACCTGCAACGTCCCGGCCGTACTGACCCGACTGGACCTGACGCAGATCTTCAAGACCTTCCCCGCGACCCAGAAGATTCAGGCGCAACTGATCACCCCCAAAGGACAAGTGGGCGCCGAAGTCCGCGCCAGCAATCCGGTGGTCAAGTTCTGAACCGCCATGACTCAACCACTCATCGAACTGTCTGACCTGGGCTTCAGCTGGCCCGGTCACCCGCCGCTGCTGGACATTCCGGCGTTTCGCCTTGAACCGGGTGAGACGCTGTTTCTCAAAGGCCCGAGCGGCAGCGGCAAGACCACGCTGCTGGGCTTGCTCGGCGGTGTACAGACGCCCAATCGCGGAAGCATCCGCTTGCTGGGGCAAGCACTCACGCAGCTGTCCGCCAGCGCCCGCGACCGTTTCCGTGTCGATCACACCGGCTACATCTTCCAGCAGTTCAACCTGCTGCCGTTTCTGTCGGTGCGCGAGAACGTCGAACTGCCCTGCCACTTTTCAAAGCTGCGCCAGCAACGGGCGACGCAGCGCCACGGCAGTGTCGATAACGCCGCCACGACGCTGCTCGCGCATCTGGGTTTGAAAGATCCGGACATGCTGGTTCGACGCGCCGATTCATTGTCCATCGGCCAGCAACAAAGGGTCGCCGCCGCCCGGGCGTTGATCGGTCAGCCGGAACTGGTCATTGCCGACGAGCCGACCTCCGCGCTGGACGCCGACGCGCGGGAGGCGTTTATCCGCTTGCTGTTCGCCGAATGCCGCGACGCCGGGGCGAGCCTGCTGTTCGTCAGCCACGACCAGAGCCTGGCTCCGCTGTTCGACCGAAACCTGTCGCTGTCCGAACTCAATCGCGCCGCCGTCGCCCCCGAGGTCTGAGATGTATCTTTTCCGCCTGGCCATGGCCAGTCTCGCCAACCGCCGTTTTACGGCGTGCCTCACCGCGTTCGCCATTGCCCTGTCGGTCTGCCTGTTGCTGGCCGTCGAGCGGGTGCGCACTGAAGCCCGCGCCAGCTTTGCCAGCACCATCAGCGGCACGGACCTGATCGTCGGCGCCCGTTCCGGCTCAGTGAACCTGCTGCTGTATTCGGTCTTCCGCATCGGCAACGCCACCAACAACATCCGCTGGGACAGCTTCGAGCACTTCGCCCAAAGCAAGCAGGTGAAGTGGGCGATCCCTATATCCCTGGGGGATTCCCATCGCGGTTATCGGGTGATGGGCACCAATGAATCCTATTTTGAGCACTACCAGTTCGGCCGGCGCCAACACCTGGAATTGGCCGAAGGTCGAGCGTTCGCCACCGACCCGTTCGAAGTGGTGCTGGGCGCGGAAGTGGCCGACGCGCTGAAGTACAAACTCGGCGACAAGCTGGTGCTGGCCCACGGCGTGGCGGCCATCAGCCTGGTCAAGCACGACGATAAGCCGTTCACCGTGGTCGGCATTCTCAAGCGCACCGGCACGCCGGTCGACCGCACGCTGCATATCAGTCTCGGCGGCATGGAAGCGATTCACATCGACTGGCATAACGGCGTGCCGGGCCAGGGCGCGGGCCGCATCACCGCCGATCAGGCGCGCAACATGGACCTGACGCCCACGGCCATTACGGCATTCATGCTGGGCCTGAACAGCAAGATCGCGACCTTTGCCGTGCAGCGGGAGATCAACGAATACCGGGGGGAGCCGATGCTCGCGATTCTTCCGGGCGTTGCGCTGCAAGAGTTGTGGAGCCTGATGGGCACGGCGGAAAAAGCGTTGTTCGTGATCTCGCTGTTTGTGGTGCTGACCGGGTTGATCGGCATGCTGACGGCGATTCTCACCAGCCTGAATGAGCGGCGCCGGGAAATGGCGATCCTGCGCTCGGTGGGCGCACGGCCTTGGCACATCGCCAGTCTGTTGATTCTGGAAGCCTTCGCCCTGGCACTCGCCGGGGTCATCAGTGGGACGGCGCTGTTGTACATCGGCATCGCCGCAGCGCAGGACTACGTGCAGGCCAATTACGGTTTGTTTCTGCCACTGTCTTTGCCCAGCGCGTATGAATGGACGCTGCTCGGGGGTATTCTCGGCGCGGCCCTGCTGATGGGCATCGTGCCGGCGTGGCGTGCGTATCGGCAGTCGCTGGCCGATGGCCTGTCGATTCGTTTGTGAGGATGTGGAAGATGCGCTGGCTCTGGTTGATGCTCTGCTTGCTGATCACGCTGCCCGCGTCGGCAGAACCGATTCGGGTGCTGACGTGGCAGGAAATGATCCCCGCCGACGCGCCCCCGGTGAAGCTGATTACCGCGCCCATGCATGATCTCTCGAAAATGGCCGACACCCTGGCCATGGAGTCGGCGCCGGCCGCGCATCAATTGGCACCCCACGCGCCCGTGGTGAAATCCCTGAACGGCCAGACCGTGCGCCTGCCGGGCTACATCGTGCCCCTTGAAGTCAGCGAAGAAGGCCGCGTGACGGATTTTCTGCTGGTGCCGTATTTCGGCGCCTGCATCCACGTCCCGCCCCCGCCGCCCAACCAGATCGTCCACGTGACCAGCGAGCTGGGGGTGAAGGTCGATGAGCTGTACCAGCCGTACTGGATCGAAGGGCCGATGCAGGTCAAATCATCGACCACTGATTTGGCGGACGCGGGGTATCAGATGGAAGCGGACAAGATTTTGATTTATGAATTGCAGGACCAATAGGCCAAACATCGATCCCTTGTAGGAGCGCGCTTGCCCGCGATGGCGGTGTGTCAGGCACCCGTGATTTATTTGATCCACCGCCATCGCGGGCAAGCGCGCTCCTACAGGGTGAATCCGCTTTTCCTTGCTCCAGATCAAGAACCCCGCGCTAGACACTTCGTACCATTAAGCATCTTTTTTGATGCCGTACGGAGCCCCCATGAACAAGTCACTGCTTGGCGCATCGCTGCTTGCGCTGGCCCTCAGCCCCCTCGTTGCCAACGCTCACCAGGCCGGGGACATCATCGTCCGTGCTGGCGCTGCGACCACCGCACCCAACGAAGACAGCGGCAACGTCAAGCTCGACGGCGCGAAAGTGGCGGGCACCAAGGCGACGCTGGACAGCGACACTCAGCTGGGCCTGGCGTTTGCGTACATGCTCACCGATCACGTGGGTCTGGAGCTGCTCGCAGCGACGCCGTTCCAGCACACCGTGGCCGTCAAAGGGCTGGGCGCAGGCCTGGACGGCAAGCTGGCGGACATCAAACAACTGCCGCCGACCCTGTCGTTGCAGTATTACCCGATGGAGACCTCCTCGAAGTTTCAGCCGTATGTGGGTGTAGGCGTGAACTACACCTGGTTTTACGACGAAGATTTGAGCAGCACCCGCAAGGGCGAAGGCTTCAGCAACCTGGATCTGAAGAACTCGTGGGGCTGGGCCGGGCAAGTGGGGATGGACTACATGCTGACTGACCGCATGATGGTCAATGCGTCGGTCTGGTACGTGGACATCGACACCGAAGCGACCATGGACGGCCCGTCTGCGCTGAGCGTTGGACGGACCAAGGTCGGCGTCGATGTGGATCCTTGGGTGTATATGGTGGGGATTGGTTACAAGTTTTAAGAACGACATTGCCCCCTGTAGGAGCGCGCTTGCCCGCGATGACGGCGTGTCAGACACTCATGTGTTGACTGGCACACTGCAATCGCGGGCAAGCGCGCTCCTACAAAGTCAACGCGTTACCGCCCCAGCAATTTCGCCAATCCTGTCGCCAACGGCGTCGGCACCGGCATGCCAAACCGTTCGACCAACCGCCGGTTATCCGCCCGCGAGTGGCGAATATCACCCGAGCGCGCTGGCAAGTGCGTGATCGCAGGCAAATCGCCCAGCACGTCCGAAAGCGCCGCCAACAGCTGGTTAAGCGATGTCGTGGCATTGAGCCCGACGTTGACCGCGCCTTCCTGCACCACCGGTTGCTCCAGCGCCTGCACGAGAATCCCGGCCAGATCGGCCACGTAAAAGAAGTCGCGCGTCTGTTCGCCATCGCCAAACACGCTGATCGGCAGGCCCTTCTCCGCACGTTCGGCAAAGATGCTGATTACACCGGAGTACGGCGACGACGGATCCTGCCGTGGCCCGAAGATATTGAAAAAGCGGAACACCACTGGCTCCAGCCCATGCTGACGGCGGTAGAAATCCAGGTAGTGCTCGCTGGCGAGTTTGTCTGAGGCGTAGGGGGTCAGCGGCGCTTTGGGCGTGTCTTCGCCGATGGACGCCCCTTCGCCGTTGTTGCCGTAGACCGCCGCACTGGACGCGAAGATGACGCGCTTGATGCCCGCCTGACGCATGGCTTCACAGACATTCAGCGTGCCGATGAAATTGCTTTGATGGGTTTTGACCGGGTCATCCACCGAGGCCTGTACCGAGGCCACAGCCGCCAGATGCACCACGGCCTGGCAACCCATGGCCGCGCGAGCAACATTGGCAGCATCGGCGACGTCACCCTCGATCAGTTCGACGCGGGGATTGTCCAGCGGCAGGTTGCTGCGTTTGCCGGTGGACAGGTCATCAAGAATCCGGACCGCGTAACCCTTGGCGAGCAACGCGTCGACCAGGTGCGAACCAATGAAACCGGCGCCGCCGGTGATCAGAACGGGTGCATCAGCCATGACGGTAATAACGATCCAGGAGGTTTGGCAGCCCGGCACGCCAGGCGCGCGGCTTGATGCCGAAGGTGTGAAGGATTTTCTTGCAGGCCAGCACCGCGTTCTGCGGTTCTTCGGCAGCGTCGGGACGCGCGGCATGGGCCTGGGCCGTCGGCGCTTCAATGGCCAGCGGACGCATCAGACGGGCTTCGGTGATGATCGCCTGACCCAGCGCCAGCGGCGTTGTCGCCTCATGTCCGGCGTAGTGATAGGTGCCCCACAACGGCGCTGCGCAATCGAGCTGCTTGAGCACCGAAATGATCACCCGGGCCGCATCGTCCACCGGTGTCGGATTGCCACGGCGATCATCGGCCATCGGTAGCTCCACCGGGCTTTGCGCCTGGGTCAGCAGACGACCCAGCACACCGTCGGCGCTGTCATCGAGCAACCAGCCAAAACGCAGCAGCACATGCTGCGGGCAGGCGGCGCGTACGCTTTGCTCGATGCGCCACAACGCCTGGCCTCGGGAGCCCAACGGTACGGGTTCGTCTTTTTCGCTGTAGGCGGTGGCGCGGGAGCCATCGAACACGCGGTAGCTGGAAGGCTGCACGAGCACGATGTTGTGGTGCTGGCACAGCTCGGCCAGGCGCTCGACCGAGCGTTCCTGGGAGGCAAGCCGCTCGGCGGTCACACTCTGTGCCTGGAACCAGTCGAAGTAGTAAGCCAGGTTGATCAAGGCATCGGGGCGGGTGTCGTCAAGCAGTTGCGTCAGGCTTGCCACGTCCCATCCGTCCTGCGGTGGACGCGGTGCGAGAAAGCCAATGTCCTCCTCGGCACCCAGACGAATCAACGCCTGCCCAAGGGCATTTCCGCCGCCCAACAGCATAAGGCGCATTCGCATAAAGTCAGTTGGCTCAGTCTCAGAAATCAGTTGAAAAAACAGGGGAAAACCGCCCGCAAACATAACACGTCATGTGTGTTCTCCCAACAGGGTAGCCCGCACTCGGACTGTAGGAGCGCGCTTGCCCGCGATAGAGCCGTGTCAGTCAGCAGTTGGGGAACAGAAAGAACGCAATCGCGGGCAAGCGCGCTCCTACAAAGCGATGCACCTGCCGATCACCGGCGCTTGCATCTGCCCCGCCGCGCCCTCATAAAATCGGTCATGAACCTACCCCAGACAATCGACCCGGTGCTCGACGATTTCCACCCCGCTGTCAGCGCCTGGTTTCGGGCCACGTTCCCGGCGATCACGCCGGCACAAGCGCAGGCCTGGCCGCTGATCAAGCGGCGCATGTCGACGCTGATCGCCGCGCCCACCGGCTCGGGCAAAACCCTGACCGCGTTTCTGGCGGTGATCGACGATCTGGTCCACAAGGGCCTTGAGTCAGGCGGCGCGCTGCCGGATCAGACCTTTGTCGTCTACGTTTCACCGCTCAAGGCGCTGTCCAACGATATCCAGATCAACCTGCAGAATCCGCTGGAGGGGATCACCCGGCAGCTGGCCGCCATGGGGTTGCCGGAGCTGCGCATCAGCACGGCCGTGCGCACCGGCGATACGCCGCAGAAAGACCGCACCTTGATGCGCAAGACGGCGCCGCACATTCTGGTGACCACGCCGGAATCGCTCTACGTGCTGCTGGGTTCGGACTCCGGCCGGCGCATGTTGGCCAGCACCGGCACGGTGATCATCGATGAAATCCATGCCATCGCCGCCGGCAAGCGCGGCAGCCACCTGGCGCTGAGCCTGGAGCGTTTGCAGGCGCTGTGCAGTGAGCCGCTGCTGCGAATCGGGCTGTCTGCCACGCAAAAACCCATCGAGCGGGTGTCGCGCTTTCTGGTGGGCAGCGATCCGGTCAAACGCCCGTGCGCCATTGTCGACATCGGCCACGCGCGCCCCCGGGACCTGGGCATCGAAGTCCCGCCCGTGGCGCTGTCGGCGATCATGTCCAATGACGTGTGGGAATTGGTGTACGACCGCCTCGCCGACCTCGCCCGCAAGCACCGCACCACGCTGATCTTCGTCAACACACGGCGCATGGCCGAACGCATGGCCCGGCATTTGAGCGAGCGACTGGGCAAACAAGCGGTGGCCGCGCACCACGGCAGTCTGGCCAAAGAGCAGCGGCTGGACGCAGAACAACGGCTCAAGCGCGGCGACCTGCAGGTGCTGATTGCCACCGCGTCGCTGGAATTGGGGATCGACATCGGCGATGTGGACCTGGTCTGCCAGATCGGCTCGCCGCGCTCCATTGCGTCGTTCTTGCAGCGGGTCGGTCGCTCCGGCCACCAGGTCGGCGGCACACCCAAAGGCCGACTGTTTGCCACCTCGAGGGATGACTTGATCGAGTGCACCGCCCTGCTCGACTGCGTACGCCGCGGCGAGCTGGACACGCTGCTGATTCCCGAGGCGCCGCTGGACGTGCTGGCGCAGCAGATCATTGCCGAGGTCAGCTGCCAGGAATGGCAGGAACAAGCGCTGCTGGACATGTTCCGCCAGGCGTCGCCCTACGCCAGCGTCAATGAAGAACATTATCAAGCGCTGCTGCGGATGCTGGCCGAGGGGTACACCGGGCGTCAGGGCGTGCGCAGTGCGTACCTGCACCGCGACGCCATCACCCGGACCTTGCGCGGGCGCCGTGGCAGCAAACTCACCGCCGTCACCAGCGGCGGCACGATTCCGGACAACGCCGATTACAGCGTGATGCTCGAACCCCAGGCGCTGAACATCGGCACGGTCAACGAAGACTTCGCGGTCGAGAGCCTGGCGGGCGACATCTTCCAGCTGGGCAATACGTCGTACCGCATCCTGCGCATTGAGTCCGGCCGGGTGCGGGTCGAGGACGCCCAGGGCATGCCGCCGAACATTCCGTTCTGGCTCGGCGAGGCGCCCGGTCGCAGCGCTGAATTGTCCTTCGCCGTCGCGCGCCTGCAAGAACAACTGGACGAGTTGCTGACCGCGCACCCCGGTGAACTGTCGCGCTGCATGGAATGGCTGATGGACACCCTCGGCCTGGATTACGCCAGCGCCGACCAAATCGTCGAATACCTGTCTCGGGCGTACGCCACCCTGGGCGCGCTGCCCTCGCAAAACACACTGGTGATGGAGCGTTTCTTCGACGAATCCGGCGGAACACAACTGATCATCCACACGCCGTTCGGCAGCCGGGTCAATCGCGCCTGGGGTCTGGCGCTGCGCAAGCGGTTTTGCCGCACGTTCAATTTCGAGTTGCAAGCTGCGGCCAGTGAAGACGCGATCGTGTTGTCGCTGTCCACCAGCCACAGTTTTGCCCTCGACGACGTCTGGCGTTATTTGCATTCCAACACCGCCGAGCACCTGCTGATTCAGGCCGTGCTCGACGCGCCGCTGTTCGGCGTGCGTTGGCGCTGGAACGCCGGCGTCGCACTCGCGCTGCCGCGTTACACGGGCGGCCGCAAGGTCGCGCCGCAGTTGCAGCGCATGAAAAGCGAAGACCTGATCGCCACGGTGTTTCCCGACCAGATCGCCTGCCTGGAAAACCTGGTGGGCGAACGCGAAGTGCCGGATCACCCGCTCGTAGAGCAGACGCTGGACGATTGCCTGCACGAGGCCATGGACGCCGAGGGCTGGCTGGCCTTGCTGCGACGCATGGAGCGTGGCGAAGTACGGCTGATCAGTCGCGACTTGCCGGCGCCCTCGCCGTTGGCGGCGGAAATCCTCAGCGCCCGGCCGTATGCGTTTCTGGATGACGCGCCGCTTGAGGAACGCCGTACCCAGGCCGTACTCAACCGCCGCTGGAGCGACCCGCAGTCTTCGGACGACCTTGGCGCGCTGGATGCCGAGGCGATCACCGCGGTGTGCGACGAAGCCTGGCCGCTGCCACAAAACCCGGACGAGATGCACGAAGCGCTGATGACCTTGGGCTGCGTCAGTGGCGCAGAAGCCCGCGCGCAGCAGGACTGGATGAAGTGGCTCGAAGCGTTGGCCAAATCAGGGCGAGCCACCCGCTTGCAGGTCAATCCTGATCACGCGTTGTGGATCCCGCTGGAACGCCTCACGTGTTTGCAGGCCGTTTATCCCACGGCGCACATGCACCCTCCGCTGGCGGCCATTGCCGGCTTCGACGAGGTGTGGTCGGAAGAAGACGCCAGTGTGGAGATGGTCCGCGCGCGTTTGAGCGGATTCGGCCCGTTGACGCTGTCGGCCATCGCCACGCCATTGGCGATGCCTGACAACCTGATCGCTCAGGCGCTGACAAGCCTGGAGACCGAAGGCTACGTACTGCGCGGCCGTTTCAGTCTTGGTGCCAGCGAGGATCAGTGGTGCGAACGGCATCTGCTGTCGCGCATCCATCGCTACACGGTCAAGCGCCTGCGTAGGGAAATCGAGCCTGTGTCGTTGCAGGACTTCATGCGATTTCTGTTCGAGTGGCAGCATTTGTCCACCGTGACAAAGAGCCAGGGCAAGGCCGCGTTGCCCGAGGTACTGGATCAGCTCGAAGGCTTTAGCACTGCAGCCGGTGCGTGGGACGCCGACATTTTGCCCGCGCGCCTGAAGGACTATTCCCCCAGTTGGCTGGACGATATATGCCGTTCGGGCAAAGTGGTGTGGATGCGCCTGGCGAACCGTAACAAGGTCGGGGCGTCGGCGTTGCGCAGTACACCCATCGTCTTGTTGCCCCGGGCGCAAGTGGGACTGTGGAGCGGCCTGACCGAACAGCCGGCGCCCACAGAGCTCTCGTTGCGGGCGCAGAAAGTCCACGAAACCCTGACGACTCATGGCGCGATGTTCTTTGACGAGCTGACGGTCGAAGCGCATGTGCTGCGGGCCGAACTGGAGAATGCGCTGCAGGAATTGGTCGGCGCCGGGCTGGTCAATGCCGACAGCTTCGCCGGGCTGCGCGCGCTGATCACGCCGGCCAGCAAGCGCTCGGCCCACACCAGTCGGCGCAATCGTGGGGCATTCATCGGCGGCATGGACGATGCCGGACGCTGGGCCCTGCTGCGTCGGGCCTCAGCGCCAGCGGTTGTTGAATCCCGCCGCGCCCCGCCCACCGATCCCGCGACGCTGGAACACATCGCCAAGACCTTGCTGCGTCGTTATGGCGTGGTGTTCTGGCGCGTGCTGGAGCGCGAGGCGGACTGGTTGCCCAGCTGGCGAGAGCTGCTGAGGACCTTCCATCGACTGGAGGCGCGGGGCGAGATTCGAGGCGGACGCTTTGTCAGCGGACTGGCCGGCGAGCAGTTTGCGCTGCCCGAAGCGATCCCGCTGCTGCGTGAAATTCGTAAGCGCCCGCTGGACGGGAGCCTGGTGAGCATCAGCGGCGCGGACCCCTTGAACCTGGTCGGCACCCTGCTGCCCGGCGCGAAAGTACCGGCGCTGGTGGGCAATCGATTGGTGTACCGGGATGGCATTGCAGCGGCGGCGGTGATTGCGGGCAAGCCGACTTACTGGCTGGAGCTCGATGCACTCGGCACCGCGCAGGTGCGGGATCGGTTGTTGCGGTGAGGTCCTTGCGCGGTGCGACGGAAAAACACCTGGCCGCTGGCCTCTTCGGACCGGCTGTTGGAATTGAGACCGGCGGCGTAGAGCGCGTCGGTGCGCAGCTTTTGTAGGAGCGCGCTTGCCCGCGATAGGTTTCTGATCAGCTGATTAAGTGACTGACACACCTCAATCGCGGGCAAGCGCGCTCCTACAGTTCAGCTCAAACCGGGGTTTCTGAGCCGTCCTTGTTCACCAGCGTTGCCTTGCCCGGCGCCATTTGTTGCTCAGCGCCCTCCTCCAGAGCGTGCGAGCCCGCGCCGTTGTACGGGCTCATCACCACCTGTGGATAAGTTTGCGCGAAGCGTACGTCGTCCGCTTTATCCACAAGGCGCTTGAGCCGGTCGTTGAATGCGCGACTCACCGCGTACTGCCCACCCGACGACGTCCGGAATTGGGCGGTGATCACGATCCCGTTCATGTCCATGCGGTCCAGCCCGAACACTTCCAGCGGCCCTTGAAGCTTGCCCTTGAGCAGCAGGTCTTCGCTGATCGATTGCCCCGCTTCTCGAATCAGCGAGGTCGACGAATCGATGTCGGAATCGTAGGTGAACTGGAACGAGAAGAACGCATACGCGAACTGGCGGGACTGGTTAGTGACCGCCTTGATCTGACCGAACGGCACCGAATGCACGAAGCCTTTGCCGTCACGCAGGCGCAAGGTGCGGATGGTCAGGCTCTCGACCGTGCCGGCGTGGCCAGAGTCCAGCACCACCCAGTCGCCGATGGAAATGGTGTCTTCGATGATGATGAACAGCCCGGTGATCACGTCCTGCACCAATTGCTGCGAACCAAATCCGATCGCCAGACCGACAACCCCGGCACCCGCCAGCAGCGGCGCCACGTTAATGCCGAGATTGGCCATGGTCGTGATGGTGCAGATGACCAGCAGAATGATTTTGATCGCGTTACGCAGCAGCGGCAGGATCGTCTTGACCCGCGTGCTGGGCTGACGTGCGGAGCGGCTGTGGGCTGGCGGCTTCAGGGCTTCCTGAATCGCCGTGTCCATCACCACCCAGAGCAGCCAGGTCACCAGGAAAATCAGCCCGATGCTGCTCAACGAATCGCTGATCACTTTGCCCAGTGCATTGCGCTGCGCAAACTCGAAGAGCGAAAACCCCCAGATTCGCCCCAGCAATTCGATGAAGCCAATGGCCAGGCCAATGCGCACCACCGCGTGCAGCAAGCTCATCAATCGCTCTTTGTACGCATGCTCGACGCGCGCTTCGGTGGGTTTGAACAGGTGCTGGGCCAGCGTGCTGAGGAATACGGTCGAGATCAGCAGCACCGTAGTCAGCAGTGCACAACGCAACGCCTTCTGGCTGTCTTCGCCGGCACCGATCAGGTTGATCGCCGACACCAGGATCATCAGCAGAATCGGCCAGTGCCACAGGCTGGAGAAGATTTTCAGCGACTCTTGCAGCGCCGGCTGGGACAGGCGACTGGTCAATGAGCGGTTGCGAATCAAGTGCGCAACCGGACGCCGGACCCGCAACACCAACATGCAGAACACCACAGACGCAAACAGCCCGGTGAACACGGCCACGCTGGTGGTGACGTTGCTGCCGATCTGGCGGGCGATTTGCGGGCTGGTCAGTGCATCGCTGAGGGCCGCGAGGAAGCCGACCACGAACAAGGGTCTCGGGCTCAGGCGTCGGATCAGTCGCACGGCGGGACGTTTGTGCCCGCTGTTAAACAGCACAATCACGCTCAAGATGATGGACGTCGAAAAGATGCCGCTGCTGGTGGAATAGGCCAGGCACAGCGCCAGTGCCCGACCCGCCGAGAGCGCCATGAAATGGCTGGTGTAGAGTGTGAGCGGCAGGCAAATCATCGCCGGAAGGGTAAAGGGGATCAGGTACCCCAACACCCCTCGCACGCGTTCGCGCTTGGCCAGATAAGGGTGCCGGCTGACGCGCCCGACGAGCCATTTGCCCAGCAGATGCAGCAGCGCAAAGGCGCCAATCCACGCCGCAGACAGGATCAGGAAGTCGCCGGCTACCCGCCATTTGGATCGCGGCGACGGCTTGTTGACCAGCTTGTCCAGTTCATCCGCCGCCCGATCTGCGCGCAGACGCCATGAATCGAACAAATCGTCGTCCAGATTAAGCTTGTCCTGCACGTCGTCGATGCTTGAACTGATCGCCCCGAGCAAGCCGCCCTGAAGCAATATTTCCGGTTTCTCGGGTTCGGCGGCAGGTGCGGGATCGGCGGGTGCAGCAGCAGTGGCAGTGGCGGCGGGAGCATCGGCGGCCTGCAGAGTGAGGCTGCCGGAGAAAAATATGATGCACAGCAACAAGACGGTCTTGATAGTCGACAAAACGCTGATCACTCCTCGCTAGGGACAGTGGATGACAGGAGGCAGAAATAAAACCCACATGAACTGATCGACTTTCATCCGGCAAGTTCGGTTTTTTGCCCACATCCATTCGGGCAATAGTTCCACATCGGGACGCCAGAAATCGTAACGAACCTTTGCCAGCGGCTTTCGTCACAGCTGTATGGGGGGCCTGTTTCGGGCACGCCCGCGCTCCCGAGGCACGACGTTCATGACACTCATTCATCCCAAAGCCCACTACCGTCCTTACACGTCCGCATCAGGCGGCTGGGGATCGGCCAAGTCGGTGATGGAGATCCTGTGGCGCGAGCAAACCATGACGCGCTCGCTCATCCCGCTGGTTAAACAGAACAAGCACGGGGGCTTTGCGTGCGTCAGTTGCGCCTGGGCCAAGCCCGGCAAGCCGCACCACCTGGAATTCTGTGAAAACGGGGCCAAGGCCACTGCTTGGGAACTGACGTCGCGCAAGACCAGCCCTGCCTTTTTCGAGCGTCACAGCGTAAGCGAGTTGCTGCAGTGGACCGATTACGACCTTGAACAGCACGGTCGCCTGACCCATCCCCTGCGCTATGACCCGGTCACCGACCATTACCGGGAAACCACTTGGGCCGAGGCCTGGCAGGACATCGGTAGCCAGTTGCGGGCGATGGAACCGGACAGCGTAGTGTTTTACGCCTCAGGCCGGGCTTCGCTGGAAACATCGTTCATGTACCAGCTGTTCGCTCGGGCCTACGGTACCAACAACCTGCCGGACAGCTCCAACATGTGCCACGAAAGCACCTCCGTCGGCCTGCAGGAAAGCATTGGCGTACCGGTGGGCACTGTGACGCTGGACGACTTCGAGCACACCGACTGCATTCTCTTTTTCGGCCAGAACGTCGGCAGCAACAGCCCACGCATGCTGCACCCGTTGCAGGAAGCGCGGAAACGCAACGTGCCGATCATCACGTTCAATCCGATCCGCGAGCGCGGGCTGGAACGCTTCGTCAATCCGCAATCGCCCGTTGAAATGCTTGGCCCTGAATCGACTGTCATCAGCACGCAGTACCACCAGTTGGCAATCGGCGGGGACATCGCTGTGGTGATGGGCATCGCCAAATCGCTGTTCGACATGGACAAGGCGGCGCGGGAAAAAGGCCAGACGCCGGTCATTGATCAGGCGTTCATTGCTGAACACACCGAAGGCTTTTCGGCGTTCCAGACCGCAGTCAATGGAACCTCCTGGGAGGTCATCGAGCGCACCGCGGGACTGAGCCGCAGCGCACTGGAAGCCGCCGCCACGGTGTACGCCAGGCACGAGCGGGTGATGGTGATTTATGGCATGGGCATCACCCAACATCGTCTGGGCGTCCAGAGCGTGCAGATGCTGGTCAACCTGCTTCTTTTGCGCGGCAACATCGGCAAGCGCGGCGCCGGCATCTGCCCGGTGCGTGGCCATTCGAACGTTCAGGGGCAGCGCACCGTCGGTATCACCGAGGACCCGAAGAAAGTACCCGTCGATAAAATCCAGACGTTGTATGGCTTCCACGTCCCAGAGAAGAAAGGCCGCAATACCGTGGAGACCTGCGAAGGCATTCTCGACGGTAGCGTGCGAGGCTTCATCGGGCTGGGTGGGAATTTTCTCCGGGCCACCCCCGACACGTCGCGCATGGAACCGGCCTGGGCGGGCTTGCAGTTGAATGTGCAGATCGCGACCAAACTCAACCGCACGCATCTGGTCACCGGAAAGAATGCCTGGCTGTTGCCGTGCCTGGGACGGATCGAGCTGGACCGCCAGAATGGTGTCGAGCAGGTCTACAGCACCGAAGACAGCACTGGCTGTATCCACGGCTGGCGCGGAAACAGTGAACCGGCCAGCGCCGAAGCCCGTTCGGAGACAGCGATCCTCGCCGGGTTGGCGCAGGCGACGCTGTCGGGCGCAGAGCGAATCGACTGGGAGGCGTGGCGCAGCGATTACGCGCTGATACGTCAGGGCATCTCGCAGGTGTATCCCGAGATCTTCCACGATATGGAAACCCGGATGTGGGAGCAGGGAGGTTTTCACCGACCCATTCCCGCCGCCAGCCGCGAATGGAAAACCGAGAGCGGGCGCGCGCAGTTCGTTACGCCCAATACCTTGAGCGTGGATGAAGACGTGTTCCCCAATCATGACCGCCGCGATGTGCTGCAGTTGATGACGATCCGCAGCAACGACCAGTTCAACACCACCATTTACGGCTATGAAGACCGCTTTCGCGGGGTCAGCGGGACCCGTAGCGTGATTTTCATGAACCGCAACGACGTGATCCGCTTGGGGTTCAAGCCGGGTGACTGGGTTCAGGTCACGACTGCGATCGAGCCAGAGATCAAGCGCCAGGTTGGGCCGCTGCAGATCGTGGCCTACGATATTCCCGAAGGCTGCAGCGCCGCGTATTACCCGGAATGCAACCCGTTGGTGCCGCTCTGGCATCACGCCGAACGCAGCAAAGTGCCCGCCGCCAAATCCGTGCCGGTGGTGCTGAGCCGCGCGTTTCCCACTGCCGAAGATATGAAGCGTGCGCTGCCGGAGAAGGATCAGGTGCAGTAATCGCTGCACCGAGCTTGCCCGCGATGGCGAGTGTCGTCAGGCCCTCATCGGGCTTGCGAAATTCGCGGGCAAGCGGCGCTGCAATTGGCTGCATGAATAGGGGCTTAAACTTGCTTGACCGAGGAGAACGATCGTTCTACCATCGGCCCCATGAATACAACCAATACTGAAACTCGCGACAAGATTCTCGTGACTGCCGAGCAGTTAATTTATCAAAACGGTATCCACGCCACCGGCATGGACCTTCTGGTGAAAACCTCCGGCGTGGCGCGTAAAAGTATCTATCGCTATTTCGCCACCAAGGACGACGTCGCTGCCGCCGCACTCAAGGTTCGCGACGTACGCTGGATGCAGTGGTTTAGCGCTGAATCGGACAAGGCTGACACGCCCCACGGGCGCATCTTGAAGATGTTCGACGTGCTCAAAGGCTGGTTTGAGTCCGAAGGGTTTCGCGGCTGTGCTTTCATCAATACGGCGGGCGAGATCGGCGACTCGAATGACCCTGTCCGCGTGATCGCAAAAGTGCACAAACAAAAGCTGTTCGACTACGCCCTGGCGTTATGCGAGCAACTGGCTGTCCCCCAGCCTGCTGTGCTGGCCAAGCAGTTGCTGATCCTGATGGATGGCGCCATTACCCTCGCCCGCGTCATGGGCGATTTCAGCGCCGCAGACAGCGCAAAGGCTGTTGCCCAGATATTGCTTGAGCAGGCGTCACCCTTGGCACCTGCTGAATAAAGAAACGCCCTACTTCGATGCTCGCTCAATCTGACTGGAGACTTCGCTATGTCGTCCAATGCCCACACTCGCCCGCCACTTCCTCCGTTCACCCGGGAATCCGCAATGCAAAAGGTTCGCCTTGCCGAAGATGGCTGGAACAGCCGAGACCCGGAGAAAGTATCGCTCGCCTATACCCTCGATACGCACTGGCGCAATCGTGCCGAATTCGCGACTAACCGCGAAGAAGCATTGCAGTTTCTAACCCGTAAATGGAAGAAGGAGCTGGACTACCGGCTGATCAAAGAACTGTGGGCATTTGCCGACAACCGCATCGCGGTGCGCTACGCCTACGAATGGCACGATGACTCTGGAAACTGGTATCGCTCGTACGGTAACGAGAACTGGGAGTTCGCCGAAGACGGCTTGATGGCCAACCGTTTTGCATGCATCAACGACATGCCGATCAAAGAATCAGAGCGTAAGTTTCGTTGGCCGCTGGGCCGCCGCCCGGATGATCACCCGGGTTTGTCCGATCTGGGCCTTTGATCGCGGGATAGCGCATAAATGAAAAGCCCCCGGCAGCTGAGCTGTCGGGGGCTTTTTCAATTCGGTCCTGGAAGCCACTAGGGCCTAGAACGGGAAAGGATAGCTGAGATCTAGGGTGTAAGGTTTTTTCCTCTAGTCCTCAAGGGCTTGCCACAAAATAACCATAACAAGATTTGAGCTAATGTAAAGTATAGGCCAAAAATCAGTCCAAAACTTTAGACGCTGTACCAGTTTCAACGCTCAAGGCGCGTCATGGCTGAATGCTACCGTACTGCATAATCCCTCAGACTTTGTGGTGGCAGCGAACAATTACCATCTGCTTCTTGGCTGCAATGGCGGCGGATCGGAATCGATGTCCGAAAGGACTTCGCACAGAGCCAAGGCTATGATATATATAACCTTGCATTGACCATTGAGGTAAACAGGATGAGCGCCCATATTTTTGAAGCATGCCTTCGAGGCGAAGCACCAGAGATCTCGCACCTTCCTATGCTGACGAAAGCGTTCAATGCGATTCCCATAATGGAACTCTTCAACATAAGCTTTGAATACAGACTTCATTCATCGACAGCCAAAATAGTCGCTAAAATCATGGCGGAAAAAGTAGCTCTGGCTAATTTAAACAACGCCGTGGATAGTATTCTGATTCGGTATCAAGCTTATCGCAGAAACACCGACACATTATACTCTACCGAATGAAGAATACGATTGATTTTAAAGTATAGCAGTATCGGCTTCTGCTCGCCTCAATGTTCAGCTGATTTCGTGAAAATACCTTCTTAGCACGTTAGCACGATTAAGCTGCTACCGATTTTGGAAGAGAATTCCAAGATCCATCTGGGGAGCCTTCTGGTTAAACCGACGTCCTTAGCTAACTGCTTTTTTGGAAACCAGCATAATCATACACCATAGTAAACACTGTCTGGACCTAAAAGACGGTGGGATAGCCCAACAGGGGAAGTAGGAGTACTTAAAATTGCGCTTTAACGCATGCAACTTAGTCAAAGGGGAATAGGAATCTCGCCCTCGTTACCATACTCGGTTGAGTATTTGTATAGTATTTTTAGTTGGGGGCTATCCCATACTTCTGAATGCGGAGTTCTGTAATTGAACAGGAGCTTAGGACGTGTGCTGTACTTTATAATGCGAGACACAGCTGACTGAGACGGGTGTTTATATATTGAGCCGTTCGAGCTAATTAAGTACTTCTGGCATTCTAGCGCCTCCATGAGCTCCCTGGACACATTGTTCTCGCTGCCGTGATGCGGTACTTTTACCAGGTCAAACTTGTAGGGCGGACTGCCAGCTATTTGCCTAAGCGAGTTAAGAATCCTCGAAGGAAAGGCATCAGCACCAAAAAGAATACGCTTTCCTTGATACTCAAAAATAAATGCAATGCTACTGCCGTTGGCTTCGCTGGAGTCTTCTAGAAATGTTTGGCTAGCCATATCTTCAATGTCTGGTGTAGCGGGTCCGAACGCTTCCAAGCCCTTCTTACCAAAAAACTCTGCCTGAGCGAGCATGTCGATGTAAAGGTTGGCTTCTCCACAAACTTTCACCCAGTTGGCCCGCAAGCGTCTTAGCTGATCAGCATCCGGGGAGAGAAGCGTGATCCGGGATCCGCCGGGGAGTTCGAAAGTCGGACAATGATCCGGAGAAACAAGAATCGCGCCGTTTTTTTGCTCCACATTCCATGGAATTTTCTTTTCCAGAAGCAATTCTGTTAAACGCTCCCCTTGCCTCTCGCCGAACGCTTCGAGACCCTCAGGTGCAGGAAGGTGCCGAAACCCGTTGAACCACACGTCACGCACCGGAACCCCATAGAAGTCATTTTGAAGCAGAGTGAGCATGCCGCCTATGTGGTCCCGATCGACATGAGTCACCACAACTAGCTCAAGATGCCCCCCTTTGGCCGCCAATTCCTGTAAGCGAGACTTCAGGGCCTTGGGCACCGACAGTCCCGCATCTATGAGTATCACGCTAGACTCCGCTTCTGCTCCGTATTCTAGCCACAAACAATCACCATATAGGGCGGGTAGTGCTGTCAATTGGATCATCGGCAACCCCTCCTACGACCGCTTAACGGGCAAGCCGAGATATTTGGGAATTTGCAAAGTTGTAAAAGGTTCTGTCCTGACGCAGGCCACGTCGGCTGCTTTGGCTGCCGCAAGCATTCCTAAAATCTCGTGATCATTTGGAGTGACTTGGGAAAGTAATGTCAAAGCATCTACCAGAATATGCAGCCCTATTGTGTAGTATGGCAGGCCACGAGAGCAGGCCAGCGAAAAAAGCTCCCTGGCTTTTTGCCAAGCTAGCACATCATTGTCGCCGTCGTAGAGCGTCTTCCAACCCAATGCGATTGCACTATCAGGAAGCCAGTCGTGCCTGTCGTTGAGATTGCTCATCCATGCTTTGTGGGTGGATTCTCCGTTGCCGTCTAATGCGAAAATGTAAGCTGCGGCAGCTGCTGAGAACGGATTATCCGCTTTCCTGTATAGAGCGGTGACGGCCCTGCCTCGTTCGCTTTCAGATATGAGGCGTGATGAACAAATATCGCGCCGGGTTAAATGCTCCACCATGGAGCCATATATCGGATCCATCAGCTTAAGCGAGGCCGTCCACCTGGAGGTGTCGTGCCGCTCTTTGTTCTTATAGCCTATCAAAAGGTTGAAGGAAGCATCGCTACCGTTCCTCCAGCCCTGGGGGTACGCAATAAGGGTCTGCGATCTACCTTTGGAGCGTATCATCAGCCACTTGCGCTTAGGGTCGAAGTCGGATGGCGTGGAATACTCCCACGATGGGAAGGTCAAAGGTATTTCATGGCCCAGCTCATCAAAAATAGTTTGTACAAATATATGATTATCGTCTTGCGTGCGCTTTGCGGTATCGTTAAAAAAATCATACAGGCCGTTAAGTGGGATTTTTTCACTTTGAGTTAGAATGCTAACTTCTAAGTCGTTCTTTTTCTTTGGGCTGCGCTTTGCCGCCGCGCTGATAACTTTAGGCAGCCAGCTGAGATCGTGCTCCTTTTTGGGTGTTGCAGGCACTTCTCGTCTTTTTTGTGCGTTCAACACTAACCGATAGGTCTGGTTAGATTTCACTGAAATTGTGGCTCGCTGCGATCGGCCGTTTGGATACCCAATGTCTATGAGGTACGAACCTTCAGCGGGTAGCGTCAATATGGAGGCTGCCTCATCGTTTCTAGAGGCCCCAATGAGCACCATGTGGTTCGAAAAGACGGGATCACCAATTCTCAACTCACTGCCGTCCATCGATACCGGCCATATCGAGCAGAGGAGTTCGCGCGGGGCGCGATACAGTTCTTTGGAGTTCGCTTCGATGATGATGCTCGGATTCATACAACCTCCAGGGTGATATTCTGGAATGGAGGAACCAAAAAAATATCCTGTGGCTCAGAAGTCAAATTGGTTCCAGGCTGAAACAGCGCCGCTACTGAGCACTGGCCGTGTGGCACGAATGTCCTCCAAGGATGGGATAAGTCAGGTCTTACCTTTCGCAGGCTTGGCGAGGTATAACTTATCTCGGCCGAAGGATGGACATCTACGTTGTCGAGACGCACGTGGATCAACACCTCCGGCACACTTTTGAGGACATGAATAGGGAAGCCCATTCCAGATAGTCCATCGGCAGGGCATGCAGGACCGTCGGTCGATTCATCCATAATCGCTGCGATCGTTTGCTGTAGCTGCAGGGGAGCGACGGCCCAGCGTTGATTGTTGACTCGAAAAACAGCGCACCTATTGAGTCCATCCAGTAGGGCCGCAGTGAAGATGCTAACTTGTCCTGGGGCGCCATACGCTTGCTTATCCATCTGCGCTGCGTAAAGGACTGGGTTCGCCCCCTTGAAGACGGTCAACACACTCGGCGTCTGCAAGCCAGACTGACTAATTTCATTAGGATCCAGCACCACGGCGAGGTCTAACGTTCGGCAGGCATCGATGAGGTACAGCTGATTCAGGGCTATGCAATCCCTCATTGCTAGCCTGAGCGCATTGACCTGGAACGCGTCTCTAAGCAGGTTGGCCGAATGCCCAGCATTTTGCGTCAAAAGATATGTGTTAACACCATTCCCTAGCCCGTGCCCCGAGAAGTAGAAGATAGCGACGTTTTTTGGGTCGGAGCTAGCTCGAGTCTTCCAGGCTAAGGCTGAAGCTTCGTAGTTAACCCAGGTTGCAGGGTCGATGTGTTGGCTTAGGCCGTCTGCATCTTTGTACGTAGCCTGGCCGTCTTGTGAAATCAATACTTCAATCGATTTCAGAGGGGCGTCAGGGTTGTATAGTGTTGAATCGACCCATTTGAGCATAGCCATCGCGGATACAGGAGGGGACGTCAGTTGCCCCATCTCACGGTGGTCGGGCGATGTCCGTCCTGATCCATCCTTGAGGTAGGGATAATCTCCCACTCCAATGATGAAAACGTGCGTGCCCGGGCCTTCTGTTTTTCGATGTCTGAAAGTGGTCATCGAGCGCGCGCTCTTGCCTGAGTTCGTACATCACGCAAGCTTACGCCTCTGGCCATGAGAGACCTCCTAGCGCTCGAGAAGACTGCGGCCTCCTTATCCGGATCCGAAATTGTCAGGATGACCGCAAATTGAACTCCTGAGGATGGGTAGTCTGTACCGGCGCGCGTGAGCGATTCCACGACCAAGCGCCAGTTACTGGTACCTTCCAATCGCGTGAAGGTTCGGCTGTAGCGTTTGACCGGCCACCATTTCGCACCGTGCGCAATCAGGTGTTTTTCATGAATCCCAGGATGGTCAGGTTTTAGTCGACCGGCATAGGAAAATTTCTTGGTTTTCTTGTTCATGGTCTCTTGGCGCAGATAGGCATCCAGGTTGACGCGAGAAAATTCAGCTTGGTGACGGCGATCTAAGGGCGGTGAGTAGACTATGGTGAGCTCCACGGCACCCCGCGTCGCTCCGTTTTCGACTAAAACCGAGGGCCATTCAAAGTCGAACGAAAGCTCCAGACGATCCTTGAGTACGTCTTGGAAAACGAGTGTGATCGAAGAGTCATCGGTAGCAAGCATATCGTCGACAGGTGCAGGGATCCCAAATCCCGCGAAGTCTTTACTGACGTCATTGAGCAGCTTGTCATTGAGCAGCGCGGGCATTCTGGCAAAATGGTACATAAGGGCCATCAGCACATCACGAGGTTGTTCCCCCTCTATGCGATGATCGAGCAAAGCGATTGTTTTGGCCACTAGAGGGGCTGCGAAACTCGTTCCCTCGTCCGGAATCAATGACCCGGAATGATCGATCGAGTTGAGTGGATTATTGGTGGCTAGACATCCGCCCACATGAGCAAAGTCGGGTTTGATGCCTGCCGATGTAGCTGGTCCTCGTCTCGAATAGCGCGCCGGCCTAGTTTTTCCAGCGCGATCCATAGGTTCTAGTGCCCCAACCGTAATGTTTCGGGCAGTTTCGCCAGGTACGTAGATGCGGTCGGCTCCGAGCTGTCTGTACGTGGCGAGTTGTTGCAGCGCGGGTGTAGCGCTGTCGGGCCACCGGCTGCGTGTTTGCGCACCGTCCAAGTTGCCGGCTGAGATCACGAAGATCACGTCATGCCTGTCAGCGATCTCATCAAGAATCGCTGCGTACGGGCTGTAGCCATTTTGATCGGTCATGGCCTCGGGGTTGAGGCTGAGGTTAATTACTCTCATCCCCACGGGACGGTGGCTCTTCAGCTCAAGGTCAAGTTGGCGCATCATGTCGATGAAACCGTGCTGAAAATTGTCCTCAAATTTCTCTTCGTCTTCCGTGAAAAGGTCGTAATCGAAGAACATGCATGGATCTTGCTCGATAGGTTGCAACGGATTGAGAGTCGCGCCGTTGATCAACAAGCCTGCAATGAAAGTGCCGTGATCCCTATCTACATCTGCCTCTCGCATAAAGTCGACCGTTCCTGCGGACCAGGCCGAGATTGAGCTGTCGCGGCTGATGCCGGCGTCGATCACGCCGATAACCGGGTAGTCCAACCCCGGCTGCGGTTGAGGTAACACAACCTTCGCGGAACTTACGGTTGACTTGTGTGCACGCACTGATTGCTGGCCGCGGGTGATAATCGCTCCTAGCGCATATCGGCGAACAAGCGGAGACTTATCCAGGAAGCCCATCACGGACGCTAGCGTTTCTGCGAAGCCTGCGCTTTTAACGATTGCGGGGGGAATCTGAACGGTTGTGATGTGCAAGGCTAGCCACTCATCACCAGACGCCCAAATTTTCAATTCTGGTGAGAACGTCTCAATTCCCTTTCTGAACTTTCGAAGCTCACTCAGCGCTGGAGATCGCGATTTGGTTGTTCCCGAAAGAGATTGCTCATCCACGAACAGTTCTACCGTGAAGTAGCGGGCTCCCGGCCATTTTTTAAAATGATTTGAAGCCTGCTCTAAGCTGAATGCACGTTTGTCTTGCGAAGAAGGTAAGACAATCTCTTGGATTGCTCCGGTTTCTGATCGAGCAGTACTCGCCTTTAGTTTATTTTTGTTGTCGCGCTTGGTGACCGTCTCCTCAGCTCCGCTGATGGCCTCAGCTACCGAGCCTAAAGTCTCCGCCGTCACTTCGAAATAAAGCTCACCCAATGCGCCTGAGCCCACCAGCGGCAGGCTCTTAGGCTTGAAAAGCGCATCTACAGGTCTATGAGATTTCGCCAATGCGCTGGACTGGAGTCTGACCTTGACATAGCCAACTTGATGGTCGCCCGCACGGGACAAAACAGTACGAATGGTTTCGACCTGCTTGAGGA
This sequence comes from Xanthomonas sp. WHRI 1810A, assembly GCF_040202885.1. Taxonomy (NCBI): domain Bacteria; kingdom Pseudomonadati; phylum Pseudomonadota; class Gammaproteobacteria; order Lysobacterales; family Lysobacteraceae; genus Xanthomonas; species Xanthomonas sp. WHRI 1810A. The sequence continues at coordinate 250,589 of NZ_JBEGED010000009.1, forward strand.
GCTGATGCTTATGACGCTTGAACTCTTTGTCCCGTTCTTCGTAAAAATCCTTTGCGCTTCCGCCGCCGCCGCCTTCAGGTAGCTTCATGTATTGGTCGGTCTGGAGGACGACCTGAACGGGATTGTTTGCCATACTAAATTCCTTTTAGCTAAGCTCGCTCAGCAGACTTTAGCAGCCGGCTTACCTTCGATTGGGTTGACTGAATCGCGTCAGCGATATCCGCCTGAACGATTTTTATATCCTTGTAACTCAGGACCTGACTCATCCACGTGTTTTCCCCTCGAGTAACGGCATCTCTTGCAGGGGATGGATCGCTGGTTGCAGAAAGATCCAGAAAAAGTTTTATCGAATCTATCACTGATGGCTTATTGCTTGCACGAAGAGTCATGTGTCTTTTTAAAAAATCGCACATGGTTTCGATGTCGGATCCACTGTAACCATCTGTTAGCCAAGCCAGAATTTTGACCGCGCCAGGCCTGATGCCAAAACCCTCAGTGTAGCGTTCAATGATCGCCACACGACTCTCCGCATCGGGTACGCCAATCTCGATCCGTGCATCGAAACGCCTCCATACTGCTGGATCTAGCAACGTTTCATGGTTGGTGATGGCAATGGTCAGTCCGAGTGGAGATCGCGCATCGATAGCCTGCAACACAGCATTGACTACTCGCTTCACCTCTCCCAGTTCTTGAGGGTCGTCACGCAGTTTCGCTATGCCATCGAATTCGTCCAGCAGCAGCAGACACTGGTAGCGATTCGCAAAGTCAAAGAGCGTTCGAATGTTCCTAGCGGTGGTACCTAAATACGAGCTCATCAAGCCATCAAGGCGTGCAAGGACTACCGGTAAGCCCAGCTTTGAGGCCGCCCACAAAGCAAGACGAGTTTTGCCGGTACCAGGAGGGCCAAAGAATAGCGCTGTACGCGGAATCTTGATGCCAGCCGCTTGTAGCTCGGCGGCACCAATCCATTGTTCTTGTAGGTGTCCAGTGGCACGAACAAGTCGTTCGTTCAGGATTGGAGCTTCGAGCTCCGCGAGCTGTTCAGGGAAGAAAATCTCAGCAAGAGGCGTGCTAGTTTCCTTATCCACCGGAAAGGCCGTGTTCGGTGTCATTATCTCGCCAGCCGACACGGCTCGGGACTTAATGACGCGCGATGGAACAAGCTTGCCTGCGCTTGGTTTGCGTGTGCTACTCAGGACTTCACTCAGTGCTTGAGCCTGATCTGAGGCGCCGGCCTTCTGCAACGCTTCTCGCAAGCGCTCTGCGTGCTGAATGACGGCGCTGGATTTGTCCCGGACAGATGCTCGCAAGAGAGCCAGGACGATAGGGAAATTCTCCATGATGGGGTCTCTGATGAGTATGCGATTTGATAAACATTCTATATGGTTTTTATGGATTTCGATGCGGTTTTCGTCGTAAAAATGCTGGAATGCTACATGTGTATGCGCTTAACCGAGTTTCGACGTGATTATTTCCTGCCGTCAGCCATTTTGGGCTGAGAAATGGCATTGATGTGAGCCCTCGCGGTGTGCGGTGGATGGAGATGCTGAGCCATTTCGCCTTACTGAGGGACTTACATAGGGAGCCTCTGATGCGAAGCCGTGAAGAGCTGCCCCTGAAATGGGGCGCCGAGTAGCATGTGTCACTTCGGTTGCGTCGAGCCTTGACTGGCGTACAATGTACGTCGCAAGCGAATTTTGTTCGCTCAATGGTTTTGCTAAACTCACCCTTCGGAGCCTGAGATGACGCCATCAGATGCTGATGTTTTACGAGCTGTGCGGCTGAGCCACAGGTTGACCACCACCCAAGCCGGGCGACTCGTTGGAGTTACCAAGCGAGCTTGGGAACATTGGGAAAGTGGAGTTCGCCGAGTTCCCCAATCATCTTACGAGCTCTTTATGGCCAAGTGCCGAGGAGTCATTCCTCCTGAAATGAGCCCAGAATCTGATGGCGGACTGTATGTAGTGACCGGTGCTAATGGCGAGCCGGTTATCGTGTTGGGGCGTGGGAGCTGGATCGACGTAAAGGGCGTCGATTTGCCTAACAAGGTTGTTGTAAGCTCGTTTGTTGTGGATTTCGCAGCCGGGAGACGAGAGCAGATACAGACCTTGGTGGATTTAAAGCTCAACCCTAAGTTGCTGGAAACCTTGAGTCGTTGGAAGTCTCTGGACAAAGACTTGGATGAAGAGTGAAAAAATGCATACCTGTAGTGGTCTAATGAAACCGGACACCCATTTAGGCGAGAATGCTCGCCACAGAGAGGTGTCTGATGACCAAGCAACGTCGTACCTTTACCCCTGAGTTCAAGCGCGAGGCCGCGTGCCTGGTGCTCGACCAAGGCTACAGCCATACCGAAGCAGCACGTTCGCTTGGGCTTGTTGAGTCGGCCTTGCGCCGTTGGGTGAACCAGCTCCAGCAAGAACGTGGCGGTGTTACTCCGACCAGCAAAGCCCTGACGCCTGAGCAGCAAAAAATCCAGGAACTCGAAGCCCGTATCAACCGGCTGGAACGGGAAAAATCCATCTTAAAAAAGGCCACCGCGCTCTTGATGGCCGAGGAACACGAGCGTTCGCGTTAATCGATCAACTTCGGGCTCAAGAGCCGATTGATCTGTTGTGCTCGGTATTTGAAGTAACCCGATCGTGCTACTACGCGTACTGCCGCAAACGTCGGTATCCAGATGCCGAACGGGTGGTTTTGCGCAGCCGCGTGAACGAGCTGTTTACGCAAAGCCGAAGCGCTGCGGGCAGCAGGAGCATCATGCTGATGATGAAAGAGGACGGCATGCAGATCGGTCGATTCAAGGTACGTAAGTTGATGCGCGAGATGAACTTGATCAGCAAACAGCCGGGCTCACATGCCTACAAAAAGGCTACTGTGGAGCGGCCTGATATTCCGAACGTGCTTGATCGAGGCTTCAACGTTACATCCCCGAACAAGGTCTGGTGCGGTGACATTACGTACGTTTGGGCTGAGGGCCGATGGCACTACCTGGCGGCTGTCATCGACCTTTGTGCCCGCCGTGTTGTGGGTTGGGCGTTCTCATCCAAGCCCGACGCCGACTTGGTGATCAAGGCGTTGGACATGGCGTATGAGCAGCGTGGCAGGCCGCAAAGCGTATTGTTTCACAGCGACCAGGGCAGCCAATATGGCAGTCGGAGTTTCCGTCAGAGACTGTGGCGATACCGCTTCACACAGAGCATGAGTCGTCGCGGCAACTGCCATGATAATGCGCCGATGGAACGACTATTTCGCAGCCTAAAAAGTGAATGGATCCCGACGGTGGGCTACATGAGCGCTGCGCTGGCACAGCAAGATATCAGCCGGTTTTTGATGGAGCGGTACAACTGGCGGCGACCGCATCAGTTCAACGAAGGGCTAGCGCCTGCGGTCGCTGAGGAAAAACTCAATTCAGTGTCCGGGATCAGTTGACCACTACATACCCAACCGCACCACAAGGAACGAGCGAGAACGCTTGCACAGCACGAGATGGGGCATTACGTTCTGGCAAAGGTGATGGGCTTTAGCACCGGCGCTGTCACAATGGAACTAACAGGTTTCGCAGGTCATAAAGCCGGAGCTGAAATTTTTCAAGGCCGGCCCATCACCGACATTAGTGCAGTAGTCAGTTATTTGGAGAGACGTGTAGTTGTCTTGTTTGCTGGAGTGCTGGCCGAGACGCTAGTCGGCGGGCACAAGAGCCAGACAAAGGGCGTGAATAATGAATTGGCTTCCGAAATCTTCCACTCTCCGATAGGGGGCGCCGCGCAAGACAAATTTAGAACTAGCGAGGTCTTGATCACGCTGCACGGCCTACTCAACCAAGCGCCGTGCACCCCGGATGAGGTTGACCAACAGATTTCAGCGATTGGCAATCGTCTTTGGGCTCGAACGACTAGCCTTGTGGAGCAATTCGAGGATGTGATCGTCGAGGTTGCTGGTCTTCTCACCCAAGAGCTTGAAGCTTCCGGCCCTATTTTCAATCAGGCTATCAGAGCCTCCTTGAGCGTGGAAACCTTGTCTAATACCCCCAGCCTACAAACGTTGCCCGTAAGCGTCTGGCAATCACGTCTTGCGAGCAGTTAATTGTCTGGGTCACTTCTCGGACGTACAGGTACCTGTTTGCG